>NZ_JOJZ01000010.1:0-134896 GCF_000814735.1 Fructilactobacillus fructivorans
TGGAGGATTAGCTCAGCTGGGAGAGCATCTGCCTTACAAGCAGGAGGTCACAGGTTCGATCCCTGTATCCTCCATAACATATGGTCCGTTGGTCTAGTTGGTTCAGGACGCCTGCCTGTCACGCAGGAGATCACGAGTTCGAGTCTCGTACGGACCGTTTGTTGTAGAAACACTTGCAACATTAATTAAATAGTTTTATTATTGTAAATGTCATAAAAGACAATGGCTCGGTAGCTCAGTTGGTAGAGCAACGGATTGAAGCTCCGTGTGTCGGCAGTTCGATTCTGTCCCGCGCCATTATATGGAAGGATAGCGAAGTCTGGCTAAACGCGGCGGACCGTAAATCCGCTCCTTCGGGTTCGGTGGTTCAAATCCACTTCCTTCCATTTTATTTATAGGGATATCGTACAACGGTAGTATACCGGTCTCCAAAACCGTTGATGTGGGTTCAATTCCTACTATCCCTGTTTATGATGTTATGGCGGTAGTGGTGAAGTGGTTAACACATCGGTTTGTGGTACCGACACGCGTGGGTTCGATTCCCACCTACCGCCCTTTTGATTGCTTGGTTCCAGTAGGGAAGGGCAGTTATTTAAGGCTTAGTGCCTTTATGGCGGTATAGCCAAGTGGTAAGGCAGAGGTCTGCAAAACCTTCATCACCGGTTCAAATCCGGTTACCGCCTTTGTTTTACTGCTTTAGCAATCATTAGCATGCCGGAGTGGCGGAACTGGCAGACGCGCTGGACTCAAAATCCAGTGATCATTGCGATCGTGTGGGTTCGAACCCCACCTCCGGTATAAACATAGTTACATAGAAGAACATTAGTTTTAAAAAACTAATGTTCTTTTTTATTATCTCCAATTTGATTTGTTTTTATTTAAATAGGAGTGTTTAAGGTTGAAATAGTAATTATCTTTTAGTCGTTTTGCTTGCTAATTTTGATGAATATAGCATATACTAATGATGCAGGGATGAGTCCGAGTACATTAAGGTTCTGTTGATCCTTCATTGTTGTTAATTTATTTAACTGCCCGGGCTTAGACCTGTTTTTGTGTCCAAAATTATAATATATGGTTTTGTATATAAAATAGAGAACACCAGAAATGGTGCTCTCTATTTTCTTTTATTTTTTAACTTTATTTTGAGCTTTTTAAGTTTTAACTTTTGTTTCTTTAATTTAAGCTTTTGCTTTTTAATTCTTAATTTATCGCGTTTAATTCTAGCTTCGCGGCTTCCAAGCATAATTTATCACTCCTTAATTAAACTATTATTTATGATACGCTCTTCCTTTTAGAATTCCAATTATTGTTTCATCAATGAATTTTACCTTTTCAATTATCTTGCGGATTACTATAATTAAAGCAATGTAATGCTTTAATTATAAGTTAAGGAGGAGAAGAATGGCGCAAGATAATAAATATGAGATTCATCCCATTCCCATGGGTGAACGGAATATGGGTTACTGGGATATGTTTGCAAACTGGTTTGGTGCCAATGCTAATAATGGAACGTGGTTTATTGGTGGAATTATTGCCGCCTGTGGACTTTGGGGTGGATTTAGTGCTCTAGTGCTTGCTTCCGTTGTTTCTTATCTGTTTCTTAGTTTAATTGGATATGAAGGGTACCAAACGGGTTTATCCACTACTACGTTGAGTCGAGCAACCTTTGGAATCCGGGGAAGTATCATTCCTTCCATCATTAATCTAGTCATGTTTATGGGGTGGACAGCTGTTAATACATTCATTGCGGCTACGTCATTATCATATATTTTTAACACGTTCTTTGGGTGGCCAATTTTCGGAAAACCAGGTGGCACGTTCGGATTAGTAATTGGAATTTTAATTATGAGTATTTTACATATTCTAAGCGTTATTGCGGGACAACGATCCATTAGAGTCATTGAAAGAGTTGGAATCATTCTTGTCATTATTTTTGTAATATGGGAAGCAATAGCCGTCTTTAAAGATGTCTCACTTTCTCAATTATCTCATTGGGTAGTTCCTAAGAAAGATCAAATGCCATTTGGAGCTGCCATTGATAGTTTAGCCGCATTTAACTTGGCGTGGGTAACTAGTGGAGCTGATTTCACACGATTTACTAATAAGAAAAAAGTTTCAACAAGTGCACCATTTTGGGGTGCTTTGCTTGGTGCCGTGAGTTTTGCTTCAATTGGATTATGTACCACAATTAGTATTGCCATTACGTCTGGGGTTTATGATCCTAATAATTCTGACCCAAGTACAGTGGCCAATAAACTTGGGTTAGGAATCATTGCAATGATTGTAATTGTTTTGACTAGTATGACTGCTAATGCCGTTAATCTTCAGGCTGCTGGTTCTGCTTTAACCAATATGAATCATAAAATAACTTTGAAACATTCTTTATTAATTGTAACGATTGTGGCGATGGCTTTAACTTTCATTCCTCTTTTAAGTGGCAGTTTCCTATCAGCTTTTACCGCTTTTCTAGATTATATTGGGATGTTTTTAGGTCCAATTATTTCAATTATGCTAGTTGATTATTTCTTACTTAATGATCGTGATTATAATTTGAGTTCATTTGGTGATCCCAAGGGAGAATTTTGGTATAGTCATGGTGTAAATTGGTTTGCGTTTGGACTTTGGGTTTTAGGTGTTTTGCTATACTTAGCTTTAAAAAACGTTTCAATTATAAAAAATACCATTGGAGCCACATTTATTGTGATGGGAATTATCGCAATTCTTTACTATATGATTGGTCGTATTTCAGAAAGACGAGGCAATTAAGATGATTATTAAACAAGGTTATATTGAAAATTCCAAGCAAAAGCAAGATCTTTTAATTAAGGATGGAAAAATTAAACGAATTGCTAATCACATTGATGCTCCAGAGGAAAAAGTTATCGATGCCAATGGAAAACTAATTATTCCGCCATTTGTCGATTCACATGTTCATTTGGATTCAACCCTGACAGCAGGGGAACCACGTTTTAATGAAAGTGGGACATTATTTGAAGGAATTTCCATTTGGGCTGATCGAAAGAAGAGTCTATCTGCACAAGATGTAAAAGGTCGTGCCATCCAAACCCTAAAAAACCAAGCTAAACATGGAATTCAATTTGTCCGAAGTCATGTTGATACGACTGATCCTGATTTTACTGCCCTTAAAGCGTTACTTGAAGTCCGCGAAGAAGTATCTGATTTCATTGACTTACAACTAGTTGCTTTTCCTCAGGAGGGAATTCTCTCTTTTCCTAATGGGAGGGAATTACTTGAAGAAGCCGTTAAAATGGGTGTCGATGCCGTGGGTGGAATTCCTCATTATGAATTTAATCAGTATTATGGGCGTGATTCATTAGAGTTTTTAATGAATTTAGCTGAAAAATATGATCGATTGGTTGATGTTCATTGTGATGAAATTGATGATCCCAATTCCAGAAATTTAGAGGTTCTTGCCACCTTAGCCTATGAATCTGGAATGAAGGATCGAGTAACTGCTAGTCATACCACTGCTCTTGGGTCTTATAATGACGCTTACGCCGACAAACTCATGCGGCTACTAAGGATGTCCCAAATTAATATGGTAGCTAATCCGTTGGTTAATATGCATTTAGGAGGACGTTTTGATACATATCCAAAACGACGTGGTTTAACCCGAGTGAAAGAACTTTTAGAGCATGGAATTAACGTATCATTTGGTGAAGATGATATTAAAGATCCATGGTATCCCATGGGAAATGGTAATATGCTTGATGCACTTTACGTTGGAATCCTAGCAAGTCAATTGATGGGTTATCATCAAATTATGGATTCATATAAGTTAGTTACCACTAATGCTTCTAAAACACTTCATGTAAGTGATCATTATGGGATCGATGAGGGGAAACCAGCTAGCTTTTTAATTTTTGATACTGATAATTTTTATAATGAAATTAACGAAAGAAAGACACTCTTATATTCAATTAGAAATGGGAAAATATTGGTTCAAAAACAACCTGAAAAGATTCAAACTTATTTTGATTAGTTCTTAGTTAGATTACTTTATTTTAAATTATCTTGTGATACGATGAACGCGAAGATTAATTGAGGAGGGAATTGTAATGGTAGAAGAAACTAAGATTAATATTCCTAAAACCATGAATGCATGGGAGATCGTTAAACCAGGACCGATTAATGGGGATAAATCACCATTGAAGTACGTAAGAAAAGAAGTACCAACGCCGGGTGACGGTGAGGTCCTCGTTAAAGTATTGACATGTGGAGTTTGTCACACAGACCTTCATGTTACCGAAGGTGATCTTCCAGTTCATAAGAAGAATTTAACACCAGGTCATGAAATTATTGGTAAAGTAGTTAAAAATGGTCCTCATACTCGCAGATTTAAAATCGGTGAACGAATTGGAATTCCATGGTTAAGAAAAACCTGTGGGGTATGTAAATATTGTCGTTCTGGTAGAGAAAACTTATGCCCATATTCTAAGTACACGGGATGGGACCATGATGGCGGATATGAAGAATATACGACCGTTCCTGAGGGATTTGCATATCGAATTCCAGAACGGTTTAATTCACTCAGAGCTGCTCCACTTCTCTGTGCGGGAATTATTGGTTATCGTGCTTTCGAGAGAGCCAACATCCCAGCTGGAGGTACTCTCGGAATCTATGGATTTGGTGGTTCAGCCCATATCACTGCTCAGTTAGCAATTGATCAGGGAATTGAAGTTCACGTTTTCACTCGGGGTGAGGACGCCAAAAAGTTTGCGCTGTCACTTGGAGCTAAATCAGTAAATAACACTTATGATATGTCGCCGGTTCCTCTAGATTCATCCATTATTTTTGCACCAGTTGGAGAAGCCGTTCCCAATGCTCTAGAAAGTTTAGCTCCTGGTGGGACCCTTGCTTTAGCTGGAATTCACATGTCTGATATTCCGCAAATGAGTTATGAGGATCATATCTTTCATGAAAAGAACTTAACCAGTGTTGAAAGTAATACGAGAAGTGATGGTGAAGAATTTTTAACTTTAGCTGATCGTTTACACATCGAACCTGATGTAACTGAATTTCCACTTGCTAAAGCAGATGAAGCACTAAAACGGGTTGCTAAGGGTGATCTAAAGGGTGCTTGTGTTTTAAATGTGGGATTAGATAGTGAGTAAAGTCCGTTAAACATAGTGTCATAAGGGGCTCCGTTATCATTTTGATTTAGAAATTTTATTGACAAATAAAAATAAAAAAGATATTGTTTTAGTTAAATGAATCTTTAAGTTTGTCCAGTGAGGCAGCAAGATTTCGACTTTTAAAGTGAAACTGTATAACTTTATCTAATCGAGAACTGCTGCCCAAATGGACGGCAGTTTTTTATTAGAAGGGATGTCAGTAGAAAATGAATCAGAAAAAGGACTATGTATTAGGAATTCATGATCGACCCACACCATTAAAATGGATTGGGCTTTCCTTACAGCACATGTTTTCAATGTTTGGTAGTACTGTGATCGTTCCATTGTTAGTTGGGTTAAGTCCAAGTATTGCTCTGTTTGCATCAGGGATCGGGACTTTGCTCCATGTTTTAATTACGAAGGGAAAAATTCCCGCCTACATGGGATCAAGTTTCGCATTTGTAACCCCAATGATGGCTCTAATGAAAACGACTGGAATTGCTGGAGTTTCTCAAGGAGTAGTAGCCGTAGGATTGGTTTACGTAATTGTGGCTACGATTATTTCATTTATTGGTTCTGATTGGATTGATAAGATTTTACCACCGGTCGTAGTAGGACCCATTGTGATGGTAATTGGATTATCGCTTGCTGGAAGTGCTGCCCAAAATGCGATGATGGATCATGGAAAGTATAGCTTAGTCTTTTTTGGAATCGCAATGGCGACCCTGTTTTTAGCTATTTTCTTTAACGTCAAACTCAAGGGCTTTTTGGGCTTAATTCCCATTTTATTGGCCATTGTTTGTGGTTATTTGATCTCAGTGGCTTGTGGATTGGTAGATATTCACGCCATCGTGGCTGCTCCATGGTTTAAAATGCCGCCATTTCACCTCATTGGAACCGAAAGGGGTTTTAAATTTGATTGGAATGCCATCCTGATTATGGCTCCGATTGCCTTTGTAACCATGACTGAACACATGGGGCATTTAATGGTATTAGGCGAAATGACTCATAAGGATTTCTTCAAAGATCCGGGCCTTAATCGAACCCTTGCAGGAGATGGAGCAGCATCCCTTGCTGCTGGAATTCTTGGTGGACCAGCCGTGACTAGTTATGGTGAAAACATCGGAGTGATGGCGATTACTAAAGTTTACAGTGTTTGGGTAATTGTTGGTGCGGCAATTTTTGCAATGATTTTTGCCTTTGTAAACAAATTGAATGTTCTTATCATGCAAATGCCACTGCCTGTAATTGGTGGGATTAGTTTTCTCTTGTTTGGAACAATTGCCGCTAATGGTGCCAAAGTAATGATTGATAATAAGTTAGACATGGATAAAAAGCGTAATTTAATGATTGCATCGGTTATTTTGGTAATTGGAATTGGGAATGCCTACATTCAAATCGGAAGTTTTCAATTTACAGGAGTAGCTTTAGCTACTGTCATTGGAATTGTTTTAAACCTTCTTTTACCAAAGGATGAACATGATGATCCAGATCTTGAAGATCAAACTATTGACCCAGTAAAGAAATAGTAATATTATAATTTCATATTGATGAATACGAAAGGAGAAGTAATTATGTGTAAACCTTGTTGTTGCAAAAAAGATTTAAAACAATCTAACGACAATTTTGGTATGCACTCAAAGGCTTCTCTATAAATGATATTATTTTATTATAATAATTATAGTTATGAGAGGACTGGTGGATCCAGTCCTCTTTTTTGTGTTCATTTATGATCAATTTAGGAGGTAGCGTCATGAGAAAGTTACTTGTCTGTTTAAATTTTTAGAGTAAAATAAACATAGTGAATTAATTAATTTTGTACAACATATTTTAATGAATGGGGATTTTAATTATGAAGAAAAGATGGCCGTTACTTTTACTGACAGGTGTTGCTGCTTTAGCACTAACTGTTACTGCTTGTGGGAAACAGTCAGAAACTAAGAAGCCTGGCACGTTAACTGTTGGAATGGAGGGAACTTATGCTCCTTATTCCTACAAGGATAAAAACGGTAAATTAACTGGATTTGAAGTTGATCTTGCTAAGGATGTTGCTAAGAAGATGGGCATGAAGGTTCAATACAAATTAACTGGATGGGACTCATTAATCCAAGGGTTAAATTCTAATTCATACGATGTCATCTTTAACAATATGGCAATTAATCCTTCACGTAAGAAACAGTATCGTTTTGCAACTCCTTACATTTACTCAAAGTCGATCATGATTACTAAGAAGGGTTCACCAATCAAGAATGCCCAGGACTTTAAGGGTAAGAAAGTTGCCGAAGGAACAGGAACTGACAACTGGGACAACGCAGAAAAGCTTCATGCTAAGCCAGTTTCATCACCAGAATTTAATACTTCAATGCAAATGATTGATCAAGGACGAGTTAGCGGAGCAATCAATGCTCAACCAGCATGGCAAACTTGGTATGCTAGTCACAAGGATACCGATCTACAAGCTAAACTAATTCCAACAAATATCATTCCTCAAGGTGAAATTGCCCCAATGATGAATAAGAAGTCCGCTAAATTGAACAAACAGATGGACAAAGCGCTCAATGAACTTCGAAAAGATGGGACTTTGAAGCGTCTATCAATGAAGTACTTTGGAGAAAATATTACAGATAAATAATATTTAGTTTAGTTAGGAGATTAAAGAATTATGTGGGACATTATCATTTCATCATTGCCTAGTCTTCTAGAAGCAATGATTAAATACACCATTCCGCTAACCATTATTTCTTTCTTTTTTGGTTTGATTCTTGCGATTGTGACTGCATTAATAAAATTCTTGAAGCCTCATGGAAATGCATTTGTTAGATCTATTTGGGGAATTTTAAGAGTAATTGCGGATGTGTATGTGTGGGCTTTTCGTTCCACTCCGTTGTTGGTTCAGTTGTTTATCATTTATTTTGGATTACCTAATCTGCAAAATTTCATCCCTGGTTTTAATTTTGAAATTCCAGCGTTTACAGCTGCTGTAATTGGATTTTCATTAAATACGGGTGCATATGCTTCAGAAACAATTCGCTCAGCTTTAATGTCAGTCCCCCAAGATCAATGGGATGCAGCTTATACACTTGGTTTTAGTACTACTCAGACCCTTTGGTATATCATTTTGCCACAAGCAGCTCGAATTGTACTTCCACCACTATCTAATGAATTCATCGGATTAGTTAAGGATACTTCTTTGGCAAGTACAATTACTATCACTGAAATGTTTCAGGTTAGTCAACAGATTGCGGCTCACAACTATCAGCCACTACTTATGTATACCGAAGTAGCTGCTCTCTATGCCATTTTGTGCAGTATTTTAACGATCCTTCAACATTATCTCGAGAAGCGTTCTTCAAGATATTTAAAGGGGGATGAAGGCTAATGATTAAAATCAAAGATATCGTAAAAAAATATGACGGAAAGACGGTCCTTGATAATATTAGTACTGAATTTCCAGAGGGGAAAACAACCGTAATCGTTGGTCCTTCTGGGTCGGGAAAGTCAACTTTACTCCGTTCGTTGGATTTGTTGGTTCATCCAGATTCAGGGATAATTAGTTTCCCTAATTTTTCGTTGAACTATGCGGATAAAATCACCAGCAAGCAGAGTAAAGAACTCCGTGCACAAACCAGCATGGTGTTTCAAAATTGGAATCTTTTTCCTAATTTGCGTGTGATTGATAACATCACAGCTGCTCCAATTCATGTTCATAAGGTTCCTAAGAAAGAGGCCATTGCGCAAGCAAATGAATTGTTAAAGCGAGTTGGTCTTGAGAAATACGCTAATTTTTATCCTGATGAGTTATCAGGTGGAATGCAACAGCGGATCTCAATTTGTAGAGCTCTGGCAGTTAAGCCAAAATACATTCTGTTGGACGAACCAACGAGTGCACTTGATCCAGAACTTGAGACGCAAGTATTAGAAATGCTGGAAGAATTAGCTCAGCAGGGTCAATCAATGGTCATGATTACCCATAACATTGAATTTGCAAAATTATCAGCAGATAAAATGCTTTTTATTGAGAATGGTGAAAAGATCTTTGACGGTTCTAAGGATGAATTCTTTAATAATCCTTCATCAAGAATTAAAGAGTTTTTGGATGCTATCTCATTACAATAAACAAAAATGGACTTCAGTAATCTGAAGTCCATTTTTTATATAAAAGCAGCAAGTCCAATGATTATAAATGAAAGCAAACAATTTTCCAGAGTTTCTTTTTCGCTAAAAATCTGAATTCCATATGAAATTAAGACCAGGGCGATTAAAATAATACATTTAACGATTGAAAAATTAGCTAGTAAAAAGCCAGCAAAAATCAAAATAAAAATAAAATTCAATTTACTTTCAAGACGATGATGAAAGAAGGGTACAAAGAACAGGCAGTATAGACAGAATAGAATACCAACGTTGACTAGAACACTTGATTCTAGATATTGATTATCCAGATAACAAAAAGAAATTACAGGTGCAATTGAATTGAGAAATGAAAAACAAACTAAACCATAATAATTTTCCAACTTAAATTTGGGAATCATCACGATAATATTAGTAATTCCGAGGATGGCAAACAAAATGGTTAACAGAATTGGAAATAACGTAATTAATGCTAGCACCACTGGAATTATATTTAATAAGAGATTAATTCGAGGATCATAATGGATGATAAAAAGTAATAGAGAAGCGGACCATAAAAATTCTGAAATCACTAAAACTACGAGCCGAGAGGTCCAATGAACTGATAAAAGATCTACTTGGGAGGCAAAGAGCCAGATTAAGGTATTTAAAATGATAAAAACGAATAAAATGACCGCCTTAACCGCGGTTTGATTATTTTCAATAAAAGTTTTCATAATAATGTCCTTTTTATATTGATAAATCTATGTTAATCAATTATCGAAATTTGTACAATGGAGATTTTATGAGCTTTTTAATTACTTATAAATATGTTATTATTATAAAGTTATGAGCAGATTCCCGATAGGATTCACGAAAGTGAAGTTGCCTTGTAACCACCAATCATAGGGGGAATAAAAATGTCAGAGAAGCGTTTATTTACTTCTGAATCAGTTTCAGAAGGTCATCCTGATAAGGTTGCTGATCAGATTAGTGATGCAATTTTGGATGCAATTTTAAAAAAAGATCCAGATGCTCGAGTTGCCTGTGAAACATCTGTTACTACGGGATTAGTTTTAGTATTTGGAGAAATTTCAACTACTGCATATGTGAACATTCAAAAAGTGGTCAGAGATACCATTCGTGAGATTGGATATAATGACCCAAAATATGGGTTTGATGCTGACAGTGTTGCTGTTTTAGTATCACTTGATGAACAGTCGCCTGATATTGCTCAGGGAGTCGATGAGTCCGTTGAAACACGTGGCGGGGATGTTGACCCACTTGATAAGATTGGAGCCGGTGACCAAGGAATTATGTTTGGTTATGCTGATAGTGAGACGCCGGAATTAATGCCACTTCCAATTTCATTGAGTCATCACTTAATGCAAAAGTTAGCTAAATTGCGTAAAAGTAATGAAATTCCTTATTTACGTCCTGATGCTAAGGCTGAGGTAACCGTTGAATATGATAATGATGACAACCCTAAGCGAGTTGATACTGTCGTTTTAAGTACTCAACATGATCCTGATGTTACACAAGATCAAATTAGAAAAGATGTCATTGAGAAGGTCATTAAAACTACGATTCCTGCCAAATACCTTGATGATCATACCAAATATTTAATTAATCCAACCGGAAAATTTGTGGTTGGAGGACCAGTGGGTGATGCTGGATTGACGGGAAGAAAAATCATCGTTGATACGTATGGTGGTGCCGCTCATCATGGTGGAGGCGCTTTTTCTGGAAAGGATGCCACGAAGGTAGATCGTTCCGCAAGTTATGCCGCCCGTTACATTGCTAAAAACATCGTAGCAGCTGGACTTGCCAAAAAGATTGAAATTCAATTGGCATATGCAATTGGGGTAGCCGAACCTGTATCTATCTCAGTTAACACGTTTGGAACTTCGAAAGTTTCCGATGATCAACTAGTGGAAGCAATTAGAAAAATCTTTGATTTGCGACCAGCTGGCATCATTAAGATGCTTGATTTAAAACGACCAATTTATAAGCAAACTGCTGTTTATGGTCATTTCGGAAGAACTGATGTGGATCTTCCGTGGGAGCACACTGACAAGGTGAAAGCACTGCAAGATTATTTTAAATAAAGTTTTAAATGACGACCTTCAATGGTCGCTTTTTTATTTGATCAATTAGAAAGATGATGAAAAATGAAAGGTAAAACAAATGTCAAAGTTGTGACAATTGCACTATTTGTTGCAACGTTTATGAGTGCGGTTGAGGGAACCATTGTATCGACCGCTATGCCTACGATTGTTGGGGATCTTCACGGAGTTTCATTAATGAACTGGGTTTTTTCAATTTTTCTATTGACAAACTCAATTGCAACTCCTATTTATGGTAAGTTAGCTGATCAGTTAGGTCGCAAATCAGTCTTTATCTTTGGACTTGTAGTTTTTGTTATTGGGTCCATGCTGTCGGGAATGTCCAATAGTATGGGGACTTTGATTTTGTGGCGTGCGGTTCAAGGAGTTGGTGCTGGTGTGATTATGCCGGTTTCATTTACCATTATTGCTGACATGTATTCTTTTGAAAAGCGGGCTCAGATCGTTGGATTGAATGGTTCAGCATGGGGGATTGCTTCCGTGGTTGCACCATTACTTGGTGGCTTTTTAGTTGATAATCTATCATGGCACTGGGTCTTTTTCATTAATGTTCCCATTGGAATTTTAACGATTGTTTTAATTGCACTATTTTTGCATGAACCAAAACGGAAAATTGAAAGTAAAATGGATCTCCCGGGAGTGGTTTTAATTGCCGTGCTCTTATTTTCAATAATGTATATGTTCCAAGTTTTGAGTGAAGCACCAATTAATTGGGTCATGGTAATTGGATGTCTAATTGTTGCCCTGGTGAGTGGTTTCTTATTTTATAAACAAGAAAAACGTGCCGCTGATCCCTTGATCCCAATTCAAATGTTTAAAAGTCGGACTTTTGTCACGCAAAATTTAATTGCCGCTTTGATTAGTGGGTTTATTTTTGGTTATGAAGTTTATCTTCCAGATTGGACGCAAGGAATTTTAGGATTGAAAGCCACCATGGCCGGCTTTGCCATCACGCCAAGTTCGGTTCTCTGGTTAATTGGTTCTTTTGTATCAGGGAAAATGATTTTGAAGTACCGGCCACAACAAATTATGAATTTTAGTTTATCCTTTATTTTAGTTGGGGCTATTTGTATGGTATTTTTACCAATTTCTACGCCATTCTGGATTTTCTTTGTTCTATCGGCTGTTCTAGGAACTGGATTTGGAATTACCATTACGACATCAACCGTTACGGTTCAAAATGAGGTGCCACCAGAGCACGTGGGGGTAGCGTCGTCATTTAATACATTGAGTAGAACACTAGGCCAGACGATCATGATCTCTATCTTTGGAATTGTGATGAATACTTCTATGGCGAAGGGTGTAAGTAACCATCCGGGAACTAGTTTAAAAATGATGAATACTTTAATTAATCCTCAGACGGCGGTAAATCTTTCTGAAAAAGTACTGCCTGTTCTTCATGAGATTCTTTATACAGCGATTCATAACATCTTTATTTTGGCCCTATTATTGGTTATTTTATCGTATGTTGTTAACTGGTTTGATCATAAAAAAATGCAAAAGAAAACGAACTAAGATGATTTAGTTCGTTTTTGAATTGCAATTAATATTGGTGGATCATTAATTTGATTGATAAACTGATATTTTAAGACGTTGTATTGATGTTGATCAAGGTTACCTGCAAAATCTAAGACCTGATTTTTTTCTTCTTTACCACCAGGATGTCCATAGTACAAAACTAAAATAATAATGCCATTTGGGGTTAAATTATTGAGAATGGCCGAAACGGCTTTTAGAGTTGTTGCCGGTTTAGTTATGATGGTTTTATTTCCAGTGGGTAAGTATCCCAGGTTAAAGATAGCGGCAGAAATTGGTTGATCATTAATGTACCTCTTTACGTTTTCGTGTCCGTCATGAATAACTTCACACTGATGTTGAACCTCATTTTCGTTTATTCGATGGTTAGTGGCATCAATGGCACTTTGCTGAATGTCAAAGCTAAAGACTTTTCCCTTTTGACCAACAAGTTGGGCTAAGAAGAGGGTGTCATGTCCCAATCCGGCGGTTCCGTCAATGACATTATCACCAGGATTAACCGCTTTTTTAAGTAGGGTATGACTAAAATTTAACGCTGATTGTAGTTTCATTGTAAACACCTCAATCATCATTATATCAGGAATCAAGATTGGCTTGTTTTTTTATAGAAAATTTGGTAGAGTTTATTTATTCATATATTAATATTGTTGAGATGAACTATTAGATTGATTTCATTTTTCAGAAACCAAGTGGGTGATGTAAACTTGGATTTGAAATAATTGAACTTATCATCGAATTTTAACCGAATTAAAAGTTAAACGTTTTCCGCGTTATGGAATCAAGAGTCTCTTATGAGAAATTTAGGTGGTACCGCGGAATCCTCGTCCTATAGAATTGTGTTTCTATAGGCTTTTTTTATGGCAATTTTTACTAAGGAGTGAACTTTAATGGCTTACGATCATTCAAAGATTGAAAAGAAATGGCAAAAATACTGGGAAGATCATCAAACCTTTAAAACCAGTGATAAACAAGAAAAAGATAAATACTATGTTTTAGATATGTTTCCTTATCCATCTGGTCAAGGACTTCATGTTGGTCACCCGGAGGGATATACGGCAACTGATATCATGGCCCGTTTTAAACGGATGCAGGGCAAAAATGTGTTGCATCCAATTGGTTGGGACGCTTTTGGCTTACCAGCTGAGCAATACGCTTTGAAGACAGGACATAATCCGCGGGACTTCACTAAGAAAAACATTGAGAATTTTAAACGACAAATTAAATCATTAGGATTTTCTTATGATTGGGACCGGGAAGTGAATACTTCTGACCCTAGCTATTATAAGTGGACTCAATGGATTTTTGAACAACTATATAAGATGGGACTTGCCTATGAAGACGAGATTGAAGTTAATTGGGCACCTGACTTTATGGGTGGAACTGTCGTTTCAAATGAAGAAGTTGTCAACGGAAAAACCGAACGGGGTGGTTATGACGTTTACAGAAAGCCCATGAAGCAATGGGTTTTAAAGATTACCGCGTACGCCGATCGCTTACTTGATGATCTTGATGATTTAGACTGGCCTGAAAGTATTAAACAAATGCAGCGGAACTGGATTGGTCGTTCGGTAGGAGCTAGCATTTCATTTGATGTCAATGAAGAAGATCAGAAGATCGAAGTGTTCACCACTCGACCGGACACAATTTATGGGGTATCATATTTAGTTCTGTCCCCAGAAAATCCAATCGTTGATCAGATCATGACGCCAGAGCAGAAATCTGAAGTTGAGAATTATCGGGCCAAGATTGCTTCTAAGTCTGATTTGGAACGGACTGATTTAAATAAGGATAAATCAGGAGTATTTACTGGTGCTTACGCTATTAATCCCGTTAACGGAAAAAGAATTCCAATCTGGATTGGGGACTATGTTCTTCCAAGCTATGGAACTGGAGCAGTAATGGCGGTTCCGGCACACGATCAACGTGATTTTGATTTTGCTAAAAAATTCGATTTGCCAATCATTCCAGTTATTGAAGGTGGCGACGTTAGTGAGGCAGCTTACACTGGTGATGGAGTTCACATTAATTCTGGTTTTCTTGACGGGATGGATAAAAAACAAGCCATTGACAAAATTATCGAATGGTTAAAAGACCATCATGCTGGAAACAAGAAGGTTAATTATCGTTTACGTGACTGGATCTTTAGTCGTCAACGTTATTGGGGTGAGCCCATTCCAGTAATTCATTGGGATGATGGCACTACCTCGCTTGTCCCAGAAGATCAGCTTCCATTAAGATTACCTAAGACTGCTGACATTCAACCATCTGGAACTGGTGAAAGTCCACTTGCTAACCTGACAGACTGGGTTAACGTTACCGATAAAAATGGACGTCACGGAAGGCGAGAAACTAACACGATGCCACAGTGGGCAGGAAGTTCTTGGTATTATTTAAGATACGTTGATCCTCATAATGATAAGATGATTGCCGATCCAGAAAAACTTAAGTACTGGCTTCCAATTGATTTATACGTTGGTGGGGCTGAACATGCAGTTTTGCACTTACTCTACGCTCGTTTCTGGCATAAGGTACTTTATGATTTAGGGGTCGTTCCTACTAAAGAACCATTTCAGAAACTAGTTAACCAGGGAATGATTTTAGGGACTAATCACGAAAAAATGTCTAAATCTAAGGGCAATGTGGTTAACCCAGATGACATTGTTAAGCAGTATGGGGCAGATACATTGCGATTATATGAAATGTTCATGGGCCCACTTTCTGAATCTAAACCATGGAATACGGATGGAATTGTTGGAGCTAATCGATGGATCAAACGAATTTGGCGTCTTTACATGAATGATGATAATACGCTTAGTGATGTGATTGTTGATGATAATGATGGAAGCCTAGATAAGATTTATAACCAAACCGTTAAGAAAGTTACTGACGATTTTGAAAATATGCGTTTTAACGTTGCCATTTCACAAATGATGGTTTTCATTAATGAAGCTTATAAAGCTAACAAACTACCCAAAAAGTATGCGGAAGGCTTTATTAAACTGCTTTCACCAATTACTCCTCACGTGGCTGAAGAATTGTGGCAACAATTGGGTCATGATCGCTCAATTGAACTTTCACAATGGCCAGAAGCTGATGAAAGTAAACTGCAAGAAGATCAAGTTGAACTAGTTGTTCAGGTCAATGGTAAAGTGCGTGGTCATATTAAAGTGAGCGTCGATGCTGGCAAAGATGAGACCGAACAAATTGCTTTAGATGATGAAAACGTTAAATCATTCCTTGATGGGAAGACGGTTAGAAAAGTGATCGTTGTTCCAAAGAAAATCGTTAATATTGTTGCAAAGTAAAAAGGTTATTCATGGAAAATTTGATATTATTTTTTGAAATATTTAAAATTTATATTTGTAACGTGAAAGTAGGGGAAAATTTGTGAACAACGAGTTTGAACAAGATGAATTAGAAAAAGATGAAATTGAAGATAGTGAAAAATCTCAAGGTAAGATGGTTAAAGGATCAGCTTGGATGACCATTGGTAGCATTCTTTCTCGAATCCTTGGTGCCATTTATATTATTCCTTGGCGTTTGATTTTTGGAGCTTCATTGTTCCCACTTGCTAATACGTTGTATACCATGGGTTACAATATTTATAGTGAATTTCTGACGATTGCTATTGCTGGAATTCCCTCAGCTGTTGCCAAAGAAGTTGCGCATTACAATGCTCTAAATGAGTATGGAGTGAGTGCCAAGCTTTATAAAAAGGGAATTACGCTTTCGGTTGTGACCGGAGTTGTTTGTGCTCTTTTGATTTATTTTTGTGCGCCTATCTTAGCTGGTAGTGGTGGAAAAAATGCCATTCCAGTTATTCGTTCCTTGGCATGGGCAATTTTAATCATTCCAGCCATGAGTTTGACCCGTGGATACTTTCAAGGATTCCAACAGATGGCTCCTTCTGCCATGTCTCAATTTGTTGAGCAATTAGGGCGTGTCATTTATATGTTGGCTTCCGCCTTTTTCATTATGGTGATTATTCATGGTAGTTGGGTAACGGCCGTTACCCAATCGACGTTTGCGGCCTTTGTTGGTGCTGTCTTTGGTTTTCTGGCCCTTGGCTGGTATTACTGGCGCCGACGTGATCATTTTCAAGGATTGATTGCTTCAAGTGATAATGCCATTAACGTTAAGACCAATGACCTCTATAAGGAGATTATTAGTCAAGCGGTTCCTTTTATCATCCTAGGTTCTGGCATTACCATCTTTCAATTGATTGATCAATACTCATTCTTTAACATTATGCATTGGGCAACTAATTACACTAATACTAATCTTCAATATATCTATGCAATTTTTGCCGCCAATGCTAATAAATTAATTATGATTGTGGTTTCGTTAGCATCGGCTTTAGCAATTACCGTAGTGCCATTGTTATCAGAAGCCCGTACTAAGGGTGATAATCACTCGATTAGTAAACAACTTAGTAATGCGTTGATTTTGTTTGAATTTGTGATGTTCCCAGCAGCATTAGGAATGGCTGCCATTGCTGGACCGATTAACCGAACTTTTTACGGGACGGCTAATATGGATCTTGGGGCAGACGTTTTAACCTTTTCTGCCATTGTTTCGATCAGTCTTGGACTATTTACCGTTGTAACCGCATTAATGCAAGGAATTTCGGAGAACAAACGGGCTGTTAAATACTTTGTGGTAGGGACCATCATTAAATTAGTTACTCAAGTTCCGCTTGTATACTTTTTCGGTGCATTTGGTGCTTTGATGGCTACTGCAGTTGGATTTACAATTGCTAATTATCTGATTATTCATTCTCTTAAACGTGAATTCGGATTGGAAATAGATGATATTAAAACTAACTCAGTTAAAATTTTAACGTTTGCACTAATCACATATCTGGTGGCTTTGATTGTTGTATACGGAGCTAACTTTGGACTTGGATTGATATTTAATTACAATAGTTCACTGATTAGTTTGTTTGTTTCTGTTTTAGCAACAGCAGCTGGTGGCTTTGTGTACTTATTCTTAGTACTAAGGAGCCGGGTTGCGGATCGAGTTTTAGGAAATAAAATGAAGAGTGTTAGAAGATTATTACACATTCGATAAAATTAAAAAAATGACAGGATTTAAATCCTGTCATTTTTTATTATGATTAATTTCATGCTTCGTGTTCATGCATAAATTGAGGAAGTCTCTTTGAAATCTGATGGGGAAGGACAACATACTGTGTATTTGCCAATTCATCAGCAATGGCACTATGAGAATAAACAGCGGCTAAAACCGCGTCAACTTCGTTATCAAATTGGGCTACAAATCCACCGATAATTCCAGCAAGGGTATCACCCATACCACCAGTTGCTTGAGCAGGCGTTCCAGTCGTATTTTGATAGACTTCATCGGGAGTGTAAACTTCAGTTCGATCGGATTTGAGAACGACAATTCCACCGATCTTGTCACGAGCGGCCTTATTACGTTCTTCGGTTTGATCCGCCATTTTAATTCCTGAAAGACGCTGCCATTCCATCTGATGTGGCGTAAAAATTAATTTAGCATCTGGAAGCTTGAGACCACGTTCAGCAACCATGGTAATGGCTGACCCATCGATTAGTAAAATTTGATCTGGAGTAACAGTATCAAAGACGGTTTCCATGATTTCGCAACTATGATCATCAGTTCCAAGACCAGAACCAATCGTAATGACCTTCATTGATTTAATTAATTGAACCATTTGATCAGTATCGTTATAATCTGCAAACATGGCTTCTGGTAGCCAAGCGTGAAGAGAACTTTGATTGGTGGGATCTGTGATAGTGGTAGTGAGTCCAGCGCCTGAGTAAACTGCTCCAAGCGAGCTCATGATAATTGCACCACCAAAGTTTTCATTACCACCAACTAGAGCAATTTTGCCGTAAGTTCCCTTAAAACTATTTTTAGGACGGATTCGAATGGTTTTAGTTAAGATTGATTTGTCAATTTTTTTCATTTTATTCACCTCGTTTGCATTATATCATTCAGAGATTGAATGTTGGTTAAACGAGTTGCTGCTTTCTTGATTATGTTAAAATAAGAAATAATGACGTAGGAGGATTTTAACATGGCAATTGACTGGAAAAGTAAAGCACAAGATTATAAAAATGATTATTTAAATGATTTAAAAAAATTAGTTTCAATTGATAGTTCTAGAGATCTCGACAACGCAACGGATGAGTTCCCGTTAGGACCAGGTCCAGCACATGCACTACAACAATTTCTTGAATTTGGTGATCGAGATGGCTTTACCACCAAGAACATTGATAATGTAGTTGGTTACATTGAATATGGTTCTGGAGATGAAACCATGGCAATTTTGTCACATGCAGACGAAATGCCTGGTGGAGCTGGTTGGGATACTAATCCATTTGAGTTGAAAATCGATGGAGATAATGCAATTGGACGAGGTGTCTCTGATGATAAGGGACCTGGACTTGCCGCTTACTATGGACTTAAGATGCTTAAGGATGAGGGAATTGAACCCCAAGTTAAGATTCGTTTGATTATTGGAACTGATGAAGAATGTGATTGGACTGGTATGAAACGTTACTTTGAAGTCGAGCCAACTCCTTCGTTTGGCTTTTCGCCGGATGCAGAGTTCCCTTTAATCAATGGTGAAAAAGGGAATGTTACCCTTGAAACTCATTTTGATTCCAATCAAAGTGATGGAGATAATACTCTGATTAACTTTAAAGCTGGATTACGTGAAAACATGGTTCCACGAGATGCTGAAGCTGAGGTTACGGCGGCCAATGTATCTAATATGGCAGACCAGTTTGAGCAATACTTAGATAAAGTTCCAGTTACTGGAAGTTATGAAATTGAGGGTGACAACATCAAACTAACCGTCGTTGGTAAAGCTGCTCATGGGATGGAACCTAAGAATGGAATCAATGCCGGGACTTATTTGGCAGATTTTCTGGTGGATTACAGTTTTGATACTAGCGGTGCCAACATTATTAATTTCATTGATGAAAAGCTTCATGATGATTCTCGGGCCCATAAACTCGGACTTAATTTTACGGATGATGTAATGGGTGAATTAACCATGAATGTTGGATTAATGAACTTTAGTCACAAAGACGGAGGAATGGTCAACACTAATTTCAGGTATCCTAAGGGAATTACTACTGATACAATCCTAGCTAAGATGCAGGATGCGGCAGATCGTTTCAATGGAACAACTAAGCAAATTTCACAAATGGATCCTCATTTCGTTGATGAAAACGATCTAATTGTTAAGAAATTAATGGGAATCTATCGAGAACAAACCGATCAGGATGATGCTCAACCAGAAGTTGTTGGTGGTGGAACGTATGCCCGAATGATGAAGCGTGGTGTAGCATTTGGAGCACTTTTCCCTGGAGCTGAAGATACAATGCATCAGGCTAATGAGTATTCGCCAGTTAATGATTTGATTCTGGCAATGTCCATTTATGGTCAATCAATTTATGAATTATCTAAGTAAGATACAAAAAAGAACCTAGATCATTTTGATCGAGGTTCCTTTTTTATCTGATGGTTTTTAATTTGTCGTCAATTTGATTCAAAATTATTTTTACGTTTTTGGGATCTTCTAGATCATATTTTTGCAGATCTACTTTCATCTTAGGACTAATGTCATAGTCTGCATACCATTTTTGGTATGCTTTCCACATTTTGTAGTAATATTCTTCCAGGCCAGGATCGTTATCCCACTGTTCGTAATCACGACCACGTTTCTTAATGCGATATAGAATCGTATCAAAATCACTATAAGCATAGACCAACAGATCAGGACTCTTTTTTGGAAGTTCCTTTAATTCGGCCATCATGTTATCTAATAATTTTAAGTACACTTCAAGTTCAACGTCTGAAATGTTTCCTTCGGCGTTGTTTTCTTTGGTAAATAAAGCATCTTCGTAAATCGAACGGTCAAGTACATTATTATCTTGTTTTAGTGCCTTTTTAATCATCGAGAACCGTTTATTTAAGAAATAAATCTGAAGTAAAAAGCCATACTGCTTTGGATCCTTATAGTAAAGTGGCAAGACAGGATTGTCACCTACTGGCTCATAGAAGGGCTCTGTTCCGTAATGTGCAGCGATTTTTCCCGTTAAGGTGGTTTTCCCCACACCAATCATTCCAGCTGTAATAATCACCATGCTTAGCTCCTCTTTTAGTTTAATAACGTCTTTTAGTATATCATTTCAAATCTTTAAGGTTAATGATGGATATGAAGTCAAAATCACCCCCTTTGTCTGAGAGATTGGTATTATGGTATTCTATGTAAGTGAGAAAATTTGGAGATGAATTTAATTAATGAAATGGGAAATGAATCTAATTAATTTTTTGAAAAGAGCAGTCATTTTTATTGGTTTAATCCTATTGATTTTTGCCGTTCAAATACCGGTGCAGTTGATTGGGATTAAAAATTATCATGGGATAAAAGCATTTCTTTGGGGTGCCTTTTACCTTGCTCTTTTTTTAGTGATCATTGGTTTGGCATTCTGGGCTTATCGAAGTGTGTACCGTCAGCATAGCCATAAGATTACTTTTCATGATTTAAAAATTATTTTAATGGCAATTTTGAGTTTCTTTATTATTGAAATTGTGCTGCAATTTTTTAATAAATTGATTTTCAATCAAGTTGGTACGAAAAATAATAATGCGATTCTGAGTCTTTTTCAGAGTAATACCACGGTGCTTGTTTTAATGAGCATTTCGGCTGTTTTTTTATCACCAGTTTTAGAAGAGTTAGTATTTAGAGGCTTTTTCATCAATGCTTTTTTTAATCAGAATGCTTTCTGGCTACCAATTGTTCTCAGTGGCCTACTTTTTTCTTGTGGTCACATGAGTTCAAACGTCATTAGCTTCATGATTTATGCCATCCTAGGGATAATTTTAGCTTATGTATACAAAAAAACAGGGAAAATTGAAGTTTCGATTGGAGTTCATTTTTTAAATAATCTGATCGCAACTGGATTTATGTTACTTGCTGTACTGTAATGGAGTAAAAAAATGAATATATCTGAATTTGCTTATTTTAATCAGTTAAAAAATCAATTAGCCAACGTCAGTGAAGAATTAGAAGAGCAAAAGCAACGTTATTTAAGCTGGGTTGCTGATTTGGATCAATTAAAAAATGATTATGATGTTGATACCATTGATGAACTTGCCAGTGTCTTGAACAATGGTGATGATGATCAGAAGACTGATGATATCAAGAATGCCTTACTTAACAATGATGAAAATTATTTATTGAGTAATATGAAGATGTTAAATAATACCGATTTTCAGAAATGTCAGTATTTAAAGGAACAAGTTCAAGAACTTAATCATGAATTGACGGAAGTTGAAAGATTTTATAAGAATAGTGCTATTCCGATAATTGATAAGATGAAAAAGAGTAAAATGGTAGAAGTTACGGAAATATCAAGTTCAAAAAATAGCAGTGATACAATTCTTCACTTTAACTTTTTATCAGATTTTACTCATTTTCAAGAGTTTTTTAGTAAAGAATTGTATGTCGATGAAATTATCAAGGATCATCTGCGTAAGCAAGAAGTTATTTCTATGATGATTTCCGAGGATAACTATCCAAATGAATATGATATGACCCGAATTGAAGATACGGAGGAAGATAATTAATGGTAGATCGAAGAGATTATAAATATCCTGATACTCAAGCGTATGACTTTGTGGTTAAGCGATTGAATGAGCATGGGGTAACAATTAAAGATATCGCAAAAATTGCGGTGGATTTGCAACGAAAATATTCAAATGTTCCTGATTTAGATTATGTATGTGGAATTGTCAATGACATTCTGCATAAAAGGGAAGTTTTAAATAATGCCATGGTGGGACTAGAGCTTGATCGATTAGCTCAAGCAGGCGAGTTAGAAGAACCACTAGAGAGTATCGTCTCACACGATTTGGGAGTGTTTGGAGTTGATGAAACTTTGGCACTTGGGATTGCTTCTATTTATGGAACAATTGGTGTGACTAACTATGGTGAAATTGATACCAATAAAAATGGGATTGTAAAAGAATTGGATACTAATGGTCAGTTGGTTAATACATTTATTGATGATATTGTAGGAGCCCTTGCTGGAGCAGCCGCTGCCAAAATTGCACATGATAATGCTTAAAAAAAGATCCTCACTATTTGGTGAGGATCTTTTTTATTTTGCTTTTTTTACGGCTTTGATGCACTTGGAATCAAATCTAAACTCATCATGAATACTGGTTGACTCACCAACATCATGTCTAACCACCTTTAACCAGTCATCCTGATTATCACCCATTCCAGTTGGGTTAACAAAGGTAACCTCAACTAAATCACCGATTTCGTAAGGTAAGTCTTTATCATATTCCACTAAATTATATGTTTCGTAAGCTTTTGTTTTCATAGTTTTCCCTCCATGAACTAATTATAGCAAACTATCCAAGAATCTTTTAAAATTACGTCACCATGCAGGAAAAACTAAATAGTTATATTGCTTCGAATACATGATAATAATTATTATATTATAAGTAAAAATTAGATTGAAAATAAATTTAAATGCTGGTATAAAAGGATTTATAATTATAAGTTATAAAGTTAAAGACGTTATTGTCGTTGCTTTTAATAAAGTTTATAATCTAAAACGAGAAGTAAGCAGTAAGAGTTTCATAGTGAAATATTGAATGTTGAGATTAAACAACGAGACAATTTAGTTAGAGCTTGTGTAGGAGCTAACTCTAACTAAGATATTACGGGGTGTGAGAAGCCTTTTATATCAGATGTTATGACTCATTAATGGTGAAGACAACCGTTTAGTGGGAGCACTATGTCTTGTTAGAAATTTGAATTTAAAACAATTATGCGAATTTATTCGTATATTTCAATATGATGAATACTCTGAAATACCATTAAGGTCACGCTACTTCGTAGTGTGACCTCTTTTTTTATTGTGGGAAAGGAGGTGAGTCATAATGAAGGAGTTTAAGCTAGTAGTTCCAAGTACAGATCGTAGTGTTCAACTTAATGGAAGAACAATTTACTATTACAGTATTGGAAATGAGAACAACTACTCAGTCGTTTTTCCATATGATGCTGAGTATTTGAATTTACCTCATGGTAATATTGTTTTTCGCTCGATCACAGACGACTACTCTGGCAGAGCCACAGATGGTAGTTCGTACCATGCTACTATTCGTCTAAACGACTAGTTATGATGGGGGAGACAGAAGATTATTCTTCTGTCTCTTACATAGACTCCGATAATTTTTATTGATGTGGTAATGATTTAATTAAAGTTTCTGTGGACTGATTAAGATTATGTAAATCCACTAATATAGGTTCAAGAGAACCAAAAAATGAAGAGATAATAATGTTAATTATTATCTCTTTTTGTGTAATTATGATATTTTTTTCACATAGCAAGGCATAAATGTTGACTTGGCGGCATTTATGGCCTACTTTATAAGTGTAACGAAATATATCAAAGTGGGATGATTCAATGAAAAAGCGATTAAGAGAGCCATAATGATTAGTGTAGGAGTAGCACTTCTTGGCTTTCAGTTAGTTAGCTATTCAGTTGATCATATGGAAACTACATACGCGGTGTCAGTAAACACTAATGCTTCTATGACATCACAAGCAAAACCAGAATTAGCTAAATTATCGTATGATTATGGCACATAGGTCAGAATGGATTAAACAATTTAGACAAATTCCACGTTACTAAAATGGACAGATTGTCCGCTTTCATGAATGGTGAACGTAACCTTCACCAAATTAAGTTAGGTGATAAGACAATCTTAAAAACTCCAAATACAGTTAGTATGGTAAATGTGTCGTTGTTAGAAACAGATAGAGTAAAACGATTTAGTACCTAAATCAAGCGCATTTTTAATCGATAATGCTTGTTTAGGTATACAAAAACATTTTAAGTAATGTTTGCAAATAATTTTTTGAAGGGAATGATGTGTATGATTACAATTGCATCTACTACTGATAACAATATGGCGATTCCGCTTGCGGTTAATTATTCGTCAATATTGAACAATAATAAAGATTCCGACTTTGAATTTTATGTCGTTGATGATCATTTAAGTTCTGATAGCGTTGATTTGTTAAAATCACTAGCCAAAGTCTATGATAATTGTAAGTCGATTAACTTTCTTAAACCCAACACCGCAGCATATAAGGGTGCTAACGTGACATCTCCAGATAGTGCTATTAAAGAAAACACTTACTATCGAATTGAGCTTCCTGAAGAAATTCACAGGCCAAGAATTCTCTATCTGGATGCTGATATGACGTGTGTTGGTAATATTTCAGATCTTTGGGACACTGATCTAGATGGAAACATTGTTGGAGCAGTGGAAGATTCTGGATACGTTGATCGTTTAAAAGAAATGCATGTTAGTGATGAACCAGGCCAGTATTTTAATGCTGGATTGTTATTAATCGACACCAAAGCTTGGAATGATAATGATACTTCTGAAAAAGTAAGAAAATTGGCACTTGATAAGCCTGAAATGTTGAAGTACCAAGATCAAGATGCTCTTAATGCCATTTTTAATGGCCATTGGAAGAAGCTTGATCCTAAGTATAATTTGCAAAGTCACTTGGTTAAGGGTGAGAGTGGATTAAACCCAATCCCTGAGCGTCGAGCAGCTGAAGCAAAGGCACTTAAGAATCCTGTAATTGTTCATTACACTAATTTCGAGAAACCATGGATTATTAAAAATAATCGCCTTCATCCGTTGCGTGATTACTATTATCAAGCAAAGAATAAGTTAATTTATGACTTAGGTGATTATATTAATTAAGATATGTAAGAAGGGCAGACGTTATGTCTGCTCTTTTTTTGTGCAAGCATTAATCAATTAGGTTAAAAGTTTATCGAAAGAATGGGCTACTCAAGATGATTTGAATAGATTTTCTGAAATAATCAAAAAGAGGTTTGAAGAAAACAACAAAAAAGACGTAACCAATTAATTTTGGTAACGTCTTTTATAAGAACACAAAAAGGACACAATTTAATTAGGTTTGGTTAGTTTTGATTAGATCATATATATAAGAATGCTGATATAACAGTAATCACACATAAGCCAAAACACACAAAATGCCCGAGATGAGATTCGAACTCATACTCAGTAAACTGAACAGCGACCTGAACGCTGCGCGTCTGCCAATTCCGCCACTCGGGCAATTACTACTTTTCAATCATACAATAAAAATATCATAAAATAAACACTTAATTTCTATGTATCCTTGTATTTGTTATTTAGTTGTGTAAAATATAAGATAGTACAAGAGTTTTTAGAAAGAAGAGATTATTATGGTTGAACCACGTAAGATTGAAAGCCAGCTGTGCTTTGGAATCTATAATACAAGTAAAAAGTTTAGTCGGTACTACCAAATCGTCTTATCTCAATTTAATTTAACTTATCCCCAGTACATTACCATGTTGGTACTTTGGGAGCATGCACCAATGACCGTTCGTGAGCTTGGCTCATACCTCGATCTTGATAGTGGAACGTTGACGCCGCTACTAAAACGCCTTGAAAAACAAGGATGGGTTACCAGAACTAGAAGTCATAAAGATGAACGTGTAGTTATCGTTGATACTACCGATTATGCAAAGGAACAACGCGATAAAGTATATGAACACGTCAATCAGTGCTTTTCCGTCTTAGACATGAGTCAAGAAGATATCCAAAAGTGCTTAAAGATGGTTAATGCCGTCGGCGATCGTTTGGATAATGTTAGTGAACAAAAATTAAAAGATGTCGAGTAATTAAAGCATTTCGTTTAGATTAGATTTATCTAATCTGAATGGAATGTTTTTTATTATATTAATTTATGGTTTCATTAGTTGTTTTGAATTAGTCATTGGCTTGTTATTTTGGTAGAATTATCTAAGAGTAAATGAATTTAAAATTAAAATCTAAACGAATTGTTTAGATTTCCATTACAAAAATTAATGGGATGGAGCTGAATCTTTTTGTCACTAAGTATTCAAGAAATTAAAAACATTCTTCGCGAGCATGATTTGCTGAAGTCGATTAATCAAGTTAGCGATCATAACTTTGATTACGTTAGTTATGATTCGCGAGATATTAAACCCAATACGTTATTCTTTGGAAAAGGAAATTTTAAGCCAGAGTTTGTTACTAAAGCTAAAGATGCTGGTGCAACAGGCATTGTGTGTGAAAAACATTTATCTGAAAGTAATGGAATGAATGAAATCCTGGTTACTAACATTCAAAAGGCAATGTCACTAATTTCTGCCGCTTTCTTTAACTATCCACAAGATGATTTGTTTATTATTGCCTTTACAGGTACGAAAGGGAAGACCACCTCGTCTTATTTCACAAGAGATGCCATTGAAAAAGCAACTAGTGATCGAACGGCATTGTTTTCAACCATTAACACGGTAGTGGGAAATAAACCAGATCAAACTTTTAAGTCTCATTTAACCACACCTGAGTCATTAGATGTGTTTAAGAATATGCGGGCAGCTGTCGATAATGGTATGAAATATCTCATTATGGAGGTTTCTTCACAAGCTTACCTTAAGAATCGAGTCTACGGATTAAAATACAATGTGGGAAACTTTCTGAACATTTCACCTGATCATATCGGGGAAAATGAGCATCCCACGTTTGCTAATTATTTACACTGTAAGGAACAACTATTGGTTAACTCCCATACGTGTATCTTAAATGCTGATTCGGATCATTTAGTTGATATTTACTATGCAGCTAAAACTACCACTGATCCGGAAAACATTTATTTATTTGGTAAAAAGGGAACTACGCCACAAATTGAAGTTGATTTGGACTTTGTTTATGAATCAATTTCGGACAGTCTAACCAATAATGATATTCAGTTGAACTCAGTTTCTGAAAAAGCAAAGAAGTTAGGATTGGATGGAAATTATCGAATCGGAATTCCCGGAGATTATAATGAATCGAACGCAACAGCATCGATTATTTCAGCGGGACTTGCCGGATTTAAACGTGGTGACATGATAGACGGATTGGCGAGTGCTCGGATCCCAGGTAGGATGGAGATTTTTAAATCCAAAAATCATGGAAATGTTCACGTCGATTATGCACATAATTATGCTAGTATGAATGCATTATTAGGATTTTTAAAGCGTCAAGATCCCAATGGAAAAGTGATCGTAGTGGTTGGAAGCCCGGGTAATAAAGGAATTGATCGCAGAAAGGGGTTTGGTAAAGCCCTTACTCAAAATGCTGATGTTGCCTTTTTAACCACTGATGATCCAGCTTATGAAGATCCAATGAAAATTGCAAAAGAAATTGATAACCATATCGATCATGATAAGGTTGATGTTCATTTTGAAATGGACCGTGAAAAGGCTATTAAAGACGCCATTAATTTTGGTAAAACTGGTGATATTATTGTAGTTGCTGGAAAGGGTCGCGATCCTTATCAAAAGATTAACGGTGTTGACACACCTTATCCTACTGATTCAGTTATCGTGGAAGATTACTTGGAGGATTTAAACAGTAATGACAAATGAAAATGTTCCAAATTTCACTCCCGTTCTTTTAGGAAGTGATTTTAATGTATACGGAATGGCACGTTCTTTCTACGAATTATATGGGAAGCGTGTTAAGGCCTACGCTCAGGAACGACTTGCACCTACTAGGTTTACCAAGATTGTGGACCTTACTTTCATACCAGGCTTTAGTGAAGATCCAGTCTGGTTTGAAGAAATGAAGAAATTAAAGCAAAAGTACGCTAGTCATAAAGAACCAGTGATTTTAATTGGTTGTGGTGATGGGTATGCTGAACTAATCTCAAAACACAAAAAGGATTTAGAAGATGTCTTTGTATGTCCATACGTGGATTATTCACTGATAAAACAACTGAATAGTAAAGAAAACTTTTATAAAATGTGTGACAAGTATGGGATGCCATATCCCGGTACCAAGATTATTTCTAAAAATAATTTTGAAAAGGATAACTTTGCTCAACCTTTTGATTATCCGATTGCACTCAAGCCAACTAATAGTGTGGAGTGGTTGGACATTCACTTTGAAGGTAGAAAAAAAGCCTTCACCATTAAAAGTGAGGCTGAATATCGGAATATTGTTGGAAAGATTTATAATAATGGCTATACTTCGGATTTGATCGTTCAAGATTTTATCCCTGGTGATGACAGTAACATGCGGGTCTTAAACGCCTATGTTGATAAGAATCATCACGTTAAGATGATGTGCTTGGGTCACCCACTTCTGGAAGATCCCGCTCCATCAGCAATTGGTAATTATGTCACAATTATTCCCGACTTTGATCAACGTATTTATGATCAAATTCAAAAGTTTTTGGAATCAATCAATTTCACGGGTTATGCTAATTTTGATATGAAGTATGACGTGCGGGATGATACCTATAAGTTATTTGAAATTAATTTGCGTCAGGGTCGAAGTAGCTTTTTTGTGACTCTAAATGGTTATAATTTAGCTCAATGGGTTGTTCGTGATTACGTGCAGGATAATTTAGCTAATGATCAGACCGTTTATGCAAATAAGGATCCGGAAAATTACTATTTGTGGCTAGGAGTTCCTAATCGCGTCTTTAAAAAATACGCCAAGAAGAATTATGATAAAGAAAAAGCGGAAGAATTGATTCGAAAAGGCCAGTGGGGGACTACGTTCTGGTATAAAAAGGACGAAAACTTTATGCGTTGGCTTCTAATGAAGTGGATGGATCATAATTACGCAAAGAACTTTAAAAAGTATTTTCACATAAATAAGGAATAAGCGAATGAAAAAATTTTTTACAATCATTGGAGGGATGGGTACCCAAGCCACTGAAAGTTATGTGCATTTGTTAAATAAGCGTACCCCAGCTCACAATGATCAAGACTATCTAAACTATATACTAGTTAATCATGCAACTGTCCCTGATCGGACTGCTTATATTACTGATCCAGAAAATAATCCAAGCCCATTACCACCACTTGAAGAAGACATTCAACAGCAAAGTAAATTGGGTCCAGAATTTTTTGCGTTACCATGTAATACCGCTCATTATTTTTATGATCAGTTGCAAAGTGTAACTGATGTTCCAATTTTGCATATGCCAAGGCTGGCAGTAGGTGCTATTGCTAAAAAGTTTCCTCATGCAAGAAAAGTGGGCTTGATTGCCACTAAGGGGACACTTAAAGACAAAGTCTATGATAAAGAAATTGCAGACGCTGGTTACGAAATTGTTCATCCCACCGATGAAATTGCTGATGAAACAATGGATTTGATTTATAAAGGCGTTAAAGAGCAAGATTACGTTGACCCGAAATTGTATCATCATATTTTGAACCAAATGGTAAATGAACTTGGTAGTGATGTAGTTATTTTGGGTTGCACAGAAATTTCCGTGGCCGAGGAACGAGCTGGAAACCATGACTATCCGGTAATCGATGCGCAGTCTGAATTAGTTGATGAATCAATTCGTCTTGCCGAAAAAATGCAAAAAAATAAAGCATCCTAACAATGGGATGCTTTTTTATTGGATAAAGAAAAGTAATCCAACTGAAGCCAAGATTGAAATTAACGTTAGTAAAATAATATACGTTTTTAAGTTCCCTTGAATTTTTCTTTGATAGCAAATGTCAATGAAAGAAATGGCCACGATTGTCATGACAAAGCTTAAAAAGACCAGGTAACGGTGTTCATTGAAATGGTTAATGGTGAAGATTACTTCGGCAATCAACAAGAGAATGTAAAAAGCTCGCGTGTAAATGACACCCTTGATGATCTGCTTGTCTTGTTTGCGTGTGATACCAATTGTTAATGAGATTAATAAAAGAATCCATAAGAAAGTAATTATGTAAATTAACATGATATTTGTCCCTCCAAACAAAGTTTATCATAAGGCACCATGGAAGTCTTGATGACAATTGATATAATTCATGATACAATTATTTATGTATTGCGGGTGTAGTTTAGTGGTAAAATTTAAGCTTCCCAAGCTTACGTCGCGGGTTCGATTCCCGTCACCCGCTTTTGGGAAGCTACCAATGATGAAAGTGTAGTAGTCGTGATGGTTTTAAAGCAAGTCTAAGTTGATGTGAGTTAGACAAACGATGATGGTGAAGGCGTCCTTTCTAGGTATATAAGTTAATAACAAGTGGGTATTTCCAAATAGAGTGGTACCGCGGGTAATCTCGTCTCTTACATTAATTGAATTAGTGTAAGAGACTTTTTTTATTTATGAGGAGGAGAATTATGGATTATAGACAACAAGTTGCTGATGCAGTTGCAGATTCGATTAACAACCAAATTTCAACCAATGATATTTATGGAAAGATTGAAAAACCAAAGACACCTGAGAACGGGGACCTTGCCTTTCCAGCATTTATTTTAGCAAAAGAGTTGCATAAGGCTCCTCAAATGATCGCACAAGATATTGTAAACAATATTGATGGGAGTCAGTTTGATAAGGTAGTTGCGGTTGGTCCCTACGTTAATTTCTTCTTGGACAAAGGGAAAGTAAGTAAACAAGTTATGTCAGATATTTTGACTGACAAGGAACACTATGGTGATAACTATGATGGTAAGGATCAGACGGTTACCATTGATATGTCATCTCCTAACATTGCTAAACCCATGTCAATGGGACACTTACGTTCTACTGTCATTGGTAATTCAATTTCTGAAATTCTAAAGAAAAATGGATATAAGACAGTTAAAGATAATCATCTAGGAGACTGGGGAACCCAATTTGGTAAGCTAATTACGGCCTACCTGAAGTGGGGAAATGAGGATGATGTCAAGCGTGACCCAATTCATTACCTGGTTCAGTACTACGTTAAGTTTCATAAGGAAGATCAAAAAGATCCCGAATTAGACGAAGAAGCACGAGAATGGTTTAAGAAGCTTGAAGATGGCGATCCTGAAGCCACTAAATTGTGGGAATGGTTTAGAGACGTGTCTCTTAAAGCCTTTAATAATACCTATAAGACACTTGGGGTTAGTTTTGATACTTATAACGGTGAATCATTTTATAACGATAAAATGGATGAAGTCGTTGATATTCTTAAAAAGGACGGATTACTTCAGGAATCTCAAGGAGCTCAAGTCGTTGATTTAAGTGATGATAATTTGAATCCTGCCTTGATCCTTAAAAGTGATGGGGCATCCCTTTACATCACCCGGGATATTGCGACCGCGTTATACCGTGAACGGACATATCATCCCGTTATGAATCTTTATGTAGTGGGCTCTGAGCAGACTAATTATTTCCATCAGTTAAAAGCGGTGTTAAAGAAGATGGGAGTAGAAAATGCGGACGGAGTTCATCATATTCCGTTTGGATTAATTACGGTCAATGGTAAGAAACTTTCGACTCGTCGGGGTAACATCATTCTGCTTAATCAAGTTTTGGACGAGTCAATTGCAATGGCTAAACAACAAATTGCTGAAAAGAACCCCGACCTGCCAAACAAGGATGAAGTAGCCAAACAAGTTGGTGTCGGTGCTATTATCTTTGGTGACCTTAAGAGTGAACGAATCAATAGTATTGATTTTGTTCTTGAAGATCAATTGAAATTTGAGGGTGAGACTGGGCCATACGTTCAGTATGCTCACGCACGTTCAGAAAGTATTTTAAGAAAATCAGGCAAAAAAGAATTAAATGAGTCAGCTAACGAATTAACTGATGAGGGTGCCTGGGAAGTTATCAAATTGCTTCAAGCTTTTCCAGAGGTAGTTAAGCAAGCTCGCAATGAATTCGAGCCTTCTGATGTTGCGAAGTATTCTCTGAGATTGGCGAAAGCATTTAACAAATACTACGCTCATTCTAAGATTTTGGCTGATGATGACGAACAAGATGCTCGTTTAGACCTAGTAAAAAGTGTAGCAATCGTTTTAAAGGAATCGTTAAGATTGTTGGGGATTGAAGCTCCAGATCAAATGTAATAAAAAGGATGGATGTCAATCGATGTCCATCCTTTATCTTTTAAAATCCATTAATGTCCATGTGGTACAATAGCAATTAATGATAAAAGGAGATTTGGACTTTTATGGATAACAACAGCAAACACAAGTCAATATTTAAAAAGATTTGGGGTTACTTCAGAAGGTTCTGGCGACGATTTCAAATCACAAAATGGATTATTGTAATTGTTTTATTCATTGCCCTAGTTTTAAGTAGTTATTTAACAATTGTGGCAAAAACTTCGCACGTTCGTGATTTACAGTCGAATTTATCAAAATCTACTGTAATTTATGATTCTCATCATCATGAAGCTGGCAAGTTATACGCACAAAAGGGTACTTATGTTCAGATGAATAAAATTTCGCAGAATATTCCCAATGCGATTCTTTCAACGGAAGACCGTAACTTTTATAAAGAACATGGTTATTCAGTAAGTGGCTATGGACGAGCCATTTTACTAGCCGTAAAGAATAAAGTCATGGGTCGAGATTACATTAGCGGTGGTGGAAGTACGCTGTCACAACAATTAGCTAAGAATACATTTCTTTCGCAACAACAAACATTGACCCGAAAATTAAAAGAATTGTTTATCTCCATTGAAATTGAAAATGTTTACTCAAAGAATCAAATTTTAACAATGTATATGAACAATGCGTACTTTGGTAATGGAGTGTATGGGGTGGAAGATGCCTCTAAACGTTACTTTGGTCAATCAGCTCAAGACTTACCGGTTCAGGATGCTGCGGTACTTGCGGGGATGTTATCAAACCCTAGCAATAATCCAATTGATCATCCTGAGGCAGCTCGACAAAGAAGAAACGTCGTCCTTGAGTTGATGGCAAAGAATCATAAGATTACGAATTCAGAGGCTAAGAAGTATCAAGCAATGCCACTGAATACCAGGAATTCTTATCGATCAACCAATGGCTACAAGTATCCGTATTACTTTGATGCGGTAATTAACGAAGCCATTTCGAAGTATGGGTTAACTGAATCTGACATTATGAATCACGGATACAAGATATATACCAATCTTAATCAGCAGCAACAACAAAGTTTTCAAACTGATTTTAAAAATCCTAGTCTTTTTCCTAATGATGCAGCCGACGGAACCAAGGTTCAAGCTGCTTCAGTGGCCTTAAATCCTAAAGATGGCGGAGTTCAGGCCGTGGTTGGTGGACGTGGAAAGACCGTGTTCCGTGGGTATAATCGTGCGACAGATATTAAACGTCAACCTGGTTCAACCATGAAACCACTTGCGGTTTACACGCCGGCGCTCGAAAATGGCTATTACTATGATTCTGAACTTCAAAATGAGAAGAAATCATATGGAGCTAATCATTACACTCCACACAATTATAATGATGTTTACACCGGGAAAGTACCAATGTATCAAGCACTGGCTCAAAGTATGAATGCACCTGCAGTGTGGTTACTAAACAAAATTGGTGTTGATAAGGGTTACGATTCGGTTAAGAAATTCAATTTACCAGTTACAGATAAAGACAAAAACTTAGCCTTAGCACTTGGTGGGCTCTCAAACGGGGTTTCGCCACAGCAAATGGCAGGTGCCTACACTGCCTTCGCGAATAAGGGACGCATTTCACAGCCCTTCTACATTACTAAGATTGTTGATTCGACGGGTAAGACCGTGGTTGATAATGAGCATCCAAGTTCAAAACAAATTATGTCTGAATCGACAGCTCGTCAGATGACCAGTATGATGCTTGGCGTCTTTGATAATGGTACTGGGGTTGACGCCAAACCAAGTGGTTATCAAGTTGCTGGTAAAACCGGAAGTACTGAGGCCGATAACACTCCTGATTCTGATGCCACTAAAGATAAATGGATTGTTGGTTATACACCGAACGTGGTTGTGGCAACTTGGGAAGGATTTGATAGTACCAATTCGACTCATCATTTAGAGAATCTAACCGGGACCGATGTTGGGCCGCTTTATAAGACCCAAATGCAACAAATTTTACCGTACACTAACAATACCCAGTTTGGGGTTCAAGATGCCCAGACGGTTGCACGTGACGGTGATAACACTAATAATGACAATCATGATTCCAAATTATTTAAGGGAATTACTAATGATACTGGTAAAGTTGTAAAGGGAATTGTTAAAGAAGGAGCCAGTGGAATTAAAAAAGGCGCTGGAGAAGTTATTAGTGGAGCAAAGGCTTTACTAGGACGATAGCTTTACGTATGTTAAAATGTGTATTGTAACAACATTTAAGGAGGTAAGGAATTATGGCAGAAAATGATGTAATGAAAGATGCACAAACTTTACAAGATGCATTAGTAAAGACTGATGAGTTCAAAGAACTCCAAGCAACATATGATGAGTTAAAGAAGGATCAGGATGCCTTCAAGACATTTAAGGACTTTCAAACTAACCAAAATGAATTAAGACAAAAACAAATGGCTGGTCAACAAATTTCGCAAGATGACATGAAAAAAGCTCAAGAACTTGCTAATAAGATGAACAGTCTTGATATCATCAAAAAATTGATGGGTAAAGAAAAAGCAATGGGTAAGGTTATTGATGATGCTAATATGTTAATTACTAAGCCTTTGCGTGATATGTACGAAGCTTAATTAATCATTAATCGGAGCGCCCATTGGTGCTCCGATTTTTTTGTATGGGAGAAATTATAATGAAGTTTATTCATGCTGCAGATTTACATTTGGATAGTCCATTTTTAGGAATAAAGGAAGATACTACTACTCCCAGTGAGTTGTGGAAAATCCTACATAAAGCTCCATTTGATTCTTTTAGGAAAATTGTTGATGATGCTATTGATGAAAATGTTGATTTCGTTTTGCTAGTAGGCGATCTCTTTGATGGGAGTCACCAGAGTGTAAAGGCTATTAGTTTCCTAATTGAACAGTTAAATCGATTAGATGAACATCAGATTCCCGTTCTTCTTTCTTTTGGTAATCACGATTATCAAAGTGAAGGGGCCAAAGATTTCGCCTTTCCCAAAAATGTTTACGTATTTCCTAAAGAGGTAACAACTCATACTTTAACGCTTAAGGACGGTAAAACCGTCGCGGTTACGGGCTTTAGTTATGCGACTCGTAATATTGTAAACGACATGATTTCTGAATTTCCAGAACGTTCCGATGCGGATTACCAGATTGGAATGGTCCATGGAGCGATTAAAAGTGGCACAGATTCACAGTATGCGCCATTTACTATTAACGAAATGGAAAATTTAGGATATGATTATTGGGCACTGGGACATATTCATAAACGGCAACAACTAGATGATCATCCCTTAATTGAATATCCTGGAAACATTCAAGGGCGTCATAAAAATGAAGCTGGTGAAAAGGGATATCTTCTTGTCACTGATGGTACTGATGGCAACTTACAAGTGCATTTTGAGCCTACTTGTCCCATGGTGTGGTCAACGTTAACAATGAAATTAGATGGTAATGAGACTGAAGAAGGAATTGTTAATCGTATTATTGACAACATTGAGTCACAAAATTTTTCGAAGCTTCATTTGTTGGATGTAAAATTAAATTTTGTTGATGATGGAACAATCTCATCAGATGATTTACTAGATCGAATTAAAGAAAAGTTGCAGTATGATTTTGAAAATCTTCATGCCTGGGTCTATGAAATTGATGTGGTTGAAAATGCGGAAATGAAGTTTAATGATCTTGACCAAGAATTTTGGGATGAGACTAAGCATGAAGTATATAATGATGAAAATATTAAGAGTTTAGCCAAGAAATTATTTAAGCACTCTTATATTCGCGATAATTTTTCAAGTGATGATGCCATTACCAAGTTACTTGATGAGAGTATGAATTTAATTACTAATAAAACGAAGGGAAACGTGGAAGATGAGGATTAAAAAAGTTGAAGTATCTGGCTTTGGAAAACTTCATAATCTAACACTTGATTTTCATGAATTTCAAGTGATTTATGGAAGAAACGAAGCTGGAAAAACAACCCTCTTGAATTTCATTAAAGATGTTTTATTTGGCTTTCGAGATAGTCGGAGTAAACGGGATTTTACCCCGAAGGATGATTATAAGATGGGTGGTCGCTTAATTGTCGAGCAAGACGGAACGACCTACATTATTCAGAGAAATGAAGGAAAAAACGGCGGAAAACTGACGGTTTTCGATGAAGATGAAAATCAGTTACCGGATGGAATCTTGGATCGGATTTTAGGACCGATTAATCGTGATTCTTATGATAATTTGTTTTATTTTGGAAACGTCAGTTTAAATGATATTTCTCGCTTAAATAAGGAAGAACTTTCTAAACGAATTCAGCGTGTCGGAGTAGTTGGAATTGACAGTTGGATCGATTTAGAGAATGAAAACCAAGAAAATGGTGGGAAGATTTATAAGCCAACTGGTAAAAAGCCGGAGTTAAATCAATTACTAGTTGAAAGGGAAAGATTAAACGCCAAGGTTCATGAAGCAAGTAATGAATACCCAAAATACCGTGAACTGACGATTCAAGCAAAGAAGGATGAAGAAAAGAAGCGTCAAAATCGAATTCATCGTAATGAGTTATCTCAACAACTGAGTCGGGTTGATCAAGATTTATCTAGTTGGGATAAATATGACCAACTAAAACACCTTCAAAACGATGACTTGGATATCAAACAAGGCTTTGCGGAAAGTGATTTTGAAAAGTTTCAGGATATCCAAAATAAGCTTGCTAATATTCAATCTGAAGTTCAAGATGATGAGCAAAAAATTGATCGATTTAAAAGTCAACATCATGAATCAAATGACGATTTACAATTTTATAATGATAATGCTGATTTAATTCGGAGTTTAGAAATAGAACTTGATGGTCAAATTCAACAAGTAAGCCGGATTGAACGACTGGATCATGATATTAAAAGTGCCCAGGTCCGTTTGTCTGAGGATGAACCTGATGCGGGTGGCAGCGAAAGTGTTCCATTTGATGATGATGAAATTGATCAAATCAATCATCTTATGAATGAATATCAAGATGTCAAGGAACAAATGGATTATTATGCCCAATCTAGCTCCACTACTAGTAATGGAGATAATACTTTATCACTAGTGGTTGGTGCTACTGGTTTAGTACTTATTGGAATTGGAATCTTTATGGGCGGATTAGCCATTCCGATTTTAGTTGTAATTGGGTTATTATGCATGGGCTTTGGCCTTTATCGTTATGTACAGAAATCCAAACAACCAGTTGAAAATAAGGATGAAAAAAATAATTATTTTCAGACTAAGCTGGAGCAAATTGACCAAATGCTAGATCAGATGGGGGAGAAACATCATATTGAAAATATCCCTTATAATCAGTGGAATGACTCCCTGCAAAAGGCAATGAGACGACGTGATTCGGATCGTGATCATTTACGTGATTTTGTGCAATCCCAAAAGACTATGAATGAGAGGGTAGAAAGTTATCTAGATCGATGGAATTTTGCGGCAAATAGAACGGGTTTGAGTGATTATGATAGCGAAATGGTGGCTTTAAACAAAATTAAACAGTTTCTTTCAAACGTTAGGGACCAAAAAAGAAAGTCTGAACAAATTAATCATGAGCTCAGTTATTTAACGTCAAATGCTGATACCCATCGAGCACAAATGAAGGATGTTAATGGTAGGTTGAATCGTTTCTTAAGAGAACGTGATGTTACAAACGGTACTGAATTCAAGAAAGAGTATGATGAGCAACGAAATACAACTGAGAAAAGCAAACGAAAAGAGGAGTTAGAATACTCACTGGATCAAGCTCTTATTGAAAGACTGCAAAAGTATGACAATATTGATCAATTGAAGAATGTTAGGCATGATCTTCAGGAACAAATCGATCAACTGGATTCTGATTTTGCTGACCAATCAGACCAGGTTGCTCAATTAAACGTTCAGATTAAAAATATGGAAAAGGATGGAACACTCGATTCATTAACTCAGGAGTTAGCAAGCATGGATACTAAGGTTAACGAGTTAGTTGAGAAATGGTTAGTTTACCGATTAACCAACCAGTGGATTGAAAAAGTTCTTGATGCTGCAAGTAGTGGTCGAATTCCAAAGGTCAGAAAAGATGCCGCTAAGTTCTTTAAGACCTTAACCGATGGTCATTACAAGAAGATTGATTACAATAAGAAGAGTATTTCAGTCCTAAGTGATGATGGCATCAAATTTAAAGTGGAAGAGTTGTCAAAGGGAACGATGCAACAGTTGTATCTCTCACTTGTTTTTGCGTTAACATTAGCTTTTAGTGATGAATATCCAATGCCAATTATGATCGATGATGGGTTTGTTGACTTTGATCATTTTCGAACCGATAAAGCCATCGACCTGATGAAGGAACTAGCTAAAAGCACACAGGTAGTTTATTTCACGGCCGATGATCGAATTAGAAGTGACGTAAATGATGAGAACTTAATTGAATTAAAATAGTGGAGGTGGAGTCAAATGAGCAAAAAATTAAAAGAATATCAATTGGATGAAGACATTGATGCTTTTGTATTGATCAAATCAGCCGATGCTCGAATTGCGAAAAATGGGAAACAATTTATTTCCTTTGTATTTGAAGATAATTCGGGAGAAATTGGCGGAAAATTGTGGGGTGCTAGTAACGATGATGTAAAAGTATTCAAATCTGGACAAGTTGTTCATATTAATGGAAAACGGGAAGCTTATCAAGGAAGTCCCCAGATTAAGATTAATCATATTCGTCAAACTGAAACTGGTGAACCCAATGATCCCAGTAGTTTTATGCAGCATGCTCAGATGACTCGTTTCGAAATGGAAGAATACATTAGTCAAACTATTTTTGAAATCATTAATCCAACGTGGAATCGAGTTGTTCGAACCCTACTTAAAAAACATCAAGATGAGTTTTTCACTTATCCAGCAGCTAAAACTAATCATCATGCTTATGCTGGTGGATTGGCGTTTCATACGATTTCGATTTTAAAATTAGCTAAGGGAGTTGCTAAATTATACCCACAGGTAAATCCATCGCTTCTTTATGCGGGAGCAATCTTGCATGATTTAGGCAAAACAACCGAGTTATCTGGTCCAGTTGCTACATCTTATACTAGTGAGGGAGACTTACTGGGACATATTAGTATTATTGATGGTGAAATTGTCGAGGCAGCCGATCAGTTAAAGATTAATCAACATTCTGAAGATTTACTTCTTTTGAGACACATGGTTCTATCGCATCATGGTATCAAAGAATATGGATCACCAGTGACGCCAGAACTATTGGAAGCTCAAATTTTACACGATTTAGATGATTTGGATGCTTCCATTAACATGATTACTGGTGCTTTAAGCGACACAGAATTTGGATCGTTTAGCAAACGAATTTTTGGAATGGATCGAAATAAATTCTATAAACCTGAGAGTAAAGAAAAAGGTGAGTAACTTAAGTTACTCACCTTTTTATATTTAAATTATTTTATTTCATTGCCTTAGGAGTTGAAGTGTAATCAGCCAAGATATTTTGTAAGTCTTTATCTTGTATCTTTACATCACCATCTTTAAGAACTTTAGATACAACCGCGTGTAGAACAGTATTATCACTCATACGTTCAGTAGCAAGTTGATCCTTTAATTCAGCCTTGTGATCCTCGTATTTACCCTTAGAAGGATGATTTACCATTTGAATTACTTGGTAACCAGCTTTAGTCTTTACGGGTTCCTTAGTGTACTCGCCATTCTTAAGCTTGAAAGCCGCATTCTTGAAGTTGTTATCAAGACTGGTATCAGTGTTATCGAATGGAGCCATCTTGCCACCATCTTTCTTGTTGGCATCAGTTGAGTATTTCTTAGCTAAATCAGAGAACTTTTGACCATTTTCTAAGCCAGAAATTACTTTCTCAGCGTCACCCTGATTCTTAGTGGTGATTTCATTAACCGTTACCTTAGGTTGATATTTCTTGAATTGGTTTTGAAGATCCTTATCGGAGAAACTAGTGTTAGCAATCACAGCTTGTTTCAATAATAGGTTATCCTTGATTTGTTCCTTCAGGCTCTTTTCGGTTAATCCTTGTTGACTTAGAAGGGCCTTAAATTGGGAACCATACTGTGACTTGTATTGATTAAATTGGTCATCAACCTGTGATGATTTAACTTTGTCACCATATTCTTTATTAAGAACTTTGTTCAAAATCATAGTTTGAAGAACGGTTTTACCCTGTGGGGTTTTCTTCATACTATTGTAATATTGACTTTCGGTGATTTTACCACCACTTGTAGTAGCCACTGTCTTACTACTACCACAGGCAACTAGTGAAACACTCAAAAGTAATGCTGCAGCTCCAACGAGCCATTTCTTCTTCATATATTAGCACATCCATTTCTTCAAAATATTGGGCACACAAGGACTTTATGTACACCATTCATTCTTAATATAACATACATTAGTGACAAGTTAAGATTGATCAAATAATTTAATTGAAATTAAAAATTATTTAACTGATCAGAGAGGTGGTTAACCCGCGGCTTTAATTGAAACTTAGCTTGTTCTACGTCCCTATCTAAGCTTTTCATTACTGGCTGAGCATTTTCTAATGCATGATTAAATCGATTCAAATTTTTTTGAACCGTTGAAGCGGAATTGAAGATGTTTTTCCAGTCATCCAAGGTAACGTTATCTTTGGGATTAGAGTCACCCTTTTTTTTGAGCATTAATAAGCCGGTGATTGTAATCCCAGTTAAAACTCCTGCAGCAACCAACGTAACGGTAGTTTTTTTCATAAATTATTCCTCCAATTGTTTAGTAATTGAGTCAGCAATTTTTTGGTATTTATTTTTGTCATATTGTTTTGAATTATCAGAAAAGTTAATGGAAAAGGTATCGTTCTTTGTGTAACGCGGAATTAAATGGAAATGAGCATGGGGAACCGATTGATAAGCAATTTTTCCGTTGTCATTAACAATGTTCATTCCCTTAATATTAGGATTGGAATCTTTGATTGCACGTGCAATCTCAGGGACTTTGGAAAATACTTTGCCAGCTGTTTCAGCATCGAAATGAAAAATATCTTGAATATGTTTTTTAGGAATAACTAAAGTATGTCCAGGAGTGGTTTGTGAGATGTCTAAAAATGCTAAAATTTCATCATCTTCATAAACTTTATAACTTGGAATCTCACCCTTAACAATTTTACAAAAAACACAGTTTGGATCGTAATCAGTCATATAAATTTCTCCCTTCAATTTAATCCAATTATACACTAACATTACCTGTATAATAAGTGCCACCAAGCAATATGGTATACTAATTATAATAATGATAAGAATAAGAAATGAAGGTTAATTATGAGCTTGCAAGTAGAAGACTTAACTGGTGGGTATTCTAGCGTTCCGGTTTTAAAAAATGAGACGTTCGATGTTAAGAATGGGGAACTAGTTTCTCTTATTGGATTAAATGGAGCGGGAAAATCAACTACAATTAATCATATTATTGGATTAATGAAACCATTTTCAGGGACCATTAAAGTTAATGGATTGCAAATTAGTAAGGATACTGAAAAGTATAAACAACAGATTGCTTACATTCCTGAGATGCCGGTTTTATACCAAGATTTAACTCTAAAAGAACACATTGATACTACCATTATGGCTTATAACTTAGATCAAAAGGAAGCATGGGATCAAGCCAATGAGTTACTAAAAATGTTTCGACTTGATAAACGACTTGATTGGTTCCCAGCTAACTTTTCTAAAGGAATGAGACAAAAGGTAATGATCGTATGCGCTTTTATCACGAATGCGTCATTATATGTAATTGATGAGCCGTTTCTAGGGCTTGATCCACTTGCTGTTGATGATCTTTTGCGCTTGATTGAAAAAAAGAAAAAAGCTGGTGCAAGTATTTTGATGTCAACCCATGTTCTTGATACTGCTGAAAAATACTGTGATCGCTTTGTGTTGATCAGTAAGGGTGAGATTCAGACTGAGGGAACAATGGATCAGATTAGGGAAAAATATCCTGATGCTGGGAAGTCACTTTCAGATATTTATCTATCTTTAGCAAGGGATGGTAAAAATGAATAAGATCTTTCAAAAACGCTTAAGCAATCATTTGATTGAAATGACCAAATACCTTAAGTATGTATTTAACGATTTCTTTGTGATTGCTCTCATGTTTTTTATTGGTGGACTTGGTTATGCTTACTCTGGATTCTTAAAGCAATTATCTGGCAATTTATGGTGGGAACGTCCCGTTGCTATCGTTGTTTTATTGATTGGATTGCAACTTGGTGGATTAGCAACTCTGGTCAAGTCTGCAGATAAAGTCTTTATGGCTCCCAAAGAATACCAGTTTCATAGCTATTTTAGTGGAGCTTTTATTTATAGCCTCGTAATGGGGATGATAATTGACTTAATCACCTGGTTTGTTTTGATGCCATTTTTAAGTGTTTCAATTGGATGGGGAATTTCTCAGTTAATTGGACTGTTATTGGTCATCTTATTACTAAAAACTGGATGGATGTCATATCAAGTCGTTAAGTTGTATTTTCAATTGAATCATCATGTGGTAATGGCTTTTGTCACCGAATGGGTTCTTCCCTTGATTATTTTGGTTTTGGCACTGTATTTTAATGTCTGGGCAGCAGCTCTTTTAGCATTGCTCATTACTGCATCCTTGTTATATGCAGCTAGTTTGACTAAAAATGAACTTTTAAATTGGAACTATACCATTAATCATGAAGACGCCCGAATGAATCGAATTTATCATTTTTATAGTCTCTTCACTGAAGTCCCTGAATTATCTGGGCGAATTCATCGCAGAAAATATTTGGATCCAGTATTTAAGCTATTAAAAAGGGATCAAGGACATTTATATTCCAACTTATATTTGCGATCATTACTACGAGATAGTGGGCCAGGGTCTCTTTATTTTCGGTTGGTAATTATTGCTTTAATTTTGGTATTGATTATCCCAAATCAAATTATTGGAGCGTTAATGACCGTTATCTTCGTATACTTGGTTGGTTTCCAATTGATTCCATTCTACGAGCACTTTGATAGTAATGTATTTACTCATATTTACCCAGTTAATCAAAAGCGACAGCTCCAAAATTTTCGGGCAATTGTGCAACTTTTACTGTTGTTTGAATGTTTTGTCCTATTAATTGCGATGTTAATTGCCCGAATTACCATTCCAATTATTTTGATTACAATGGTTGTTTGGTTGATTGAGGGATATGTTTTGACGGTTCCATACTTAAACAAGAAAGCAAAACAAATTAGAAATTGAGGTTAAATAATGAGAGTTAGAAATAAACCATGGGCAAATCAATTTATTTTGGACCATCCTGAATCAATTGTGGATGATCCGGAGAAATACATTGGTAAATGGGAAAGTCGATTTCCTAATGATGCGCCAATTTACGTTGAAATTGGCTGTGGAAAGGGTAAGTTTATTACCGAAATGGCAGAAAAAAATCCCAACATTAATTTCATTGGGATTGAAATTCAAAAGTCAGTAATTGCCATGACTTTAAAGAAGGTTGTAAATGACCACTTAAGTAATGTACAACTGATTCACACTGATGGTGGCTTAGTTAATACCTTTTTTAAAAAGGGTGAGATTGCAAAAATTTTCTTAAACTTTTCTGATCCATGGCCTAAAAAACGGCATACCAAACGTCGATTAACCTCGCCACATTTTCTGCAAAGTTATCAAGATGTTCTACCAGATCGGGCTGAATTAGAATTTAAAACAGATAATCGAGGATTGTTTGAATATTCTTTGGTTAGTTTAAATAATTTTGGGATGAAGTTTGAAACGGTAAACCTTAACTTGCACGATAGTGATGCAGTGAAAGATAACGTCGAAACTGAATATGAAGAAAAATTTAAAGAAAAAGGCCCAATCTATAAGATTGTGGCCCAATTCGTTGACTAATTAATTGATTCAGTATTCAAAAGTTTGATGTTATTGATCTCATCGTTAGCTAGATCGAATGTAAATCCATAGGATTTGATATTATGATTATCATCATCTAGTAGGTTGATACCACCGATAAACTGACCATCCTCATTTTGATTGAAATCAATCCAATACCCATAAAGTTCACTGTTATCAAATTTCTTAGTAAGAGTATCGGATAAATGACGTCTAACCTTATCTTGATCACGTTCTTGTTTGTGTCGAATCAGTGAGTACAATGTTGCCCCAGCAATAGCTGTCCCGGTAATGAAAGCTAATTTATGTTTTACGATCATAAAAGCATCCCTTCGATTGGATTTGTTTAATTTATTATATAACATTTTTAATCTTAGTGGGTTATAATATTAATGTTTAGGAGGGATACTATGGAACAATTACCAGTAATGAATCTTGAAGAATTAAAGCAAAAAATCAAGAACGGAAAATACATTTTGTTTTTCTCGGCCACATGGTGTCCGGATTGCACATTTATCAAGCCTGCTATGCCAGAAATTGTAAAAGATTTTCCAAACTACAAATTTATTGCCGTTGATCGTGATGACAATCTTGACTTAGCTAAAGAAATGAACATTTTTGGTATTCCAAGTTTTGTTGCGTTTGATAATGGTGTTGAAACAGGAAGATTAGTTAATAAGGATCGTAAGACTAAAGCACAAGTTGAAGACTTTATTAAATCTCTTCCACAATAAACTCGGGAGTGATTAAATTTGATGATTGCAAGTTATAATCCAACTCAGATGGGTGACGTTTTAATTATCGTTCTGGGCGAAGGATCAGATCCACAGAGTGTGTCTGAATCAGACAATGTTGTTCAAATTAAGGATAAGGCTGGAGAAGTAGTTGGTTATAATATTTTTGATGCCAGCGAAGTCCTTGATGATTTGAAATCTAAAGACGGTCAGGTTGAGCTTTCAACTGCGGACGTAAAAAAATTAAATAACAAATTAAATCAAGCGGGATTTAAAGAAAAATTACCGCTTAAAAGTGATCCTAAATTTATCGTTGGGTATGTTGAAAAAATGGAGGATCACCCCAAATCTGATCATTTGCATGTAACCCAGACAAGAGTGCAAAATGATAAAGTACTTCAATTAGTGAGTGGATCACCTAACATGCAGCAAGGAATTAAAGTTGTAGTAGCTGAAGTTGGTGCCATGATGCCAAATGGACAAATTATTTGGCCTGGTGAACTTCGGGGAGTAAAAAGCGATGGGATGATTTGTTCTGGAAGAGAACTAAGAATTCCTAATGCTCCGGATCGACCTGGAGCACTTATCTTGCCAGATTCTTACCAAGTTGGGGAACCATTTGATTTTGAGAAGGCAAAAAATCTTTTTAACGAATAGTTTCTATTCGTTTTTTTATACATAATTCTTTAAGGGTGAGTAAATTGGAACATTATGATGGACCAGCATTTTATCGTAAGTACTTTAATGGGAAAGTTCCCTTTAAAAATAGCGATAGAAAAATTAATGATTTGCAAAAATCAACCAAGCAACCGAATAAAAAAGTCATTCATAATGATGATTCTGATGTTAAACAGAATCATTTTAGTTCTCGTTATCAACCCAAGTATCGGAGTAATTTCCAACTACGATTCAAGGATGATAAAAAGCACTATGTTGAATCACGGAATTCTTTAGTTGAAAGAACTAAGGAGTTTACTCCACGTTCACGTGCTCAAAATGATAATTTTTACTCAATTAATCACTCCATTAGTAAGCCATATGAGGATGCTGCAGTTGAATTGGAAAAAAGCGATGATGATTTTGTTCTTTATTTGGATCCTAAAGATCCGGGTGCCATCCCGAATGATGACCTAAATGTTTGGGATAACGATACACAGCCAATCATGAAGGATAATGTAAATAATAATGAAAACATTGTGGATAACTCAAAGGCTGTGGATAACTCAGAAAATGATAAAGAAAGTCCTGATGGTGACAGGGAACTTGGCCATTCACTTGCTGATATTTTTAAAGAGGAAAGTGGATTGGCAGCTAATTTGGCATTATTTAGTGATGGCAAGGATGAAGGTGCTAAGTTAAAGTCAAATGAGTCGGCACCCAAAGCTCATCACGATAATGTAAATGATGAATCGAGAAAAGAAATTAATCAGCCAAATGATGTTGAAGAGAAAACAAAACCAGTTGAGGAACATGGTAATTCAATCATCGAAAACCCAAACGATCAAACTGACCATTTAGTAGAGCCTAATAAGGGAAGTGCAGAATATCAATTTCCTAAAAAGGATCTGTTAAATCCACCAGTTTCTTCTTCTGATGATGGGTTAAGTGAATGGATTGAAAAACAAGTCCAGACGCTAGATGATACTTTAAAGGCGTTTGGGGTTCATGGTCATGTGGTTGATTGGACGGATGGTCCAACGGTAACTCAGTTCCAAGTAAAGTTAGAGTTGGGAGTTAAAGTCAGTAAGATCACCAATCTTACTGATGATTTAAAGATGGCGTTAGCTGCAAAGGACATTCGAATTGAAGCACCAATTCCTGGAAAGTCAACAGTTGGAATTGAAATTCCAAACCCCAAGCCAAGACCAGTAATGTTGTCTGAAATTTTGGATTCAAGTTCTTTTTCCGATAGTCAATCACTTTTAGAAGTTGCACTTGGAATGAGTATTGGTGGAGTATCCAAGACTGCTGACATTCAGAAAATGCCACATGCTTTGATTGCTGGAGCAACTGGTTCTGGAAAAAGTGTGTTTATAAACAGTTTGTTGGTTTCCTTATTGTATCGAAACTCTCCACGTGATTTAAGAATGATTTTGATTGATCCTAAAGCGGTGGAATTAGCACCTTATAATGGAATTCCACATCTTTTGACACCAGTTGTTTCTGATCCAAAAGAGGCCTCGGCAGCCCTTAAATGGGTTACGGAAGAAATGGATAATCGTTACGAACGATTGGCGGCTGCCGGGGTAAGAAATCTTACACAATATAACCAACAGGCTCACAAGAGTGGACGTGATGCTGATAAGATGCCTCAAATTTTGGTTGTAATTGATGAGCTTGCTGATTTAATGATGGTTGCATCAAATGAAGTTCAGGATTATATTGTAAGAATTACACAGAAAGCCCGAGCTGCTGGGATCCATTTGATTGTTGCTACTCAACGACCAAGTGTGGACATTGTTACTGGAACAATTAAAAATAACATTCCTACTAGGATTGCATTTATGGTATCTAGTCAGGTTGATTCGAGAACCATTATTGATCAAAGTGGGGCAGAACGACTACTTGGTAAGGGTGATATGCTTTATCTTGGTAGTGGGGCCAGTCAGCCAGTCCGACTTCAAAGTGCATTTGTGACGAATCAAGAAGTTGAGAGAGTATGTGCGCAAGTGCGGAGTCAGGAAACACCAAAATATGAATTTCAACCTAAATCATTACTGAAAAGTGCCGAACAAGCTCAACAACACGATGATTTATGGAAATCAGTCTTAAAGTACATTGCCAAAGAAGATGGAATTTCTACTTCTAAGTTGCAACGAGTCTTTTCAATCGGATATAATCGAGCAGCTAGTATTATTGATGATCTGGAACAAAATAACTTCATTTCAGGTGAGCATGGTTCGAAGCCGCGGGATGTTTATTTGAATGAGAAAGAACTTGCTAAAATGAATATCTAAATTCTTAGATTTTCGTTACTTTAATTGGTATGATTAAATCAGACAATAAAAAGGGGATTCCAACTAAAATGACTAATATTAATAAAAATACCACTTATTTTTTTGTGGGAATTAAAGGTACCGGAATGAGTGCAATGGCACTGATTCTGCATGATCGTGGCTGCAAGGTCATGGGATCTGACATTGAGAAATATACATTTACCCAGCAGGGACTAGAAAATGCTGGAATTAAGATTGAACCATTTAATCCTGATAATATCAAAAAGGGAATGACCATTATTAAAGGTAATTCTTTCCCTGATACTCATCCTGAGATTGAGAGAGCCGAAGAATTAGGATTAAAAATTTATAGTTATCCAGATTTTCTTGAAGAATTAATTGAAGGTTACACGAGTATTGGGGTTTGTGGAGCCCATGGTAAAACCAGTACAACTGGGTTACTATCTCACGTACTTGGTGGCATTGCTCCAACTGACTTTTTGATTGGTGATGGATCTGGTAAGGGAACTCCTGATGCTCGTTTCTTTGTTTATGAAGCTGATGAGTATCGCCGACATTTTCTAGCTACTTATCCAGATTATGCAATTATGACTAACATTGATTTTGATCATCCTGATTATTACACCGGGATTGAAGATGTGTTTGATGCATTTCAAACGTTTGCAAATCAAGTGAAGAAAGCTATTTTTGCTTGGGGCGATGATAAGAACTTAAGAAAGCTAAAGGCGTCGGTTCCCATTTATTACTATGGAACTAGTGATGATGATGATTTTCAGGCCGTTGACATCAAGAGAACAACTGCCGGATCAACTTTTAACGTTAAGTATAATGGAAAAGATCTCGGAGAATTTAGTATTCCATTGTATGGTGAACATAACGTCTTGAATTCATTAGCCGTAATCGCAGTTGCTTACTTTGAAGACGTTAACTTAGATGAAATTAGACGAGAACTTCAAACCTTTAAGGGAGTTAAGCGTCGTTTTTCTCAGATTAAAGTTGGCGATATGACGATCATTGATGATTATGCTCACCATCCATCTGAGATTAAAGCTACTTTGGATGCTGCAAGACAAGAATATCCAAATAAGGAAATTATTGCTGTTTTTCAGCCCCATACTTTTAGTCGTACCATTGCGTACCTTGATGATTTTGCTAAAACTTTGAGTAAAGCTGATAAGGTTTACGTTACTAAAATTTATAGTTCGCCTAGAGAAAAGTCTGGACACGTTAAAAGTGAGGACTTAGTCAATAAGATTACCAAAGATGGTGACCTGATTGAGGAAGAAAATATGTCTCCTCTGTTGCAATATCACGATGCCGTGGTAATATTTATGGGTGCTGGAGATATTCAAAAATATGAGAGGGCGTATGAAGAATTATTAAGTCACTTGAGCAAGAAGGTTAATTAAAGGAGAATAAAAAATGAATAATTTTGATGGAGAAAGCGGTCGTCGAATGGTTGGAGACAACGCAGGACTCAACGCGTTTTTTACCAAAGTATACGGGATTATGGGAATTGCAGTGTTGATTTCTGCTATTTCTGCATATTTAAGTAGTGTTTTTATGCCAAACATTAGTAGTGGAGCTTCTGGCTTAGTCATATTAGTAGTTTGGTTTATTATTTCATTTGTGATTTCAGGATTTGCTCAAAGCAATCCGACGTTAAGTTTTATTGGTTTATTAGTCTTCTCGGTTCTAACTGGTTTTTCGCTTAGTTACATTTTCATTGCCTTTAACCTAGGAACCATTGGGGCAGCATTAGTATCCAGCGCAAGTATCTTCTTAGTGATGAGTGCAATTGGATTTACCACCCATAAGGATTTAACTAAGTTGAGTACTCAATTATTTGCCGCTTTGATTGCTTTAATCATTGCGATGGTAATTAATTTGTTCTTAAGAAACCCTTGGATTGAATTATTTATTTCAGCAATTGGAATCATTATCTTTACTGCTTTGAGTGCTACTGATACTCAAAACTTAAAGAAAATGTACAATCAATATGCTGGTGAAATTAATGTCAATGGGCTAGCAATTTCAGGAGCACTTCAGTTATATCTTGATTTTCTTAACTTATTTACTTTCCTTCTCGAAATCTTTGGTATTTTTGGAAATAATCGAGATTAACATAAAAAACATGACCGAACGGGTCATGTTTTTTTTCGCAGTTGAATTGATTATAAGTGTTAAAATAATAGTAATTAATTCTAAAGGAGAATTTTATGGCAGACAAGAAATTATTATTAATTGACGGGAACTCTTTAACGTATAAAGCATTCTTTGCGTTATTTACTTCATTGGAGCGTTTTACCAACGAAGATGGCTTGCATACCAGTGCCATTTATGGCTTTAACCGAATGCTAGACGATATTTTAAAGGATGTTCAACCTACGTCAGCCCTTGCTGCTTTTGATGCAGGAAAGACAACCTTTAGAACCAAAATGTATGAAGATTATAAGGCTGGACGCGCCAAAATGCCCGATGAATTGAGAGAACAGTTTCCATTTGTTATGGACTTACTGCATGATCGTGGTATTAAAACCTATGAACTAAAAAATTATGAAGCTGACGATATTATTGGAACCCTTGCTAAAGAAGCCTCAAAAAAGGGTTATCACGTCACCATCATAACTGGTGATCGTGATCTTACTCAACTTTGTTCGGATAAAGTGACCGTTGCGATTTCCAAAAAGGGTGTTAGTGAAATTGAGAAGTATACCCCCTCATTTGTAAAAGAAACGATGGGAATTACCCCAGAACAAATTATTGATGTTAAGGGACTTCAAGGTGATAATTCGGATAACTATCCTGGAGTTGAAAAGGTTGGCCCTAAGACCGCTGTAAAATTAATTCAGCAATTTGGAAGTATTGAGAACCTTTATGAGCACATTGATGAGGTCTCTGGTAAAAAATTAAAAGAACATCTAATTAGGGACAAAGATCAGGCTTTGCTTTCGAAAAAATTAGCTACTATTGATCGTGATGCACCACTCACAATTTCATTGTCAGATTTGAAATATGATGGAGCTGATAATGACAAATTAGTTGATTTTTATAAAAAAATGAATATGAAATCATTTTTACGAGAAATGGAAGGTGCTAGTAATCAGGATGCTGAAAAGCTTCCAGACGTTAAATATACTGTATTAACTAAGGATAATTTGGATGAATTAGACCAGCTATCTGGAGAAATTGTGTTTAACATTGAAATGCTGGAGGAAAATTATCACGTGGCACCCTTTGCAGGTTTTGTTATTGGTAATCAGAACCACTGGTATGTAAGTCGTGATATTGATCTCTTAGATGATCCCAAAATAAAAAACATTTTAGAGAATAAAAACATTAAAAAGAATGTTTTTGACGCCAAAGCTCAGATTGTGGCTGCAAATCGGGAGAACATAAAGTTAAATAGTGTTGATTTTGATATGTTGCTTGCATCGTACCTGTTGAACACCTTGGATAACAGTAATGATCTCGCTAAGGTGGCTAATCGTCATAATTACTATGGGGTTAAGCCGGATAGTGAAGTTTATGGAACCGGGAAGAAAAAAGAAATTCCGGCTGATGATCATGTCTTTTTTACTCACATTGTTAGAAAAGCATTGGCAATTGACGAATTAAAGGATAAAATGATTGACGATCTGAAAAAGCACAATCAATTGGATCTTTATCGCAACATGGAAGTTCCTTTATCTTATGTTCTAAGCGAGATGGAAATTGAGGGAATTACCGTTGATGTTGATACTTTAGAAGCACTTAAAAGTAAGTTTACCGAGCATCTTTCTGAAATTGAACAGGCTATTTATCAAGAAGCCGGTGAAGAGTTTAACATTGGCTCGCCAAAACAATTGGGTGAGATTCTGTTTGATAAACTAAAACTGCCAGTAGTTAAAAAGACTAAGACCGGGTATTCAACTTCAGTTGATGTCTTAGAAAAACTGGCCGGATTAAATCCAATTATCGATAATGTGTTAGCTTACAGACAGCTTTCAAAACTAATTTCAACCTATATTGATGGAATCAAGAAGGATATTTATTCTCGTGATCATAAGGTTCATACCCGTTATTTGCAAACGTTAACTCAGACTGGTCGATTATCATCGGTTGATCCAAACTTGCAAAACATCCCCGTTCGAACTGAGGAAGGACGCAAAATTAGAGAAGCATTTGTTCCACGTCACAAGGATTGGGAGCTCTTTTCATCTGATTATTCTCAAGTTGAACTAAGAGTTTTAGCGGCCATTTCTGGGGATAAGAATATGCAGGAAGCGTTTAAAAATGGTGAAGATATTCATGCCGCTACTGCACGAAGGATTTTTGAACTACCAAGTAATGAGGATGTAACTTCAGAGCTTAGAAGACAGGCTAAAGCCGTAAACTTTGGAATTGTGTATGGGATTAGTGCTTATGGACTGGCTAAAAATACTGGAATTTCCAGAAAACGGGCTCAGGAATTCATTGATAAGTATTTTAGGGAATATCCAGGTGTTAAAAAGTATACCGAAGATAGTGTAAAATTTGCTGAGGATCATGGCTACGCGGAGACCATTATGAAGCGTCGCCGTTATTTGCCAGACATTAACTCTAAACAATTTCAGAAGCGTTCATTTGCTGAAAGAACCGCAATGAATTCCCCAATTCAGGGGAGTGCTGCTGATATTGTTAAGGTTGCGATGATTAGGATGCAAAGGGAATTAAAAAAGCGTGGTTTAAAAGCTACGATGTTACTTCAAATTCATGATGAATTAATTTTTGAAGCACCAAAGGATGAAATTCCAGTGTTGGAAAAATTAGTTCCAAGTATTATGGATTCAGCAGTTGATTTAGATGTACCATTAAAGGTTGAAAGTCATTATGGTCCAAATTGGTATGATATTAAAAAATAATGGGGTGTAGGGATGCCTGAGTTACCTGAGGTTGAAACAATCAGAAGAGGTTTAACCAATCTTGTACAAGGTACAACAATTGTATCTGTGGATGCTTTGTATCCAAAAATGTTGAATATGCCAGCTAAGGAATTTGAAAACATGTTAGCTGGAAAAGAAATTCTACAGATTGATCGAAGAGGAAAGTATCTTTTAATTCGCTTAAGCGATGATTATACGTTAGTTTCTCATTTGCGAATGGAAGGGAAATATGACGTTGTTCCTGAGGGAACTGAGAACCAAAAACACACTTACGTTGTTTTTCATTTAAATGATGAACGTGAATTGCGGTATAACGATACAAGAAAATTCGGTAAAATGAATTTAGTTAAGGATTCTCAAGTTTATGACTTGTCAGGATTGAATAAAATTGGACCTGAGCCGACTGAAGAAGATTTAACGTTTGACTATTTAAAAAAGCAGTTGCATAAATCACATCGAAAAATCAAAGCTTTTTTGTTAGATCAATCTAATATTGCTGGGATTGGAAATATTTATGCTGATGAAACACTGTGGTTGTCAAAAATTCATCCCGAACAAGCTACTAATTATTTAAGTGATCAAGAGATTGAGACCTTAAGAGAAAATATTATTAAAGAAATTCAGTTGGCAATCAAAGGTCATGGGACCACGGTTTTTACCTATAAAAATGCTTTTGGTGAGGAAGGTAGCTTTCAAAATCATCTTCATGTTTATGGTAAGAAGGGACAACCATGTGAACGATGTGGAACTCCCATCGAAAAAATCAAAGTTGCTCAGAGAGGAACCAGCTTTTGTCCATACTGTCAAAGAGTTCATGGTGATTTGAGTGAGTAAAGTAATTGGGTTAACGGGTGGAATTGCAACTGGAAAATCGGCAGCCAGTGATGATTTAATTGCACTGGGAATTCCTACGCTTGATTTAGATGCAATTACACATGAATTAGAACAGAATAACCATGATTTAATTCAACAAATTTACGAATTGTTTGGCCCTGCATCAATTAGTAATGGCCAAGTTAACCGAAGGGCTTTGGGTAAAATGGTGTTTACCGATCATGATAAAATGAAGCAATTGGTTCAGATCGTTAATCCGTTTGTTTTTCGGACTGTCAAAGAGGAACTAAATCAGTTACAAGATCGTCATTTAGTAATTTTAAATGCGCCGACTCTTTTTGAAAATGGTTTTCAAACCCTGACGGATGGTAATCTTATGATTACTTGTGATCCTATGATTCAAATAAAACGGTTAATGAAAAGAAATAACGTTTCGATTAGTCAAGCAAGTAAAATGATTGGTTCGCAATGGTCACAGTCGATTAAGTCCCAATTATCGGATTGGTGCATTGATAATTCGGGAACTCCAGCTCAGTTGAAATCATTGGTTAAAGATTGGTACACATTAGTAAGTGATGTGTAGTTAATGAAGGTGAAAAAATGCAATGTCCACGATGCCATCATATTGGTTCAAAAGTTTTAGAAAGTCGTCGTGTTAAAGATGGCGAAAGTATTCGTCGGCGAAGAGAGTGCGAAGAATGCGGATTTCGCTTCACTACTTTTGAAATCATTGAATCCACGCCACTGTTAGTTGTAAAAAAGAATGGTGATCGAGAAGAATTCAATCGCTCTAAAATTTTAAGAGGAATCGTAAGATCTTCTGAAAAGCGACCAGTTTCTATGGAACAGATGAATCACATTGTTGATAAAGTTGAAAAAATTGCCTATGACGCTGATGATGGTAGTCATGAGGTTTCAAGCCAGACAATTGGTGAGGGTGTTATGAAGGGATTAAAAGAGGTTGACGAGATTGCCTATATTCGCTTTGCAAGTGTTTATCGACAGTTTAAAGATATGTCTGTCTTTTATAACAAACTCAAAGAATTGATGGATGATGAAGAAGAGAATAACGAGGATAAGAATAAAGAATGATCAACGGAATTAATCCTAAAAGTGACTTTGAAGTTTATCGAAAACGACCAATTAGTAACGTTGAACGCCATTATATTGACTTATTGTACATGCCAATCATTGGGAAAAATGCGTATGCTTTATACAATTTTTTATGGTTAGTTGATGATAGTCGGCACGTTAACTTTGAATTAATGTCTGATTTGGGAATTGATGCCAAGGAACTTCAGGATGCATTGATGAAGCTTGAAGGTACTGGATTACTTAAAACATACCTGGATCATTCTGATGAAATGGGATTATACAAGTATGATGTTGTTACTCCCTTGGAGCCTGATTTGTTTTTTAATGATAGTTTGCTTAGTTTACTATTATTAGAAATGGTGGGCGAAGATCGTTATTTACAACTATCGGATCAGATGCTACCGAAACAATTGGACTTTAGTGATTTAGATGATCAAACTCATAATTTTTTACAGGTATTTTCCGTTAATAATAATCGGGTAAATAACCAACCCAATGTGATTAAAAAGGTCAAAGATAAAACCAGTCAAGTTGAAGATCAATCCAATGACAAACTCCAAAATGATCAATTTGATTTTAAGTTATTATTGAATATTTTAGATAACTCCTTTGTTGAAACCGAGAGCATTAAGAAGTATGAAACGTTATTAAGTAACACCAATCGTTTATACGGAATTAGTGAAATCGAGATGGCCCAATACGTTGAAAAAGCTAGTAATTTAGTTAATAATCGCTTTGATCCCCAAAAGTTTAAGATTTTAGTTTCAAGAAGAAATCAAATGAACGTTAAGAATTCAAACGATAGATCTAACCAAACTGCTGAAGCGGTTAAGGGTAAATCAGATTTATCATCTCAAGAACAACAGTTGGCGCAAATTGCGGAGACTTCCGCTCCGGTTGATTTTCTTGATTCTTTAAAGAATGAGAAGGGTGGATTCACGACTTCTGCGGAAGAACGAATTTTATCGGAATTAGTTAACCGTAATACGTTAAGTAACGGTGCCATTAACATGCTTGTTTATCATATTTTAATTGATGAGGAGAAACCAACTATCAATAAAAATTTGATTGATACCATTGCTAATGATTGGTCACAAAGAAAAATTAATGGTGCTGCGGCAGCAATTAATGACATTAAGCATCATCAGGAAAATCAAGTTCAGAGTAAAGGTAATAGAAAAAGAAACTATAGAAAACATGGAAACGTCAGAGAAACTCTTCCTGATTGGGCAAAGCCAGGAAAAGCAAAGCAAAGTGATAAGCAACTTTCTGATGAACAACGGAAACGAATTTCGGAAAAATTAAAGTCATTGAATAAAAAGTCAGGAGATGAATAAACATGAAAAATGTTAGTGATGAAATGAGTGAGTTGATGAAAAAGAAAAATCTCAATCAGAATTACCAACAATTAATGAATTCTGTTTATTCTGATCCGGACGTAAAACAATTTTTAAAAGAACATAAAAAAGAGCTTAGTGATGACGTAGTGAAACGGTCGGCTTCTAAATTGTATGAGTTTGTAAATGAAAAGAAGAAATTAAAAGATGGTAATGAAAACTTTGCGAAGGGTTATCAACCCACGTTAGTTTTAAGTGATCATCTAATTGATGTTTCTTATCGACCAACTCAAGCATTGATTAATAAACAGAAGCAGGAACAATTTGCTTCTCGAATTAAATCCATTTCAATGCCAAAGGGAATCAAGAAAGCAAGTCTTAGTAATTATGATCAAACGGCTGATCGGGCTGAGGCGCTTGAGAAATCCCTTGACTTTATTGAATCATATGAGGACAATCCCAAGCAATTTCAGCAGGCATTGTACTTGTATGGTCCATTTGGAGTTGGGAAGACCTATCTACTTGGAGCAATTGCTAACCGATTAGCATCAGATGGCTTTAGTACTGTTTTGATTCACTTTCCTAGCTTTGCAGTGGAAATTAAAAATGCAATTGGAAATAATCAAGTTGGTGGAAAACTTGATGAAATTAAAACCGCGCCGATTTTGATGATTGATGATATTGGGGCGGACTCGATGTCATCTTGGATTCGGGATGATATCCTTGGCGTAATTTTAGAATATCGAATGCAAAATGAACTTCCGACTTTTTTCAGTTCTAATTTTTCGATGGATCAATTGGAAGAAGAGCATCTAAAAATCAATTCGCAGGGTGATGACGAACCCTTGAAGGCCAAGCGTTTGATGGAACGGATAAAATTTTTATCAAGGCCAGTCGAATTAAACGGCAGAAACCGACGGAATAAATAAGGATTATTCTTGACATGAAACAAGTCGTTGTTTAGACTGATAGTTGTTAAGGATATGAGTAATTACAAGATTCACAGAGAGGATAGGTTTTCTGGAAACTATCTGTTTGGAGTAATTGACTTACCGCCTTTATTTAATGACATTAATAATAGGTTTTAAACGAGATGTCCAGTTTATGGACGAATTTGGGTGGAACCGCGCTAAATGGCGTCCCTAGTATTTATTTACTAGGGACTTTTTTTATGAAAGGAATGAATAGAATGGCTAAATTATCATTTGAATTTCCAGATGGCAACAAGAAAGAATTTGATTCTGGTGTAACTGCTGAAGACATTGCTAAGTCAATTTCAGTTAGTTTGGCTAAAAAAGCCGTGGCTGCTAAATTGGATGGTAAAATGATTGATCTAATGCAACCCTTAGACCAAGGTGGCAAGATTGATATTATTACCTCTGGTTCGGATGAAAGTCTTCAAATTTTACGACAAGGTGCTGCTCAATTGCTAGAGACAGCGGTAAAAGAGAAGTATCATGATATCAGAATTGGTGAAATTTCCGCTGATAAGGATGGTTTCTTTGTTGACACTGATAAGGAAGATCGTCAGGTTAGTTCAGATGAACTTGAAGAATTAGCTTCTAAAATGAAAAAAATCATCAAAAACAATGCAACGGTTAACAGAGTTTACTTAAGTAAAGATGATGCATTAAAAGAAGTTGATGGAGATCCTTACCAAGCTAAATTAATTGCTAAAATTGATTCAGATAACATTCTTTTTTATAGCATTGATGGTGTCAAAACATTAGCACAGGGTGTTGTTGCTCCAAGTCTAAAAGATCTTAAGCACTTTAAGTTATTGTCAGTTGCTGGTGCTTACTGGGAAGGTAAGTCATCAAACCCAATGCTTCAACGAATTTATGGAACAGCTTTCTTTAAAGCAGATGCTTTGGATGAGGATTTAAAGCACCGTAAAGAAGCTAAGGAACGTGATCATCGTGTGATTGGGAATAACCTTGATCTGTTCTTTGTTGATCCTAAGGTTGGTGCAGGACTTCCTTATTGGATGCCAAAGGGTGCTACGATTCGTCGAACCATCGAACGTTATATTACTGACAAGGAAATTGCACATGGTTACCAACATGTTTACACTCCAGTCCTAGCTAATCTTGACTTGTACAAGCAGTCTGGTCACTGGGATCATTATCGAGATGACATGTTCCCACCAATGAAAATGGATGATGACGAAATGCTTGAGCTTCGTCCAATGAATTGTCCATCACATATTCAAATTTATAACCACCATATTCGTTCATATAAGGAACTACCATTACGAATTGCTGAATTAGGAATGATGCATCGATACGAAAAATCTGGTGCTCTTAGTGGTTTACAACGAGTTCGTGAAATGACTTTGAATGATGGTCACACTTTTGTTGCTCCAGATCAAATCCAAGAAGAATTTAAAAAGATCTTGAATTTGATGATGGAAGTTTACCATGACTTTGATATTAATAATTATACTTTCAGATTAAGTTATCGTGATCCTAAGAACACTAAAAAGTACTTTGATGATGATGCAATGTGGAATAAGGCACAAACAATGTTAAAGGGTGCTATGGACGATTTAGGCCTTGATTATGTTGAAGCGGAAGGTGAAGCGGCCTTTTATGGTCCAAAACTTGACGTTCAAACTAAGACGGCTCTTGGAAATGAAGAAACTTTATCTACCATTCAGTTAGACTTCATGTTGCCAGAACGATTTGATCTTCACTATGTTGGAGAAGATGGGAAGGAACATCGTCCTGTTATGATTCATAGAGGGATTGTTTCGACAATGGAAAGATTTACAGCTTATCTAATTGAGATGTATAAGGGGGCCTTTCCAACCTGGCTTGCACCTGATCAGATTCAGATCATCCCGGTCAGTGATGACAAACACGGTGATTATGCACGTAAGTTAAACGAAAAATTCCGTGCCTTAAAATTACGTTCCAACGTTGACGAACGTGGTGAAAAGATGGGCTATCTAATTAGAGATGCACAAACTAAGAAGATTCCATATACAATTGTTGTTGGTGATGATGAGATTAAGAACAATACGGTCTCAGTTCGTAAATATGGTGAAGATAATAGTAGAGATATGTCGATCGATGACTTTATCTCTGAAGTTCTTCATGATATTGCTACCTATTCTAGAAACGATGACGATGATGCTAAATCAAAGTCTGTTGACAAAGTTAAATAAGATTGGTACGATAGTATAGTCAAAAGCAGAAGCTTCCCGCTTCTCGCCTGAGTGATTTTGATCGCTGGGCAATCTACGAATGAAAGTCCTAATATTTTTAGGTGTAGCGGGTGCTTTGTGGCATCCGCTATTTTTCTGCTTAAAATTACTTGGAGGTGAATTACCATAGCAAGAGATAAGATGGTTAACGAGGGCATCCATGCCCGTGAATTGAGATTAATCGGTGCTAATGGAGATCAATTAGGAATTAAATCTACTAAGGAAGCTTTAGCAATTGCTGAAGAGGCTAATTTGGATTTAGTTGTAGTTGCTCCTAAGGCTAAACCACCCGTAGCTAAAATAATTGATTACGGGAAGTATCGTTTTGATCGTCAAAAGAAAGAGCGTGAAGCTCGTAAGCGTCAAAAGACGGTTAGCGTTAAAGAAATTAGATTAAGTCCTACAATTGATAGTAATGATTTTAATACTAAGCTCAAGAATGCAAAGAAGTTCTTAACAAAGGGCGAACGTGTTCGTGTTTCTATTAGATTTAAGGGACGTGCCATTACTCATAAAAGTATTGGAAGAGATGTTCTTAATAAGATGGCTGAGGCTACTTCTGATGTTGCCGATGTTACTCAACGAGCAAAGATGGATGGCCGAAGTATGTTCTTAATGCTTGCACCAAGTAAGAATGAAAAGAAATAATTCAGTGAGCTGAGTTATGAATCGATGAGGAGGAATATAATATGCCAAAATTGAAATCAAATCGTGCTGCTGCTAAACGTTTCAGAAAGACTGCTAATGGTGGCCTAAAGAGTGGTCATGCCTACACTAGTCACCGTTTCCACGGTAAAACTAAGAAGCAACGTAGACACTTACGTGGAACACGTATGATGGCTAAGTCAAACTTGAAGACTTACAAAGAATTACTACAAAAATAAGCGAATAATATAGTTTGTATAGGGGGATTTTAATATGCCACGAGTAAAAGGTGGAACTACCACACGTAATCGTCGTAAACGTGTTCTTAAATTAGCTAAAGGATATCGCGGTGCTAAGCATCGTTTGTTCAAAACTGCTAAAGATCAAGTAATGAAGTCACAAGAGTATGCCTTTCGTGACCGTCGTGCCAACAAGGGTAACTTCAGAAAAATTTGGATTGCTAGAATCAATGCCGCTACTAGAAACAACGGTTTGAGTTACAGTAAATTCATGCATGGATTGAAGCTTGCTAACATTGATATGAACAGAAAAATGTTGGCTGATTTAGCAGTTAACGATGCGGATGCTTTCTCTGCACTAGCTGAAAAAGCCAAAGCAGCATTAAAATAAGCTAAAAAACTTTCACCGCTTTTGTTTGGTGGAAGTTTTTTTATCGGATTGGGATGCTCCCAATCTATACATAAATGATTTAAAATAGAAACATCAATTCTTATTTACAGAGAGGTTTATATGCTATCATTATTCAAACCAACTTGGATGGTTAATAATATTTATCAAATTTCCCCAGAAAAACTTAAAAGTTATGGGATTAGTGCGATTTTAACTGATTTAGATAACACTCTAATTCCATGGAACAATCCTGAGGGGACCGTTCAGTTACATGAATGGTTAGAACGAATTCGTGATTATGGGATCAGAGTAATCGTTGTTTCTAATAATAATCGCGAACGGATTGAAAAAGCGTTGAATAGTCTTCAATTACCATTTGTAGCCCGTGCTTTAAAGCCACTAACTTTTGGTATTTTACGGGCCCTTAAAACGTATCATTTAAAGCGCAGTCAAGTTGTGATGGTTGGTGATCAGATTTTAACGGATATTTGGGCAGCTAATAATACTAGAATTCGAAGTATCTTAGTAAAGCCCTTGGTTACTTCAGATGCATGGAATACGCGTATTAATCGCTTTTTTGAGGCCTTTGTTTACACTAAATTGATGCGCAAGTATGATGATTTGAAGTGGAAGGATGATATTGATTAATGAATAACGATGAAAGTAAGGAACCCCTATATTGTATCGGATGTGGAGCAGAGATTCAGGATACTGATCCAGATTCCGTTGGTTATACCCCAACTTCTGCTATTAAGAAAGGAATCGATTCCGGGAAATTGTATTGTCAACGCTGCTTTAAATTGCGTCACTACAATCAAATTGAACCGAGTCGTGTTTCTAACGATGAATTTTTAAAATTATTGAGTAAAATTAGTGAAACTAATTCACTGGTAGTATATGTAGTGGATGTTTTTGATGTTGATGGAAGTATGATTCCTGGAATTCAACGTTTTGTGGGCAAAAACCCAATCATTCTAGTTGGTAATAAGTCTGACTTACTTCCATCGTCTTTTAACCATAATAAAGTTAAGGATTGGTTGCGGCAGATGGCCAATAAAAACGGGATTCGCCCTATTGATATTGAATTGGTTTCGGCTAAAACCAATCAGTCTGTGGATGATTTACTAAAGGCGATTTCCAAGCATCAAAAAGGTCGTAATGTCTACGTTGTAGGTGTGACGAATGTCGGAAAATCAACTTTAATTAATCAGATCATTCAACAAAGTACCGGCGAGAAACAGGTTATTACGACTTCTAAGTTTCCTGGTACGACACTTGATTTAATTAAAATCCCTTTAGAAGATGGAAAGGAACTAATTGATACGCCAGGAGTAATTCATGAGGGACAGATGGCGCATTACTTAGGTTCTAAAGATTTAAAGTATGTTTCACCACAGAAAAGAATTAAGCCTAAAACTTATCAATTAGATCCAGGACAAACACTATTTTTAGGTGCAATTGGACGGTTTGACTTTATTTCTGGTGAACGCCACGGATTTACGGTTTATGCTGATAATAATTTAATGATTCATAGAACTAAATTAGAAAATGCAGATGAATTTTTTGATAAACATGCTGGGGAACTTTTAACCCCACCTACTGAAAAAGATAATGTGGTAGAGTTACAAAGGCATGAATTTAAAGTTACTGATAGAAGTGACTTAGTAATTGAAGGATTAGGATGGATTACCGTACCAAAGGGATCAACGGTAGCGGGATATGCACCTAAGGGTGTTTCAGTGTTGATTAGGAAAGCAATGTTTTAGGAGTATTTAATGATGGATTTAAAGGGAAAACAAAAACGATTTTTGAGATCAAAGGCCAATCATATGCGTCCTATTTTTTCGGTTGGTAAGAATGGATTAGATCAAACGTGGTTGGATGAAGTAGAAAACGCGGTTGATAATCGGGAATTAATTAAGATTAACATTCAACAAACTGCCGATGTTGACGTTAAGGACGTAAAACAATTTATTGAAGAAAACTCTGACATTCAAATTGTTCAGACCATTGGAAAAACTCTCTTATTATTTAAGGAGTCTAGTAAAGAAAGTTCACGTAAGTTATCAGTTGAAGTATCTGATTTATAGGAGATTGATAAATGCGTAAAAGGATTGGAATCTTAGGGGGAACTTTTAATCCGATTCACTATGGACATTTAATTATGGCTGAGCAGGCGTTGACGCAATTAAGCCTTGATTCCGTGTTGTTTATGCCGGATTATCTTCCTCCACACGTTGATCATAAAACGGCCATCGACGCTCAAGATCGGGTGAATATGATTAACTTGGCGATTAAAAATAATTCTAAATTTCAGATTGAATTGATTGAAATAAAGCGAAGGGGAAAAAGTTACAGTTATGATACCCTAAGTGAATTGAAGCAGTTGCATCCAAACGTTGACTATTACTTTATTGTTGGTGGTGATATGGTTGAATATCTGCCAAAGTGGTATCGAATTGATGATTTGATAAAAATGGTTAAATTTGTGGGAGTTAATCGTCCAGGAAATTCCAAAGGAACTGATTATCCCGTTACTTGGATTAATTCTCCTGAGGTTGCAATTTCATCGTCGCTCATTCGGTCAAATATCAAAAATGGAAGTAGCGTTCGATATTTATTGCCAGACGAGGTTTTACATTATATTGAGGAGCATCATTTATATGAATAAGGAAAAATTAGATTATCAAAAGTATTCTAAGTATAACCGAGACCAAATTATTGCCAAATTAAAGGACACATTAAAAGACAAACGGTTTCAACATTGTTTAAGAGTTGAAGACACGGCCATTGATTTAGCAAAAAGATTTGATGTTGATCCTACACTTGCTGGACTTAGCGGTTTGGTTCATGATTACGCTAAACAGCGTCCTGATTCAGAGTTCATCGATATTATTAAATCGCACCATTTAAATCCCGAATTGCTTAACTATGGCAGATCAATTTGGCATGGTTATGTTGGTTATTTGATCGTTGAGTCTGAACTTGGAATTCATGACAATCGGATTCTTAACGCCATTAAATATCATACAATTGGATCTCCATATATGGATAAGATTGCACAAATTACCTATATGGCTGATTACATTGAACCTGGTCGTGAATTTGATGGGGTAGGTGAAGCTCGGAAAATTACCCGCCAAAACCTATGGGATGGTGTGAAATACCAAACTAAGAGTACCATTTCATATTTGGCAAATAATGGAAAAGCAATTTATCCTGGAGCAATTTCAACTTTTAATGTGATTGTTGCTGGAAAGTAGTAGGAGATATTATGAATAATATGAAAGTTTTACAAGGGATTGTTGAGACAGCTGACAGCAAACGAGCTCACGATATCGTTGTGCTAGATATTGAAAAGTTGTCATTGGTTGGACGTTACTTTGTCATTATGGATGCGCCAAGTGCCCGTCAAGTAAAGGCCATTGCCAATGATATTATTGATAAATTGGATGAAGAAAACGTAGAAGTACTTCGTGTTGAAGGATTGAATAGTGGTGCGTGGGTCTTAATTGATTTGGGTGACATCATTGTTCACATCTTTAAGAGTGAACAACGAGCCTTTTACAATTTAGAAAAATTGTGGTCTGATGCACCTAATGTTGATGTTACCGATTGGATAAGTGAAGACTAGCATGATTTATGGGGAATTTGCATCATTTTATGATGAACTATTCGACAATGAATTATATAAAAAGTGGTGTAACTTTGTAGTGAGTAATGTTCCTAAAAGTGCTCGGATCTTGGATTTAGCTTGTGGAACTGGACGACTATTAGTTCAATTGAAAAATGCCGGTTATCAAGTTGCTGGCGCTGATTTATCTGATGACATGTTAGCGATTGCGAATGACCACTTGAATGAAAATGGAATTTTTGATGTTGAGTTAATTAACGCTAACATGCTTGATCTAGATGGATTACCAAAGTATGGGGCAATTACGTGTTTTGATGATTCAATTTGTTATTTAGCAAACATTGATCAAGTTATGCAGATGTTTGCTCAGGTGAGAAATCATTTAAGTAGCAATGGTAAGTTTTTATTTGACGTAATTACACCTTATCAGACTGATATTGTTTATCCCGGCTACATGTTTAATACTAATGATGGTGACCATGCTTTTATGTGGAATACTTTTATTGGTAAGGTTCCACATTCGGTCGAACACGATCTATCATTTTTTGATTACAATCATGAGCTTGATGCTTTTGATGAATATAATGAGACACATAAGGAACGAACTTATTCACTGGTTGAATATCAGGACGCTTTAAAGTCTGCCGGATTTAATAATGTTCGGGTAAGCAGTGATTTTGGTAATGATGAAGTTCATGATGATACGACGCGATGGTTTTTTGTATGTAGCGAGGAATAATAGTGATGAAAGCGATGGGGATAATATCGGAATATGACCCGTTTCATAACGGACATCTTTATCAATTACAGCAGGCTAAACAATTGACTCATCCAGATGCTACCATTGTCTTTATGAGTGGTAATTGGACCCAGAGAGGGGAACCTGCGATCTATGATAAATGGGTGAGAGCCCAAATGGCCCTAGAAAATGGAGCGGATCTGGTGATTGAGCTTCCAATCGTGGATGCTGTTCAACCTGCTAGTATTTTTGCTCAGCGAGCGGTTAATCTTGTAAGTAGTATGAAGTGTTCATATTTATCCTTTGGTAGTGAACACAGTGATTGGAATTTTATGAAATTAGCAACTGTTACCATTGGGGAATCTAATGAGTTTCATGATTATCGCTATACTTATCCTGAATTATTTCGGCGTACTGTTAAAAAACAGAGTGGGATTGACCTTAATCAGCCAAATGATACGTTGGCATTTTGGTATGCTAAGGCTAATCGGCAATTGAGCTGCCCGCTAAAGCTCATTCCAATTAAACGTTATGCAAGCGAACATAATAGTGATAAGCTAGCGGGTAAGATTGCTAGTGGCAAAGCGATTCGTTCTGCAATTCGTTCTCATGATGATTCCTATCAAAAATTTATTCCTCGTTCCTCAGTTCATATTGAAACTGAAAATCCTCTTTTCTGGTCAGATTTTTGGCCTTATCTGAGGTATGAATTAACCCAGAGTAGTTTGTCTGATTTAGGACGGATTTATCAAATGAGGGAGGGGCTCGAGTATCGGTTAAAACGAGCTGCCATAAAAGATCAAACTTATGATTCTTTTATTACTGATATTAAAACTAAACGATACACGTACACACGCCTCCAAAGATTGTTGGTCTACACGTTGTTTCAAATGACAGAAGCAGAAATGGCGAATTCTAGGCAAGCCATCCGTGTCTTGGGAATGAATCAGAATGGTCGAAATTATTTGAATCAAGTTAAAAAGACGGTTAGATTTCCAATTGTTGACCGAATTGGAAAAGATGCCTTTAATAAGACGTTAGAGATAGAATGTCATTCAGGAATTTTATATGGAATGTTGAATGGTAGAGTTCAGGATAAGTTCACTCATCCCATTATGATTTAGGCGATTGTGCTATCAAGCACAGAGCCTTGACAATAAAAATTATGGTATGTATAATTAATCGTGTTGCATTGGAGGTTTAATTATGAAGTGGTCATTTGAAAAGCTCCTTGGATATAAGAGAGAACCGTTTACGACTCATGAAACGGTGGATTTAAAAGATGATTTGATTCATCGATATCCAGAAACAATTCTAGACTCCACTCCCTTTGAAGTTACTGCTAAAGCAACTCCCGATAATGGGGACATCATTATTGATGCAGACGTAAAGGGAAGTGTGACAGTTCCTTCTTCACGATCGTTGACGCCAGTTAAGTTACCCATGGATTTTCACATTAGTGAGATTTATGTATTAACTGAGACGGCACTTAATCGATATGACAATGAAGAAGTTGTATTAATTGTTGGTGATAGCGGCCTGATTGATTTTGATAAGGCCGTTGCTGATAATGTAATTGTAAACATTCCAATGCAGGTTCTTTCACCTGAGGAACAAAATGGCAAAGGGATGCCTAAAGGGAATGACTGGGAGGTTATTTCTGAAGACGATTTTAATCGTCAGGAGAAAGAAGATAAAAATGTTGATCCACGTCTTGCAAAATTAAAGGATTTCAAACCTTCAGACGATGACAAGACTTAAAAATTCACTAGTGGAAATCAAATTAAGAGGAGGTTGTGAATAATGGCTGTACCAAAGAGAAAGACTTCTAAAGCAAGAAGAAACATGCGTCGTTCGCATGACAGTTTATCAGTTCCTGGCATGAGTCCATGTCCTAACTGTGGTGAACTACGTAAATCACATTTTGTATGCCCTAACTGTGGCTACTATGATGGCAAAGAAGTAGTTGCCAAAAAAGGTTAATTAAAAAAGAACTTCAAAAACACCATGGGTTTTTGAAGTTCTTTTTTTGTATAAAAAAACCGACAAATTTTTGTCGGTTCTCTGAGTTATTCATCGTGATGATGTTGTTGCTTTCCAGCATTTCGTTTTCGGTTATTTTCGTGTTCTTCTTCAACTTCAGTTTTAGCAGAACTTTTATGGTTGTTAGAAGTGGTGTCTGAATCTGGCTCGCTACCAGTCTCGATTTCTTCTTCTAATTCTTTTGGAATAACAACTTTGGGTGGGTTTTGTTTTGCCTTTTCATTAATTTGCTTCCTGATTCGAGGACGGGAAAGGTTAATAATAAAAGTTTGAACACAAGCAAATAATCCACCAATAAAGAAGTAAATTCCTAGTCCAGCAGGGGATGATAAGGTAACAAATAAGATCATAATTGGACTAATTAACATCATAATAGCCATTTGCTTTTTTTGCTCTTTGGGAATTCCCACGGTGGAAAGATAACCTTGAAGAGCATATGCTACAAATGAGAGAATTGCCAATATAATACTAGATTGTCCCAGCTTAATTCCCATGAAAACAGTGTGGGAGACTTCGGGTGAGTAACGAATGGCAGCATATAAGGCAGCAAAAACGGGCAATTGAATCAAGAGTGGTAAACATCCAATCCCGCCGGTCATGCTAATGCCATTATCCTTATAAAGTTGCATCATTTGTTGATTCAAGGCAACTTGTTGTTCCTGAGTGGTGGCTTTCTTTAAAAGCTGCTGAATTTTAGTCATTTGTGGTTTGACCAAATTCATCTTTTCTTGCTGAATCGTCGACTTCTTCATCTGACTAATCATCATTGGGAGAAGGAGAGTTCTAACGATTACAGTAATGGCAATCAATGCCCAACCATAACCACCAACATATTGAGCCAACCAGTCCATAACATGTTGTCCTGGAATTGCTAGATAATGATAAACAAATCCAAATGGACGACCCTTAGAATCCGTTCTTACACATCCAGTTAGAAATATTCCAACCATTGCAATAAAACCGAAAAGGCCCAGTTTCTTAATTTTTTTCATTTAGTTAACTCCTAACTTTTAAGTGACATGTTACATATTAACCTAATCGGCGTATTTCATCAATTTCAAGTTATATTTTCATTTTAAATGAACGAGGATGTTGGTTAAGTTTAACCGGTTGTACCTTTACGTTTTGAATTTGAGCAAAGCTATTAGGCGAAGTTTTGATCTCATTGATAAATTTATCGAGATTTTGTTTAGAGCCACTTGCAATAATTAAAACATTTCCATTTGCCATGTTTTTAACACTGCCACTGATTGAGTAATGTTCAGCAATTTCCTTGGTACTATATCTAAATCCAACTCCCTGCACGAGTCCTGATACAGTTATTTTGACCGATTGATTGTTTAACAAATTAATCTCCTTAAAAGCTTAAGCTATGACTGTGATATGATGAAGACAACTATCTCAATTCTAATTCATTTGAAAGGGAATATAAATGGAAAGAATTAATTCTAAACAAAATCAAACCATTAAAGAAATCAAAAAATTGCACACGCATAAGGGTCGCCAGAAGAGTGGTGAATACTTAATTGAAAGTTGGCACTTGGTGCAAGAAGCCATTAATTATCTTAATTTAAATCAAGTAGTGACCATCTTGGCTACCGAGGACCAGTATTTAGCCCATGGTGATGATCTTTCTGGTGAGAATATTATTGTCATATCGGATGAAATTGCGGCCGAATTGAGTGATACTTCGACGACTCAGGGGATTTTTGCCGTATGTAAAATTGAGGAGCAAAGTTTTAACGTTCAAAAAGACAGTGGAGCTTGGCTATTACTTGATAACGTCCAAGATCCAGGCAACATTGGAACGATGGTGCGAACTGCCGATGCAGCTGGGTTTGCTGGTGTTATTTTTGGTGATGGAACTTCTAGTGAGTATAATGGTAAAGTTTTGCGTGCAATGCAGGGCAGTCAATTTCATCTGCCTGTAATTCGGATGAATTTAAAGAAAGCCATGGAAATATTTAAAGCACAACACGTTAAAATATACGGAACCGAGTTAAATCCAGATGCAATTAATTATCAAGATGTCCAGCCAATGGATAATTTTGCCTTAATTATGGGTAACGAGGGAAATGGAATGAATAAAGACTTACTAAAAATGACTAATGATAACTTATACATTCCCATTAAAGGAAATGCAGAGTCATTAAATGTTGCCATTGCGGCTGCGGTTATTATGTTTCGCATTAAAAGCTAAATTGTTTATTAAGGTAAGGCTTTATCATTGAACATGACTTGTCTAATTATGTAGAATTAACGTAGAGACAGATTGGAGTAATGTAAAATGGAAACTGAATCATGGAAAAATGACCCTGAGTATGTTTCAATTATTTCTGATTTATTAGAAAGTCCTCAGATTCAAAAATTGGGTGATTATACCCAACATCACCACTCGACTAGGCTAAAGCATTCAATTGCGGTATCGTACGAGAGTTATAAAATTGCTAAAAAAATGAATTTGGATTATCGGGCAGCTGCCCGTGGTGGTTTATTACATGATCTCTTTTATTATGATTGGCGGACAACCAAATTTGATTTAGGAACTCATGCTTACATTCATCCCCGAGTGGCACTTAGAAATGCCAAGAAAATTACTGACATCACACCTAAAGAACAAGATATTATCTTAAAACATATGTGGGGACTAACCCTTGCAAGACCAAAATACATGGAAAGTGTGATTGTTTCCTTGGTTGATGATTATTCTGCTGTTGATGAGTTCTTTTCACCAATGAAGAAAAAGGTCAGAGGTTTGTTAAAAAGATAAGTTAGGAGGATGTGAAGATGAATTTTACTGATAAAGAAATAATTCATTTATGTCCTAAGTTTCAGGTCGCTTTTCAAATTCTAGGAAAGAAGTGGAATGGTTTAATTATCGAATCATTTTTGTTGGCGGGGCCACTTCGCTTTCGTGAATTAGCTAACAAGGTTGAAGGTTGCAGTGATCGTGTTTTAACTGAACGTTTAAAGGAGTTAGCTCGTGAAGGAATTGTTGAAAAGCAAGCTGGTAGTAACTCAGGAGTTGCTCATTATCAATTAACCACTAAGGGAGAAGAATTACGGCCTATTATGAAGGAAGTTCATGGTTGGTCAGACAAGTGGTGCGACCCTGATAAAGCTTGACCATGTTGCTAAATTGCTATAATATTTAAATAAATACAATGATAAAAGAAGTAGTAGATCGGTTTATACAGAGAGTTCAAATTAGCTGAGATTGAACGTTACGATTGAATTCGCTTTTTGATGTTAGCATTGAATATTAAAAATGTTCGGTTGATGTCGTTATTCATCATCTATAAGTGCACACTTTAGTGTGAATTTGGGTGGTAACGCGATGCTTCGTCCCTTTGATTGGGGACGAAGCTTTTTTTATGGAAACGGAGGTTGTCATGGCTTTAAAGGAAGACTTGGAACAAATTAAAACAAATGGCTTACAAAGCATTAAAGCAGCTCAAGATGGAAAAACTTTAAATGATTTAAAGGTCAACTTATTAGGGAAAAAAGGATCAATTACTAAGGCACTACATGGAATTTCTGAATTGCCAGTTGAAGAAAGACCTAAGATTGGTAGTTTGGCAAATAAATTAAGAGATGAACTCGCAAAAACAATTGATTCTAAAAGGGCAGAATTAGATCAGGCAGCCTTAAATCAAAAATTAAAGGATGAAAAAATTGATGTAACTCTTCCAGGTGATTCAGTTCCAAAGGGACATCCTCATGTTATTCAACAGATCATCGATGAGATTGATGATATTTTTATCGGAATGGGATACCAAGTTCTTTCTGGTCCTGAAGTTGAAGAGGAAGTTTATAATTTTGAAATGATGAACTTACCTAAAAACCATCCGGCTAGGGACATGCAGGATACTTTTTATATTACTAAAGACATTCTTATGAGAACTCATACATCACCAATGCAGGCCCGTGCTCTTCAAAAACATGATTTTACTAAGGGACCATTAAAAATGGTTTCACCGGGGGTCGTTTATAGACGTGATACTGATGATCCGACTCATTCGCATCAGTTTCATCAAGTAGAAGGAATTGTGATCGATAAACACATCACGATGGCTGATCTTAAGGGAACCCTTGAAGTGATGACTCATAAACTTTTTGGTGATAAATTTCAGGTTCGACTGAGACCTAGTTATTTCCCCTTTACGGAACCATCAGTTGAGGCAGACATTACCTGCTTTAATTGTAACGGTAAGGGATGTGATGTATGCAAAGGCACTGGTTGGATCGAAGTTCTTGGAGCCGGCATGGTACATCCAAACGTCTTAAAAATGGCTGGAGTCGATAGTAATGTATATGGTGGTTTTGCATTCGGAGTTGGACCAGATCGTTTTGCCATGTTGAAATACGGTGTTGATGATATTCGTGACTTCTACCTTAATGATTTAAGATTCTTGTCACAGTTTGATTAAAGGAGGAAATAAATTTGCTGATATCTTATGAATGGTTGAAAGATTATGTTCAAATTAAGCTTTCTCCCGAAGAACTAGCTAATAAAATTGAGAAAACGTCCGTTGAGGTTGATTCTGTTTTTAAACGGAGTGATGGACTTAAAAAAATCGTGGTTGGTCAAATTTTGTCCATTAAAGATCATCCAGATGCCGATCATCTTCATATTACACAAGTCGATGTTGGTGAAGATGAACCCATTCAAATTGTTTGTGGTGCTCCAAACGTTGAGATCGGTAAAAAAGTCATTGTTGCCTTGTCAGGTGCCCGAATTGCGGATAATGTTAAAATCAAGAAGTCTAAAATGCGTGGTGTTGAATCAAATGGAATGCTATGTGCGCTTGATGAGATTGGCTTTGATAAATCAATCATTCCTGATGAATGGAAGGACGGCATTTATTTCTTGCCAGATAACGCTAGGGTTGGCGATGAAGTTTATAACTATCTAGGAATGAACGAATCCCTAATTGACCTAGACGTTACGCCTAATCGTGGTGACATGTTGAGTGTTCGTGGTACGGCATATGATTTGGGCGCCGTTTTTGATGAAAAAGTTAATTTCATTGAGCATGCTAGTGCACCCACTGGGACCCATGACACTGACGAACTTATTTCGGCAAAAGCAGATCCTAACTTAGCTCCAATTTATAAGCTGAAAGTTGTCGAAAATGTGGATGTGAAGCCAAGTCCATTGTGGCTCCAGATTAAGTTATGGAATTCTGGTATTAAGCCGATTAATAACATTGTTGATATTACTAACTTCATCATGGTTAAAGTTGGGCAACCAATGCATGCTTATGATTTGGATAAGTTGAATTCAAAGGATCTTGAGGTCAGAAATGCTAAAGATGGTGAAGTAATTACTACCTTGGACGGAAATGATCGAAAGTTAACCAGTACTGATGTTGTAATTGCGGATGATAAACCAATCGCACTCGCTGGATTAATGGGTGGTAAGGACACGGAAGTAACGTCTGAGACCAAGAATATTGTTTTTGAAGCGGGTGTCTTTGATCCCGTTAAGACACGAAAAATGGCCCAGAAACAGCTTCTCCACACGGATGCCTCGCAGCGTTTTGAACGTGGAGTTGACCATGGAAACGTTGAAGCAGCCCTTGAGTATGCCGCTGGGATGGCAGAAGACCTGGCCAACGGTGAGTCGGAACAAGGCGTTGTTAATGGTAGTAATGAAGAAGTTCAACCACGTGTCATTTCAATTTCGGCTTCTTATATTAACCATGTCCTCGGCACGAACCTTAGTGTTAAAGAAATTGTTTCAATTTTTAAACGTTTAGGATTTGGTGTAGAAGAATCCGGTGATAATCTGACTGTCACGGTTCCAACTAGATGCTGGGATCTTAAAATTGATGCTGATCTAGTTGAAGAGGTAGCTCGAATATATGGATATGATAACATTCCGTCTACATTACCAATTACTCAGACAACTGAAGGCGGATTAACCCCCAAACAAGAAATGATCAGGAAATCAAGGGAAACGCTTGAAGGACTTGGACTAACTCACGCAATGTCTTATTCATTAACTACTCAAGAAAAAGCAAAAATGTTTATGTTAAGAACTAGTTCAGAAACCCCATTACAGTGGCCCATGACTGAAGATCATGCTATTTTAAGAATGAATTTGATTTCAGGTTTATTGGATGACGTGGCTTATAATCAGGCACGAAATGTTTTGAACGTACCACTTTATGAGCAAGGACGGGTCTTTTACAAACAAGATGAAGATCAGGTTCGACCTGATGAAGTGGAACATATTGCTGGTGCCATTTCTGGATCACTTGTTGCTAATAGTTGGGACCAAAAGGCCAAGCCAGTTGATTTTTATCAAATTAAGGGAATTCTGGAAAAGTATTTGGCAAGCCTTTCTTTAAAGGGACATATCACTTATGTTTCTACGGACAAAATGGCCGATATGCATCCTGGTAGAACCGCTCTGATTAAACTAGATGACCATCTTATTGGATTTATTGGTGAAGTTCATCCTAAAGTTGCTAAGCAATTTAAGATTAAGGAAACCTATGTTTTTGAACTAGATCTTGATTATTTATATACAGCACCAAAATCGGGCCAACAATATCAAAAGGTCGGTCAATACCCAGCAATTCACCGTGATATTGCCATGTTAGTTGATGAGAACGTTACGAATGCTGATATTAATAAATTAATTACTAGAAGAGGCGGCGCATACTTACAAGATGCTACCGTGTTTGATGTATACCAAGGTAGTAATGTCCCTGAAGGTAAAAAATCAATTGCATATTCTTTGACATTTGAAGATCCCAACGCCACCTTAAAAGATGAGACTGTTGATAAAGCAGTAGATAAAATTCAAAAGCGCTTAACTAACGAGTTAAACGCTGAGATTAGATAAAGGCGGATTTGTAATGGATGACAAAAAGAAACGTTTAAAGGGTGTCATTTTGAAAGCCAAGACCAGTTCGTTTGGCAAGAAAATTATTTATTCAGTGATTGTAATTATTGTGATTTTAGTCATTGCAATTGTGTTAATTGGTCATCATTACTTCAAAACATCCCTTCAACCACTTGATCCCCATGATCAGCAAGTGACCCAAGTCGACATTCCCAGGGGATCATCTACCAAAAAAATTGGTGCGATCTTACAAAAATCGAAAGTGGTTAAAAGTGGAATGGTGTTTAATTACTACGTTAAGTCTCACAATATTACTAATTTTAAGTCCGGATATTATCAATTGAAGCCTTCGATGTCTTTGGATAACATTGCGCAGAATCTCCAAAAGGGTGGAAGTTCTGAGCCAATTCAAAGTACCAATAGTAAACTAATCATTCCTGAGGGTGATAACATTGATCAAATTGCGGATATCATTGCTAAGAATACCGATTTCTCTAAAGATGAGTTTCTGTCCCTTATGAAGGACCGTAAGTTCTTTGATGCCATGGTACAAAATTATCCTGAGCTGTTAAGTTCAGCTAAAAATGCAAAAGACACTCGCTACTTTTTTGAGGGGTATCTGTATCCGGCAACTTACCCGGTTCCAAAACATTCATCGTTAAAGATGTTGGTGAGTTTGATGCTTGCTAAGAGTAACGCAATGTATCAGCCATATTATCAACGAATGAAAGATCAAAAGTTAACGGTACAACAAACCCTGACTTTAGCTTCATTGATTGGACGGGAAGGCGTTAGCCAGGATGATCGCAATAAGATGGCTGGGGTACTTAGAAATCGAATTGAGAAGAAAATGCCACTCCAATCAGATGTAGCTGTTTTATATGCACTTCATAAGAATACTAAGACCCTTTCTAAACGTGACCTGACGGTTAATTCTAAATATAATCTTTATATCAACCAGGGATTTGGACCTGGTCCGTTTGATAGTCCTTCATTAAGTTCAGTTCATGCGGTTTTGTATCCAACGGATATGGATAAGGGATACTTGTATTTCTTGGCTGATAACAAGACCAAAAAGATTTATTACGCTAAAAACTTGAAAGAACAACAAAATAACATTAAAACTCACATTAATCGGTAGTGGAGGAGAGACATGGTGAAAAAGAAGGAAAGACCAGTTATTATTGGGGTCACTGGTGGTTCTAGTAGTGGAAAAACGACGGTTAGTCGTGCAATACTGCACCGTTTGTTAGGGCATTCCATTGCAATTTTGCAACAAGATTCTTACTACAAGGATCAAGCTAATATGACGATGGATGAAAGAAGACAAGTTAATTATGATCATCCACTAGCTTTTGATACCGATTTGATGGTTAAACAATTAAAGCAACTTTTAAATTATGAATCAATTGAAAAACCAGTTTATGACTACTCTAAGTTCACGCGGAGTAGCAAGACGATTACTCAGGAACCGCGGGATGTCATCATTGTTGAGGGCATTTTGATTCTCGATGATAAAAGATTACGTGATTTGATGGACATTAAAGTGTACGTTGATACCGATGCCGACATTCGGGTAATCAGAAGAATTCAAAGGGATACAAGTGAACGGGGACGGTCACTTGATTCAGTAATTCAGCAGTACTTGGCAACGGTTCGTCCAATGCACCTTCAATTTGTTGAGCCGACGAAACGGTATGCTGATATAATTATCCCTGAAGGTGGAAAAAATCAAGTGGCAATTGACTTACTTGTTACTAAAATTCAGTCGATTTTAAATGACATTGGTGATGATCCAATTAGTAATGCAATTGATACGACAATCTAGTTAAGTTGCTAAATCTTGATTTAAATGGTATTTTAATTTTGAATAAATTAGTGAGGTGTAAGAATGGCTGAAGATGAAATGTATCCAATGACGCAAGAGGGTAAGGAAAAGCTTGAAACTGAATTAAAGGATTTGAAAGTTAATCAGCGTCCTAAGATTGTTGATCGAATTAAAGTTGCTAGAAGTTATGGTGATTTATCTGAGAATTCTGAATACGAATCAGCAAAGAATGAGCAAAGCATGTTAGAAAGTCGAATTGCTACGGTTGAACACATGCTCCAATATGCTCAGGTTGTTGATAAAGAAGAAACCGATGAAGATGAAGTTACGGTCGGAAAAGAAATTCAGTTTAAAGAATTGCCCGATGAAGATCCTGAAACGTTTAAAATCGTTGGAGCCGCTGAAGCAGATCCAATGAGTGGAAAAATTTCAAATGATTCTCCGATTGCCCAAGCTTTACTTGGACACAAAGTAGGAGAGAATGTTGATATTGATATTCCCGCGGGCGTTATGCACGTTAAAATTTTATCAGTTAAATAATTGTGCAATTTAAATAAGACAATCGTCTTAACTGACGATTGTCTTATTTATTTACGTAATTTTTTGAATCTGGTTTGGACAAGTAATATAAGTAACGTTAGCACACTTACCAAGATTCCAAGGTTTAAAAATGTTGGCCAATATGAAAGCTGAATGTTTTGCTTGCCCTTACCAATTTTTATGGCAATAAAGTAATTATCCCATTTGGTAAGAGGATGATTTTTTCCGTTAACTTTAGCGTGCCATCCCTTTGAATAAGGGATACTTGAAGCCACAACGGACTTTGAATTGTTGGTATCGATAATGGCATTAACCCTTCTTGAATTAGGACTAGTAACCTTGATCGATCCTGCTTGGAGTTGACGGTCAGTCTGCTTAAAAAGAGAATTATTTAATTGGTAGAGAGTAAAATTCTGAAGCCACAACGATGATTTCTTGAATTGGATTTTAACGTCAACAACTTTGTCCTTTGATTGGTTGGCAATGTTTATCACCTTGATGGAATTTGATTCGGGACTAAGTGATAATTGATTACCATTTACGAATAAATCACACTTGCTATTTTGCATTTCAGTACCAAGGGTCAAATAGTAGGAGTCATTAGTCTGTGGGTTAAATTCGAGTTCTAATGATGCCGGCTTGAGTAGGTTAACTTTATTAAAAGTCGTACCAGTTAATTGGTTATGTTTAGTTACATTGTTATATCTCACGTTGTCAAAGTTGCGGTTTGAAAAAAGGTTCCTCCTAACACTTTGGTTACCGGTTAGATTGGACCACAACTCTGACTGATATTGGATTGGATCGGCACTAGTAGCCTGGCTCGTAATTGCCTGCTTACTAGCACTAAATAGCATTGGCAGGGCGTACTGGTTTTTATATAATGAGAATCCCGCGACATTATTTTGATATTTATAAGCGGCTTGATCATATCTTTCAGGGAACTCGCGAATCCCAGGAACGTCAACGGATGCAGTCAATGGGCGAGCAATATGATAATTCATGGATAATAACGCGTCCGAAACCATGGTTCCACTAGAATATTCAATGACTCCGTCTCCATTTGGTTGACCAAGATTACCGATCAAGTTCGACATTTGAGGATTCATAACGGAAGAAAATAGAGACGCACCGTTGAAGCCAAAGTTAAACGGATCATTTTTAGTGCGGGAAAAATCTTTATTGATACGAAAAAGCTGGTTAGAAGATTTGGCATGAAGATTCGTGGTTACTTGGTTTAGTTTTGTCACGTAACCTCGGTATTCAACGTTACTTAAATATGAAATGTTGTCTAGTGATAGGAAAAGATTAGTGGCAATACCAAAAATGACCAATGAAAAAATACCAGCATTAAACCATTTTTCTTTGCGGAATGGAGTTATTAAGACAATTAGTGAAGCTAATATCATTAATCCTTCAATTGTCACTGTGTACCACTTTAAATAGTTATATTTGGGAATTCTAAGGCAAGTGTATCCAATCATTGCTATTAAGATTATTATTATGATCCAAAGGCCTTTTTGTGTGAGGTTGATGGATCGAATGTGCTTTAAACTTGTTAAGGTAACCATAATTAACCAGAAGCAAATTACAAATGAAAAGCGGTATGGATACCATATTGGAAATTGAAAGGCGTGCCAGAATAGATTAAGTGGTTCAAAACAAGCTGACAAGATGAGAAAAATTGTCATTATGAAAGTGGCGAATCGAAGCCTTTTAGAAAAGGTTCGATTAATAAAAAACAATAAAAATAACACTAGGATCATTGAAGAAACAAAAATGTTTGGTAGTCCATTCGGCATTTGATCAAAGTTAAATGATCCAGGAGTTAACTTGGTGACAATGTCTAAAATGGGGTATTCAAACTTAAAATTTAATTTAGACGAGAATCCTTGTCCCTTTGAATTAAGCAAAGAGTAAAAGACAGGGAATAAGATGAAAGCAGCTAGTCCAACGGAAATGATTCCGTTGATAAGAAGTCGTAGTAGTTTAGTGGCAGCTTCTTTGATGCTCTTGGCATTAACAGCTAAATAATAAATTGTTAATAAGATGATAAAGATGGTGATCATATAAGCCATGTAGTAGTTGATGATTAACATGGCAGTGTAAGAAATGATGAACAGTGCCGAATGCTTATTTTTTAAAAGTTGAGAGAGCCCTAATGTAATTAAGGGAAGCAAAATCATGGCGTCTAACCAAATAATGTTTAAGTTGTTAGCTACCATCCAACCATTTAAAGCGTATGCGGTTGCAAATGATGATGAAATTAACCATGATTTGGTAAGCTTGAGCTTCTTTATGAGAACGCTGAAAGTGAAGCCGGATAGGCCAATTTTGATTAAAAGAAGAAATAAGATTCCGATTGGTAAATTGTCATTACTGAAGAAAAGCAGAATGAGATTTAAGGGACTCATTAAATAGTATGCCCATGTTCCAATCATTTCATTTCCTAAACCATTCGAAAAAGAGTAAAAAATAGATGATGGATGTTGTAAAATTGCTCTTCTAAAGTAAGCAAAAAAATCAATGTATTGTTGGCCTAAGTCAACCGTTAAAATCGTGTTATTGCCGAAGGGAGCCATATTGCGATATACTGCATATAATGCCATAATGACTAGTGGTATCAAAAAGCCTAGAATTAATGACAAATTCTTAGACAAAATTTTTTTTATTTTTTGGTTAAGCATTTGATTACCTCATTAATTTATCAAACTGGTGAATTATAATGGAATCAGCTTGATTGTTTTTCTAGTAAATAGGTTATCATACATGAATTAAAAAAAGCGTCATAAATAATGAATTCGAGTTATTAATGTTAGTTAAGGAGCGTTAGCGTTGTGAAAAACTTTTTTGATCGGTTATTTAGGAGAAGAAGCCGTGGTTCAAGCCGTCGAAACGGTAATTCCAAGATCCCGTTTAGATTGAATTTTATTTTTGCTATTGTGGGAATATTGTTTGCGGTTTTGGTCTTTCGTTTAGCATACATGCAAATTTTTCAGGGGTCAGTATATAAGTCAGATGTTAATCAAAGTGATAATTCAGTGAAATACGGAAACGTTCCTCGTGGAATGATCTATGATTCAACGGGGAAGGTTTTAGTTGGGAACAAAACTCATCGAGCTATCACTTATACTAAGGGCTTAAGTGTCATGCCACAGGAGATTTATAATAATGCCAATAAGCTTGGTAGTTACATTACCATTCCAACCAAGACACTTACTAAGAAACAAATTGGTGAATATTACTTAGCTGATAAAACTAATTTAACCAAAGCAACGAAGGCCGTTCCTAACGGTGAAAAATTAGCACCTCAAGCTGCTTACGATAAAGCCTTAGATATGATTCAGGATGGCAAGCTTATTAAGGTTACACCTCAAATGAAGAACGCCGCTGCTATTTTTACTGAAATGAGTGGGGCTTATCAATTATCAACCACCAATATTAAAACTGATGGGGTAAGTAACAAGGAAATTGCTGAAGTAGGTGAACACGCTGCTGAAATGCCCGGAGTTCAAGTTGGAACGAGTTGGTCGCGTGATTATCCATCTGGTAATGAAATTCAGAGCATTGTTGGAAACGTGTCCTCTAGTAAAACGGGATTACCATCTGATCGGGTTAATGAATTATTAGCTGAAGGATATTCGAGAAATGATTCCGTTGGTCAAAGTAATTTGGAACAACAATATGAACCAGTTTTGAGAGGATCAAAATCACAGACTGAAGTAAAAGTCGGTGGTGATAATAAGATTGTTAAAGAGGTTAAGAAGTATCCTGGCCAGCGTGGTCAAAACCTTCAACTTTCCATTAATTCCAAATTTCAGAATAAACTCCAAGATCTAGTAAAGGGTTCTGAGTCAGGAGGAGTTGGTAATTCAACCGGAGCTTATGCGGTCGTCATGAATCCCAAGAATGGTGCAGTTATTGGAATGGCTGGAGTAAATCGTGATCCTAAGACTGGGAAAATCACGCCAAACGAATTAGGAACGATCAACAGTGCTATCGTAATGGGATCCGTCGTAAAGGGTGCTATGGTATCTGGAGCATTGATGGATAAAGTTATTACCCCAAATAGTAGTACGATGGAAGATATGCCAATTGATATTGGTGGAGCTAAAAAGAGTTCGTGGTTTAATAAGAATGGGGAAGCTAACATGTCCGTTAATGCTCAAGGGGCACTGGAAGTTTCATCGAACTCATACATGATGCAGCTTGCTATGAAGGAAGGCGGCTTTAAGTATAAGGCCGGGGGTTCGTTAAACATGAGTCCTAACGTCTTTAACACTGAGCGAAATTACTTCAATCAATTTGGATTAGGAGTTAAAACCGGAATTGATTTACCTGGTGAAACTGCCGGAATTCAAGGACCATCAACCTTTGCTAACATTGGTAAAGCACTTGATGAATCGTTTGGTAACTATGATTCATACACTACGATTCAGTTAGCTCAATATATGTCAACAATTGCTAATGGTGGGTATCGGATGAAACCCCATGTTGTTCAAAACGTAAGATCAACTAACACGAAGAATGGCCAACTTGGGGCCGTTCAAAATACCACAATGCCGACAGTGCTAAATGAAATTCCAATGACTCCAGCAGAGCGAAACGTTGTTACGCAAGGACTATACCAGGTTGTTCATGGTACCAATAAATACAAGACTGGTGGAGATCTATCCAGTATCTCTCCAGAGGTTTCTGCGAAAACTGGTACTGCTCAGACCTTTTATGAAGGTAAGCCAACGGTTACTTTAAGTTTGGCATCATATGCACCTTCAAAGGATCCTCAAGTGGTGGTTGCCCTTGCAATTCCAAATCTACCTGTTAATGCTGAAAATAATAACTTGAATTTAGCTAAACAAATTTATCAAGCATACTGGTCAGATGTTCAGAACAAGCCTTAGTTGCTGTTAAGGGAAAATACTTAACATTATGTTAAAAGGACTGGATATCTAAGTTTAAAGATGTTAAGATTATGATTGTTGAGTTAGTTAAAAAAACGAATATGTTTGGAGGTATTTGACATGCGTGTTCATATCACTTTGGAATGTACTGAATGCCACGAACGCAATTACTTATCAACTAAGAGTCGTCGTAACAATCCCGATCGCTTAGAATTAGAAAAGTATTGCCCACGTGAAAGAAAAGTTACTTTACATCGCGAAACAAAATAAGATTTTGGGTTATTGCCCAAGATCTTTTTTATTATAAAATTAATGGGTGCTAAAATTGAATAAGGATAAAGTTAGAAAGCAAATATTAAATAAAATGGAAGGTGCTACACAATCAGATCAAAAGTTTTTTGATCTGTATGTAGAACTTTTTCATCTTTCAGAATGGAATCACGCTGACATAGTAGCTACGACCATGAATACGACAAATGAAATTCCCACGGCTCCCATTATTTTCAGGGCTTTAGGTGAAGGCAAACGGATTGTTGTCCCCAGAACCTTACCAAATCATCAGATGGAATTTGTTGAAATGGATCATAATTTGGTTTTCCAGCAAACTAGATTTGGAATTTGGGAACCAGTTGCTGGTTCAGTGGTTAAATCGAATAAAATTGATTTAATGATTGTTCCAGGGGTGGCATTTAACCCCCAAAGCAAGCAGAGAATTGGCTATGGGGCCGGTTTTTATGATCGATACTTATCACATTTTAAAGGATATAAAGTAGCGCTAGCTCAAGAGGAACAAATTATCTCTGCTTTAGATTGGAAGCCAGAGAATTTTGACGTTAAATTAGATCAAATTATTTATAGAGGATGAGCATGATAAGACAAAAGATTAGAAGGATTAATAATTATCCGTGGGTCACATATTTGTTATTATTTGTCATGATTGTGATTTATTTATTGATGACCGTGAGTGGCGGATCAGAAAACGTATTTAATTTATTGAAATTTGGTGCTCAGTCGAATCAACTGGTCCGGGATGGACAATGGTGGCGGTTAATTACCCCAATCTTTGTTCACATTGGCTTTCAACACATTCTAATCAATGGAATTACATTATATTATTTGGGAAAATTGATTGAGCCAATTGTTGGGCACTTAAGGTATTTCATCATCTTTATGGTTTCTGGAGTTTGTGGTAATCTGATGAGTTTTGCCCTCGGAAATGGAATTTCAGCTGGATCTAGTACTGCTATCTTTGGATTATTTGGTGCTTTTTTGATGATTGCATTTCAGTATCGTGGTAATGATTTTGTGAGAAGTACAGCGAAAACGTTCGTTCTCTTTGTGGTAATTAACTTAGTGTTTGATATTTTTACTCCGGGGATTGACATTTATGGTCACATCGGTGGATTCATTGGTGGTTACTTGGTCAGTTTTGTTGTAGGATTAAGACAAAATATCAATTTAAATAAAATTATGCGATTATTTTATGCAACCGCTTTAATTATTGGTATAATAATAATGTACTATTTAGGTTCTGTTCGTTGACACGTTATACATAGTTAATTTAGGATGATGATTAAAAATGACAACTTTATATGATGTTCAACAACTGTTAAAAAAATTTGGAATATATGTATATGTCGGGAAACGACTTTGGGATATTGAGGTGATGGCTCTGGAACTTGACCATCTCCATGATGCTCATGTAGTTAGTGATCGAGAGTTTACATCCGCAAAACTGGTATTAACACGTGAACACAGAATTGAAGAGAAAAACTTAAAATCTAAAAATGAGACGGGAGGTCTATAGAATGGCAAAGAATTTGATTGGAATTGACTTAGGTGGTACGACCACCAAAATGGCTTTTTTGGACGAAAATGGTGAGGTTCTTGATAAGTGGAGAGTGCTTACCGACACTAGTGACAAAGGTGCTCACATCGTTGAAAATATCGTCAAGTCAATCAACAAACACATCGAAGATTCTGATAAAACCATTAATGACTTTGTTGGAATTGGAATGGGAACACCTGGAACGGTAAATCGTGAGAAGGGTACGGTTTCAGAAGCTTTCAACCTTAACTGGAAGGATGAACAACCAGTTAGAGAATTAATTCAAAATGGGGTTGGGTTACCGTTTCAATTAGATAATGATGCCAATGTGGCTTCCTTAGGAGAATACTGGAGAGGTGCAGGTAGCACTGAAGATGATGTTGTCTTCGTTACTTTAGGAACTGGAGTTGGTGGTGGAGTGATTGCCAACGGGAAACTGCTCCACGGTGTTAACGGTGGTGCCGGTGAAGTTGGTCATATTGCTGTTCAACCAAATGGTTATCTCTGTACTTGTGGAAAGAAAGGTTGTTTGGAACAGTATGCTTCAGCAACTGGAATTGTTCATGTCGCAAAAGACATGTCAAAAGAATTTAATGGACATTCGCGTCTAAAAGACCTAGAAAATACTGATGAAAAGATTACTTCTAAGATGATTTTCTACTTAGCAGACAATGGTGACATTTTGGCAAACCAAGTAGTTAACCGAATTTGTTTCTACCTTGGTCTTGCTTTATCCGACATTGGAAACACTCTTAATCCCGCAAGTATTATTATTGGTGGTGGAGTTTCGAATGCAGGTAACACTTTGCTTCAACCAACCACTCGATATTTCCAAGAAAACGCCTTCCCATCAATTCGTGATTCAACTAAAATTAAATTAGCCCAATTGGGGAATGATGCTGGTGTGATTGGAGCAGCTTCATTAGCATTACAATTTAGATAAAAGTATTGGAGAGATTTTAATTGAGTAGCGTGATAGTTTCAGTTCTTTATTTTTTGATCACTCTGGGAGTGGTTTTGTTAATTTGGTGGTTGTATCATGAATTTACTATTTTAATGGCCAAACGTTATTGTAAGTTTTTGAATGAAGACGAATTTCAAAAAGGGATTCGCAAATCTCAAGTTATTGACTTACGTGAAAGTAAGGCTTTTAACGATGGACATATTTTAGGTGCAAGGAACATGCCATATTCAACTTTTCGAAGTTTTTATCAAGAACTGAGGCCAGATCTACCAGTTTATTTGTATGATCAAAATAAGACTTTGAGCATGAAAGCTGCTAAGCTTCTTCATAAAAAGGGTTTTAAAGACATCTCAATCCTTGATGAAGGATATCAAAGATGGGATGGCAAGATTAAAAAAGGTTAAATAAAAAAGAGAACTCAGTTGAGTTCTCTTTTTTGCTGAATATTATTAACTTAAATGAGCTGAATGACTCTTTCGGTTTGCCTTCTTGCGGTTTTCATCAATCTTAGATTCTTGTTCTTCGATTGGTTGAACCACTGTCTTCTTAAATGAAAGCCAAACTCCTGCAGCAATTCCAACACATGCCGCAACTCCGGTAGTAAATCCTTGTGTAAATTTACTCATAGTCATTGCCTCCTTTTTATTATCTACTTGTCTATTATGCTTTATTTGCGCTAATATATCCAGTATAGAACATCATTAAATTAGGTGAATTTATGGAAAAATTATTAGCAATTGTTGGTCCAACGGCAGTTGGGAAAACGAACTTATCAATTAAGATTGCCAAGCGATTCAATGGTGAGGTTATTTCGGGTGACTCGATGCAAGTTTATCGACATTTAGATGTGGGCACCGCTAAGGTATCTGAACCTGAACAAGAGGGAATCCCACATCATTTAATTAATATTATTGACGTTAATGAGCAGTACTCAGTCGCAGATTTTACTGAAGCAGCCCAAAAATTAATTACTGAAATCATAAGTCGTGGGCATTTACCCATTATTGTTGGTGGAACAGGCTTCTATGTTAGTTCGTTGTTAAATGGTTTGAGTTTAGGAAGTAAGAAAGATCCTGATATTCGTACTCGACTAAATGATGAATTAAAAGTGAGTGGGCCAAAGAAAATGTGGGAAACATTGAAGCAAATTGATCCCGTTTCGGCGGCAAAAATTTCCGTTGAAAATACTCGGAGGATTATTCGAGCCCTTGAAGTATATGAAAGTACGGGGAAACCAATTTCACATCAGGTGAATTCTGGGAAACAATATGATGATTTAGTGATTGGATTAAACACCGATCGAAAAGTTCTATATCAGCGGATTAATGATCGAGTTGATCTGATGATGCAAAATGGTCTAATTGAAGAAAATGAGTGGCTTTTTAAAAGTGGTGGGCGTAAAATTCCTGCTGGTAAGGGAATTGGATATCGCGAATTTATCCCTTATTTTGACGGTAGAGAGGATCTTGATCAAGTTAGAAGCGAGATCAAGAAAGACTCACGACATTATGCTAAGAGGCAACTAACGTGGTTTAGAAACAAGATGAGCGTCAGTTGGTATGATTTAGTGCAACATCCAGATGAAATTCAACAAATTGAACGTCAAATTAAAGAATGGAGGAAGTAAATATGAATATCAGTAAAATGGTATCGGACACGGTTAACTTATACCGACAGTTAGATGCCAAAAATCAGAAAATTTGGAAACCAGGAACCCATGTTTCAAGTTCTTACGTTTCACTTAATATTCACATGAGTGAACTGGCTAAAAGTTCAGGGATGTTAAAGACGGATATTACCGTTCCCAGTGGCAATCGAGACTACCAATTAGAGAATTATGTCAAGACACTTCGGGACTTTCTGTTAATCGCTAATTTACAAAGCTGGACTGACATTATTAATGTAGATGAACAAACGTTAAATAAATTGTCTGCAATGAAGAAAACTGATGATTTAAATTCGTTGTATTTGTCAATGCTAAATATGCTGCTCAAAAGTTATTACGAAAAGAGCAAAATTGGGTATAAACACGCTTGGACCTTGTTTTTGAAGTTTGGAATTGTTGATCTAGGCTTTCAGGCAGAAGAAATCACAGACAAGTTTGATGAAATGATTCAAAATGACTTGAACACGGTCTTAGATAACCACTAAATCTAGTAATATATTAAAAACCATTGACTTATAGTTTAATATTCAATATAATTGTTCTTGTTGTTTGAGTTTATGTCGCAGTAGCTCAGCTGGATAGAGCAACGGTCTTCTAAACCGTAGGTCGAGCGTTCGAATCGCTCCTGCGACATATTTAAAAGGGTACATCTTTTAGGAGATGTGCCTTTTTAATTTGACTTATACCAGTAATTTTTATATACTTATGATGTTGTAATTGTGGACTTCCACAGCTACAACCGCTCAGTATGAGTTTTTAAGTCCATTAGGCACTTAATACTGGCGAGTCTAAGCAAATTATAGGGAGGTGCACTACATGTACGCAATTATTGAAACCGGTGGTAAGCAATACAAAGTTGCCGAAGGCGAAGCCATTTTTGTTGAAAAGCTTGATGCTAATGAAGGCGATAAAGTTACTTTTGATGATGTTGTCTTTGTTGGTGGTAAGACTCCTAAGGTTGGTTCACCATTAGTTGATGGTGCTTCAGTCGAAGGAAAAGTTGATAAGCAAGGTAAGGGCAAGAAGATCCGTATCTTTAGATACAAGCCTAAGAAGGGCGCTCAATCAAAGAAGGGTCACAGACAACCTTACACTAAAGTTACTATCAACAAAATTAATGCTTAATTCTCATGATTAAAGCTAAGTTTGATTTAAATCATAATCTAATTACTGGATTTAAAGTAACCGGGCATGCTGATTCTGGGGAGTACGGACATGACATTGTTTGTGCTGCTGTGTCAGCGTTGGCTATTTCTTCTGTGAACGGTTTAATTACTGTTTGTGATGTTGATCCCTTTGTTAAACAGGATGAAAAGAATGGAGGTTATCTCCAGGTTAAGATTCCTGATGAGCACTGGGATGATGTTAAGGTCCAGACTTTACTTAAAAGCTTTATGAATGGTCTTAAGGATATTTCAAAACAATATTCGAATTATGTTGAAGTAAAATAATAATCCTTTTAATTTGGAGGTGTAAACACATGTTAAAAATGAATCTACAATTCTTCTCTCACCATAAAACTGGTGGTTCATCATCTAACGGTCGTGACTCTGCTGGACGTCGTTTAGGTACAAAAGCCGCTGATGGTTCATCAGTAACGACTGGTACAATTTTATACCGTCAACGTGGAACTCATATCTACCCAGGCAAAAACGTTAAGCGTGGTGGAGATGACACATTATTCGCTTTAGTTGATGGAATTGTTCGTTTCGAACGTTTAGGCCGTGACAAACGTCAAGTTTCTGTTTACCCTGAAGCAGAAGTAGCAACTAAGTAAATCAAAAGAGACCTAGCGGAAACGTGGGGGTCTCTTTTTTTATCAGTATCGTAACTTGCTTTTACATGATCGATATTGATATGATAGGAATATAAATATGTGGGAGGCATGAAAATGTCAATTTCAATTGTAAAAGTAAAAAATGGTATGACCATTCAAGCTGACAATAACATCTGGAAAATCGTTAGTTTTCAACACGTAAAGCCTGGTAAGGGTGGAGCGTTTGTTCGGACTAAGTTAAAGAACTTAAGGACCGGAGCGGTTCAAGAAAAGACTTTCAGAGCCAGCGCTAAGGTTGAAAAAGCTAACATTGAGACTAAAAAGATGCAGTATCTTTACGATGATGGTAGCGGTTTGGTCTTTATGGATATGGATAATTATGAGCAATTAACAATTCCAAGAGAACAAGTTAAAGAAGAAATGAACTACTTGCAAGAAAACATGGAAGTTCAGGTAATTCAGTATGGTGGAGAAACACTTGGAGTCGAAGTCCCTAAGACGGTTACACTTGAAGTAGCTGATACTGAGCCTGGAATTAAGGGTGATACTGCTTCTGGTGGATCAAAGCCAGCTACTATGACTACAGGTTTAACCCTTCAAGTTCCATTCTTCGTTAACAAAGGTGACAAGTTAGTTATCAATACTGACGATGGTACTTACATTTCTCGGGCATAATAATTAGGCGATTCTGATTATTATACCAATTGGGGGTTTATATTATGGCAGCAGATGAAAGTTTCATTACACTCGATAATAAGAAATCAGACCTAGGATCAATTAAAATTGCACCGCGTGTGATTGAAGTAGTCGCTGGAATTGCAGCTGTGCAAGTTGAAGGTGTCAATCGTATGCGTGGTAGCTTTTCTTCTAGTGTAAATGAATTATTTGGAAGAAAAGAACGTGGTAAGGGTGTCAAACTAGCGATCGCTAATGGAAAACTAAATGTTGATATTTTTGTCTATCTTAATTATGGCGTTTCGGTTCCTAAGGTAGCATTAGAGATTCAGAGTCAAGTAAAACAACAATTGTTGTTTATGACTGACCTTCGAATCGGTGCCGTTAATGTTCACGTTGAAGGGATGATTCCTCCAAAGAGTACTGGTAAAGTTGATACTGATAAGTTATTCGATAATGAGGATAAAAAGTGAAAATAAGTCGACATCAAATTAGGGAGTTAGCTTTTCAAACTTTGTTTGCAATGGAAAGTAATGACTCGGTGGAACCAAGTGAGTTTTTTGATTATCTGGTAAAAGAAGATGTGACCGCTCCTAAGTACTATTTAGAGCTCGTCAACGGAGTAAGAGATCATAAAACGGAGCTTGATGCCATTATTACTGATCACTTAGCTAATAAGTGGTCCATTGATCGAATAAGTAAGGCTGACTTAATTATTCTAAGAATTGCGTTATTTGAAATTAAATATGTAGAAGCAACGCCGAATAAAGTTGCTATTAATGAAGCTTTGGAATTAGCTAAAAAGTTCTGTGATGATAAATCCAGAAACTTTATTAATGGAGTATTAGACAGCTTAATTGAAAAATAAGAATCCCACTCGGATTCTTATTTTTTTACGTTTAGCTAGATTAAAAATAATATGCTAGAATTGTACTAATAATAACGTAGCGGGAGATGTTTTCGTGGTTCAGTTAATTAATGGGAAAAAGGTCGCTAATGACCTCAATTTAGAAACTAAAAAAAGAGTTATACGTTTGAAAAAACAGGACGTAACTCCCGGGTTAGCGGTAGTAATTGTCGGAGATGATCCAGCAAGTCAGCGATACGTGCGTAGTAAGGAGAAGAAGGCCAAAGAACTCGGAATCTTTTCAATAAAACGGGCATTGCCGGAGTCTGTCACCCAATCTGAATTAGTTCAAATCGTAAAAGACCTTAATCATGATGACCGCATTAACGGAATTTTAGTTCAATCACCTCTTCCCGATCATATTGACGAAGAACAGATTATTGCAACTATTGATCCTAAAAAGGATGTGGATGGTTTTCATCCGGTGAACGTTGGAAAATTATTTCTTAATTTAAAGGGCCATTATCCCGTTGCATGTACTCCCAAAGGAATCATGACTTTGCTTGCTAAATATAAAATTAATTTGGACGGCAAAAACATTGTGGTGGTTGGAAGAAGCTCAATTGTTGGAAAGCCCATGTTGGCATTGATGTTAAATGCTGATGCAACGGTCATCGATGTCCACAGTCATACTGATGATATTTCAAAGTACACTAAACATGCGGATATCGTTATATCGGCCGTTGGAAAGTACGCCATCTTAAATGATGATGATTTTAAACCAGGTGCGGTGGTAATTGATGTTGGTCAAAATATGGATGAAAACGGTAAACTAGCTGGCGATGTAGCTTACAAAGCCAAGAGTGACAACATTGAATTCATTACACCCGTTCCGGGTGGAGTTGGTCCAATGACAATTGCTACTTTGATGCAGCAAACGGTTGATATGTGTGAATGGAGTAAAAAGATTGGCAAGTAAATATCTAACTGTATCAGCATTGACGCAGTATATAAAAAAGAAATTCGACGTTGATCCATACTTAGGGAGAGTTTATCTTACGGGTGAAATCTCGAACTTTCGTTTACGTCCGACACACCAATACTTTAGTTTGAAAGATGATAATTCTAAGATTAACGTTACGATGTTCAAATCAGCGTTTTCTAAGATCAAGTTTATGCCTGAAGAGGGAATGAAAGTTCTAGTAACTGGACATGTCTCTGTTTATGAAAAAACCGGGATGTATCAATTTTATATTGATCATATGGAACCGGATGGTGTGGGCCAACTTTATGAAGCTTATGAACAATTAAAGAACAAGTTAGCTAAAGAAGGACTGTTTGAGGGAATTCATAAAAAGTCACTGCCAATGTATCCGAAAAAGATCGCAGTAGTGACATCGCAAAGTGGGGCCGTTATCAAGGACATGATTACCACCGTTAGAAGACGGTTTCCAATCGCCCAAATTGTTTTGTTTCCAGCTGCGGTTCAGGGAGAAAATGCTGCAGCGGAGATTGCCCATCAAATTAGACGAGTTAATGAAATTGGTGGATTTGATACTTTAATTATCGGACGTGGTGGTGGATCAATTGAAGATTTGTGGCCATTTAATGAAGAAATAGTTGCACGAGCAATCTATGATAGTGAAGTTCCTGTTATTTCGTCTGTAGGACACGAAACTGATACTACTATTGCTGATTTAGTGTCTGATCAACGCGCCGCTACTCCGACTGCGGCGGCAGAATTAGCTGTTCCCGTACTTAGCGATGTGCTTTTAGATTTAAAGACGAAACAAACTCGAATTTATAATGCGATGGATAATCTTTTGGCACGGTCGCGATCCGAATACGATCGGGTCATGAATTCCTATGTTTTTAATCAGCCAGAACGGTTGTATGAGTCATATGTCCAACAATTGGATACCTTAAATACAAAACTCAGTACTAGTATGAAAGATTTAATCAATCATTATCATAATCAACTTCAGGGAGAGTCAGAACAATTAAAGCTAAGTTCGCCCGTCCATAAAATTAGTGGGATGCAGAATCAAGTTAATTATTATCTTGCTTCCATCAAAAAATCAGTCCAAGGAATTGTAGATGGAAAGCGAAATCAATTAAGTTCAAATGCATCTGCACTTGATCATTTGAGTCCGTTGCGCTTAATGAGTTCAGGATACAGTATGGTGACAGATAGTAGCGGCCGAATGGTTAAGTCAATTAAAGATTTGAAGAAAAATGAGCAGATTGATGTTCAATTTAGCGATGGGAGTGCCAAAGCAACTGTTGACCGAACTGAATCTAAAGGAGATAACAAATAATGGCAGATAAAAAACCAACGTTTGAAGAAAATATGAGTAAGTTAGAAGAAATCGTTAATCAGCTTGAACAGGGCGATGTGCCCCTTGAGAAGGCTTTGTCTGAATTCAAAGATGGAGTTGAGTTAAGTAATGAAATGCAAAAGACCCTGTCGAATGCCCAAAAGACTCTTACCAAAATGATGGATGATAGTGATAATGAAGTTCCATTTGATCGCGATCAGCAAAATGGTGACAGTGATGATGGCCAATAAGCAAGTTCTAACAGAGTTCAAACAGGAGTATATTCCACAAGTTGATCGGGTTCTAGAGAACAACATTCAAAAAGCTAGCTCAGTCAAATTAATTGTAAAAGCGATGGAATATTCGCTGATGGCGGGTGGAAAGCGACTACGTCCCTTATTAACGTTAGCTACTCTCCAAACCCTGAAGCATCCCATTGATGAAGCAATGGTCCAAGCTAGTTCTGCCGTTGAATTAATTCACACTTATTCGCTGATTCATGATGATCTTCCCGCAATGGATAATGATGATTATCGGCGCGGAAAGTTATCAAATCATAAAGAATTTGGTGCGGGAATTGCAACTTTAGCCGGTGATGGACTATTAACTTTGGCATTTGGATGGTTAACAAACACTAGTTTATCGGATACCAAAAAAATTAAATTAGTTCATCTGTTGGCACATGCCGCCGGTCCTGATGGAATGGTTGCTGGACAAACTGTTGATCTAAGTTCTGACAAAAAGCAGTTAAGTCTTGACGAATTGATGCATTTACATAAGCAAAAAACTGGCGAGCTTTTTCATTATTGTGTCATGGCAGGAGCCATTATTGCCGATGCTGATGAGCAGAGTAAAAAGGCCTTATCAAGTTTTGCTTGGAATTTTGGGTTGGCTTTTCAGATCTTTGATGATATTAAAGATGCACCAGATGATGAAAATCAAGATGATATTGATAAAAATACGTATGTAAACTTATTGGGAATGAAAGGTGCTAAACAAAAATTAAAAGAAACTGTGCAAGCAAGTCAGCATTCATTAGAAGAATTGCCAGAGAAATTTTCACCTGACCTGTTAAGTTCCTTTTTATCATATTTCATGGTCCAGAAGTGAGGTTTAAATGGCAAAAGAAAAAGAACGAGTGGACGTCTTACTAGTTAATCAGGGATTGTTTGATACGAGAGAGAAAGCTAAAAGAGCCGTCATGGCAGGTGAAGTGTTAGGCAAAAATGAACAGCGCATGGATAAGCCAGGTGTGAAAATACCAGTTGAAACTAAGCTTCATTTAAAGGGGAATGTACTTCCATACGTTAGTCGTGGAGGCTTGAAGTTAGCCAAAGCCCTGAAAAGTTTTAACATTAGTGTAAAAGATAAAATTGTTTTAGACATCGGATCCTCTACTGGAGGATTCACTGACGTCATGTTGCAAAACGGTGCTAAGTTAAGTTATGCCCTTGACGTCGGAACGAACCAATTAGTTTGGAAATTGCGAAATGATCCTCGGGTGATTGTAATGGAAAACACTAATTTTAGGTATAGTAAACCCGCTGATTTTACACATGGGAAACCTGAATTTGCATCAATTGATGTATCTTTTATTTCGCTCAAATTGATTTTAGGGCCATTAAAATCAATCTTAACCACTGATGGTGAAGTTGTGGCTTTAATTAAACCACAATTTGAAGCTGGTCGTGGCAACGTTGGAAAACATGGGATTGTTCATGATAAAAGGGTTCATCACCAAGTAATTAATAATGTAATTCAATTTGCTACAGATGCTGGTTTCTCAGTTTTAGGTTTAGACTTTTCGCCAATTAAAGGTGGAGAGGGAAACATTGAATTTTTGATTCACTTAAAATCATCTGATAATCCACGGGTTGCACCAAGTGTTTCTGCAGAAGATGCGATGGATAAGGCTTATAAAAGCTTGAATAATTAAGAAGGTGAGAAGTTGTTACAGGAAATTTCAATCAAAGATTTTGCAATCATTGATCAATTAGAGGTTAATTTCTATTCAGGGATGACCGTTCTATCCGGAGAGACTGGAGCTGGAAAATCAATTATTATTGATGCTGTAGGTCTACTAGCCGGAGGACGTGGTTCGTCGCATTTTATCAGAAAGGGTGCTAATAAATCGATTTTACAAGGAATGTTTGCTATTCCTACTGACGGTTTGACGGCGCGAGTCTTAGATAAGTTTGGCATTGATCATGATGATGACACTGTCATTTTGCAACGTGAATTGTATCGTAATGGACGGAATGTATGCCGTATTAATGGCATGTTGGTCAATACAAACACCTTGAAGCAGGTCGGTGAAACTTTGGTTGATATTTATGGTCAAAATGAACATCAAGCGTTAATGCAACCTGATAAGCACATTGGTTTACTTGATGAATTTGCTGGTAGCAACCTCAAACCAACGCTTAAAAAGTATCGAAATAAATACGAAAAATACCTGAAATTAAAAAAAGAACTAAACAGTAAAAACAAAAATGAAAAAGAATGGGCGCAACGGATTGATATGTTAAAGTATCAAGTTAATGAGATTGAGGCTGCTGATTTGACCGATGGAGAAGAGGAAGATTTGATTGCTGAAAGAGATCGGTTAAATAATTTTCAAGCTATCAGCGATAGTTTAGGTAGAAGTTTTAATGATATTAATGGGGATGAAAGCATTAGTCCAATTGATATGATTGGAGATGCCATGAGCGCGCTTGAAGACGTGGAACGACTTGATGATGAATTTAAGTCAATTTCTGAGAACGTTAAAAATGCTTACTACACACTTCAAGATGCCTCTGGTGAAATTAGTAATCAAATTGACACGTTAGAGTTTGACCCCGATCGGTTAAATGAGGTTGAGCAGCGGTTAAATACCATTTTTGAATTAAAACGGAAATATGGCGATTCAATCGCTCAGATTTTAAAGTATTATGACAAAATTTCAGGGGAATTAGCTGAAATGGAATCTGATGAGAAAAGTGGAAATAATTTAGAAGAACGGTATAATGCGGCCGTTGATGAATTAAACCATTTGGGAAAAGAACTAAGTAAGATTAGACACCAGCAAGCCGAAAAGTTAACCACTGAAATTCACCAGCAGTTGGCGGACCTTTACATGGATAAAACCCAGTTTGAAGTTCGTTTTTCCAACCTAACAAAAGATACATTCAATCGAAACGGGATTGAAGATGTTGAATTTTATATTCGGACTAACCCAGGAGAGGATATGGCACCGTTAGCTAAAATTGCTTCTGGTGGAGAACTGTCTCGAATTATGTTGGCACTTAAAACTATTTTTTCAAGGGTTCAAGGTGTAACTTCGATTGTGTTTGATGAGGTCGATACAGGAGTTTCGGGTAGAGTTGCCCAGGCGATTGCAGATAAAATCAGTGCTATTGGACAAAAATCACAAGTTTTATGTATCACACATCTTCCCCAGGTGGCCGCAATGGCTGATAATCATGATTTTATCTCTAAGCACGTTGACGCCAACAATCGAACTGAGACTTCCGTTCAACCCTTATCTGGTAGTGAACGAGTTAAAGAACTAGCTCGAATGCTTGCTGGGACCACGGTCACGAAGCTAACGATGGAGCATGCCTCTGAACTTTTAAACTTAGCAAACAAGCAAAAAGACCAAAAAAAGAAATGAGTTTCAGTTTATCACGTGTTGATTAATTGATTGATAAATTGCATAATATAATTAATGAAGTTACGAAAAAGGAGCGGTTTAAGTGAGTGAAAGAGGAATGTTAATTGTTCTTTCAGGTCCTAGTGGTGTAGGTAAGGGAACGGTTAGAAAAGCACTTTTCAATGAACCTGATGTTGATTTTAAATATTCAATTTCAATGACCACCAGAAAGCCCCGCAAAGGTGAAGTTAATGGGGTAGACTATTATTTTGTTTCAAAGGATCAATTTGAGGAAAATATTAAGAATGGTGAGATGTTAGAGTACGCTAAATACGTTGACAATTATTATGGGACACCACTACAATACGTTAACGAGACATTAGATTCGGGACGAGATGTTTTTTTGGAGATCGAAGTCAATGGGGCAATGCAAGTGCGTGCAAATTGTCCTGATGGCGTCTTTATCTTTTTAACACCCCCTGATATTGACTCACTTCGAAATCGTTTAGTTGGTCGTGGAACTGATGATATTGAAGTCATCAATAAGCGAATTGAAAAGGCTTCTAAAGAAATTAGAATGATGCAGAACTATGACTATGCCGTCGTCAATGATAAGGTATCAAATGCTGTTGATCGAATTAAGACAATTGTTAAAAGTGAACGTTTAAAGGTAAATCGAGTTATGCCGAATTACCTTAACAAATTAGGAGATGAAATTTAATGTTTATTTATCCACCACTTGAAGATTTATTAAAACACGTTGATTCACGATATTCACTCGTGATGTTAGCTAGTAAGCGAGCTGAAGAACTTGATCAGGGTGCAAAACCACTACTTCCTCATTACAAATCAGTAAAATCAGTTGGAATGGCACTTGAAGAAATTGCTGCTGGTGTATTAACAATCGCTCCAGAAGACAAATAATAAAGGCTTTTGTGATGACCTCATCGCAAGGTCTTTTTTTATTAAATGATTAATAATGATTGTGTAGTATAATTGATAAGAAATGTGTTGGAGGGACTTAATTTGTTAAAGGGAAAACGGGTTGCTCTGTTTGTGACCGGTAGTGTTGCAGCATATAAAGCAATTTATTTATTAAGAATATTCAGGAAGAATGGTGTGGATGTAAAAGTTGTGATGACTTCATTTGCCGAAAAGTTTGTCTCTAAATTAACTTTTCAAGTCTTATCCAAAAATGATGTTTACGATGATCAAAGTTATTTTGATGATTCAACTACCATTAACCACATTGGATTAGCCAAATGGGCCGATTTAGCGGTGATTGTCCCGGCTACAGCTAACTTTATTGCCAAGACAGCCAATGGAATTGCGGACAATTTTGCTAGTACCACTCTGTTAGCCATGGATTGTCCCAAGTATTATGCGCCTGCCATGAATGATGTTATGTTAGATAATCCTGCAACCCAGAGAAATATTATGCAATTAAAGCACGATGGAGCTCATTTTATTGCACCAAAAGTTGGTTTACTAGCGGAGGGTTATTCTGCTAATGGTAGAATGGATGAACCTGAAGAAATTTATCATTTTTTGGATCAAAATTTTATTGATGGTAATTATAAGCCGTTAGATGGTGTTAACCTTTTGGTCACAGCTGGTGGGACACGAGAACCAATTGACCCCGTTAGGTATCTTTCTAACAAATCTTCGGGAAAGATGGGGTATGCAATTGCTGAAGTTGCCCAGCAAATGGGAGCCAATGTGACGTTAATTAGTGCTAACAGTCATTGTCAGGTTCCGTCTGGAGTAAGGGTTATCAACGTTCATTCAGCTGATCAACTAGAGCAACAAGTACAAGCTAACTTTCCCCATAATCGTGTTTTAATTATGGCTGCAGCGGTAAGTGATTTTAAGCCAGACCACGTTTCATCCCAAAAAATTAAAAAAGATCTTGATCATGATTCGTTGGACCTTCATCTGATTAAAAATCATGACGTTGTTTCAAGGGTAGCCAAGACTAAGAAACCGGATCAAATTGTGATTGGGTTTGCTGCCGAAACTAATCATCCAGTGGAAAATGCTACCCATAAATTAAAACAAAAACATCTTGATTTAATTGTTCTAAACGATGTATCAAATTCGGCCATCGGCTTTAATAGTGATGATAATCAAGTATCAATTATTTCTGATAAAGGGTTAATCAAGAAGACTAACATTGAGTCAAAATCTAAAATTGCTAAGGAAATTTTAGAAATCCTGTGTAAACGTTTGAACTAATTTGTAGTATACAATACCTGAAAGGAGGGGTCATTTGAAAATTGCAAAAGTAATCGTTGATGTACCAACTATGCAAACAAATACCCCTTATTCATATCGCATTCCTAATGGTTTAGAAACCCAATTAAAGCGTGGAATGAGAGTTGTTGTTCCATTTGGTAATGGGAATCGTAAGGTTGAGGGATTTGTGGTAGATATTGAAGAAACTGATGCTAAACAATCTCCTCAACTAAAAGAAATTGATCGTACGATGGATCTCGTTCCGGTTTTAAATGATGAATTAATTAAACTATCAAAGTGGTTGGCTGACAAAACCTACTCTTTTCAAATTAGTTGCCTTTTAACCATGTTACCCAATGCTATGAAGGCCAAATATGCGACATATGTAAAGGCTATTGGTCCAATTGATGACGAGGACATTAGTAAGAAATTTAAAGCTAGTGATATGATCCCGTTTGATTCAGAACATTTTGATGGCCCAGAGATGGGTAAACTGGCGAAGTTGCGTAAGGCAAATAAAATTAAAGTGGTTTATAAGGTTCAAAACGAGGCCAAAAAGAAGCAAGAAACGGCCGTTGTTAACCAAATTAATGATTTTGATGGAACCCAAAAACAAATTCGAAAGAATGCTACCGCTCAACTCAATCTATTAGAAGTTTTGCAAAAGAATCCCAAGCAACCACTCGTTCAATCACATCTTGTTAAGGATTTGGGAATTTCTAATTCAGCCATTAAAAGTTTTGAAAAGAAGAACTGGTTGAAGAAGATTCAAGTTGAAAAGTATCGCGATCCTTACAAACATGAAATTAAGGTTGATCAACCAAAAAAACTAACTAAGGATCAAGAGGACGCTGTCAAAGAAATTAATCGTTCTATTGATAGTCACCAAAATGATACCTATCTTCTTGAAGGTGTTACTGGTTCGGGTAAAACTGAAGTATATCTTCAAACAATCCAAAGAGCATTGGATTTAAAAGAGACAGCTTTAATGTTGGTTCCGGAGATATCTTTAACTCCACAGATGGTTAATCGGGTTAAAAATCGGTTTGGAAATCAAGTTGCCGTGATTCATAGTGGACTATCAACGGGTGAAAAATACGATGAATGGCGAAGAATCAATAGTGGAGATGCGCGAGTGGTAGTTGGAGCTCGATCTGCTGTTTTTGCTCCATTAGATAACATTGGTATCATTATTCTTGATGAAGAACATGACACAAGTTATAAACAAGATGATAATCCACGTTATCATACGCGAGATGTTGCTATATGGCGTGGCAAATATCATCATTGCCCTGTCGTATTAGGAAGTGCCACACCTTCGCTTGAGTCGAGAGCGCGTGCAGGTAAGGGGGTTTATAAGTTTCTCCGCCTGCCAAAAAGAATTAATCAAAAGCATCTGCCAGAGGTGTCAATTGTTGATATGACTCAAGAAGAAGAAACTCATGATGGGATTTTTTCGGGAGAATTACTTAAGGCCATTGACCAGCGGATTGATAAGAATGAACAAGTGGTCTTAATGCTCAATCGACGCGGCTTTTCCTCCTTTTTGATGTGTCGTGATTGTGGATACGTTTTAAAGTGTCCTAATTGTGATATTTCTTTAACCCTTCACATGGATTCTCATACGATGAAGTGTCATTACTGTGGATTTGAGGAGCCCATCCCTAAGTATTGCCCGCATTGTCATAGTAAAAACATTCGTTATTTTGGGACAGGGACTGAGAAGGTTGAGAAACAGCTACACGAACTCCTTCCTAAAGCTAGAGTGGTCAGAATGGACGTCGACACAACCAGGAAAAAGGGATCACATGAAAAAATTCTTCATGAATTTGGTGATCATCATTTTGATATTCTTCTTGGAACACAGATGATTGCTAAGGGCCTTGATTTTCCGAATGTAACGTTGGTAGGAGTGTTAAACGCTGATACAGGATTAGACTTGCCAGATTTTCGATCTAGTGAACGAACTTTTGATCTTTTAACCCAGGTGTCTGGAAGAGCTGGGAGAGCCGATAAAGACGGAGAAGTTATCATTCAAACTTATAATCCTGAAAACTACGTGATTCAATTAGCTAAGCATCAGGATTATGAGGCTTTTTATCAAAAAGAAATGCAGTTAAGGCATCTAGCAGATTACTCACCTTATTTCTTTACAATTAAAGTCTCAATTAGTTCGTTAAACGAAAAGCAAGCTGCCTCAGAGGCTTACGACGTAGCTAATTATCTTAAGGGATCTCTTAATAACAAGACCATTATTCTAGGACCAACTCCAAGACCAATTGCAAGAATGAAAAGACGGTATTATTTTCAGATCATTATTAAATATAAACGTGATTTAAAACTTAATCAGAGTTTAAAGCACGTCCTTCAAGTGTCACAAAAAGAAGTTAGAAAGGGCTTAAGGATTGGGATTGATCCCGAACCAGTAAGTTTTATGTAGGTGAATCATTATGAAATCAGTTGTATTCATGGGAACACCCGATTTTAGTGTTCCAATATTAAAAGCTTTAAATGATAATTATAACGTGTTAGCAGTTGTTACTCAGCCTGATCGTCCGGTGGGGAGGAAACATCAAATTGTGGAATCACCAGTTAAGCAAGCAAGTAAAGAATTAGGTTTATCAGTGCTACAACCGCAAAAGCTGAGTGGTAGTGATGAGATGGAACAAATTATTCAAATGAAACCAGATTTTATCATCACCGCTGCTTTCGGGCAGTTTCTTCCGACCAAACTGCTGAAGGCCGCTCAGATTGCTGATGTTAATGTTCATGGATCTCTGTTGCCTAAATACCGGGGTGGAGCTCCAGTTCAATATGCCATTATGAATGGCGATCAAGTAACTGGGATTTCAATTATGTACATGGTTAAAAAGATGGATGCTGGGGATGTCTTAGCTCAACAATCCGTTGAAATTGAGGATACTGACGATACTGAAAGTATGTTTAAGAAGTTAAGCTTAGTCGGACGAGATCTTCTTTTAAAAACCCTTCCTAAAATTATTGATGGAACGGTTCAACCTCAAAAACAAGATGAAAACCAGGTTGTTTTTGCTCCAAACATTAAACGAGAACAAGAAGAATTAGATTTTGCACTTCCTGCTCGAGTAGTTGATGCTAAGGTAAGAGCTTTGAGACCAGATCCAACTGCGTTTGCAATGATCGATGGTAAGCCCAATAAAATCTGGAAGACTGAGGTAATTAATGAAACAACTAACTTGGATCCAGGTCAGATTGTTAATAAGGATAAGCATCATCTTCAAGTTGCAGCTGGTGATGGAACAGTTATCGGAATTGATGAGATTCAACCAGCTGGTAAGCCCCAAAAATCAATTACCGAATATTTAAACGGGAACCAAAAATTAGAAATCGGAGATCAATTTATTGACAGAAAATAATTCAAGTAATCCAAGATATCTAGCCGTTAAAACTCTAGAACGAGTTCATGGTGGAGCATATTCAAATTTACAAATTAACAATGTCATTGATTCAAGTACCATGAGTTCAAGGGACATCTCATTATTTACTAACATTGTATATGGGGTAATTCAACATCGATTAACGTTAGAATATTATGTAAATCAGTTGGTAAAAAAGCCTGATAAGCTTGATGGATGGGTAAAAGAATTACTTTATACCGCCATTTATCAAATGCAATACCTTGATAAAGTTCCTGACCGAGCCATTTTTGATGAGTCAATTAAAATCGCTAAGAAACGTGGTCATGACGGAATCAGACGGCTTGTAACCGGAGTGCTTCATCACATCCAACGTAATGGATTACCTCAAATTGATAAACCCCAAGATTCGGCTTCATATTACTCAATTCTTTATAGTGTTCCTCTCTGGATTGTTGAGCAGTTAAATGAACAAATTGGCCTAGATAAGACAATTAACATTTTTAAAAGTATTAATCAGCCAGCTAAGCAATCGATTCGGGTTAACCAACAAAAAATTTCTGATGCTAATTTAACAAGGGAGTTAGTTCAAGAAGGGTATGATGTTAAAACCAGTGAAGTGGCGGACCATGCATTAATTTTGTCAGGGAAAAGTGACAGTTCAAGTCCCTTATTTAAAACCGGGATGTTCACCATACAGGATGAAAGTGCGATGTTACCAGTGCAATCAATGGACATTCATGGTGATGATTACATCCTTGATGCGTGTGCTGCACCCGGCGGTAAAACCACGCAAATTGCTGAGTATTTGGCCTCTGGAAAAGTTGAAGCATTGGATTTACATCAGAAGAAGTTGAATAAAATCGAACAGAATGCAGCTCGGATGGGTGTAAAGGATAAAATTGAAGTCCATGCACTTGATGCTCGAAAAGTCTCAAATTTATTTCGTAATGAAGTCTTTGATAAAATTCTGGTTGATGCTCCCTGTTCAGGACTAGGATTGATGCGTCGAAAACCAGAGATTAGATATGACAAAACGCTAGACGATGTTTCTCATCTTTCGAAAGTTCAGGCTGAAATTTTGGATGCAGTTGCTCCTACACTGAAAGTAGGTGGACAGTTAGTTTTTAGTACCTGTACTATTTTGAATCAAGAAAATCGTGATAACGTGAAAAAGTTCTTAGATAATCATCCAAATTTTAAGCCGATTTGGGTGGAAACAAAACAAAATCTTAAACCAAAAAGAGAAACAGATGGTTTAAGAATTTATCCGGATGATTATGATTCTGATGGCTTCTTTATTTCTGGATTTCAGCGGATCAAATAGGAGATTAATGTGAAAAAGGGAAAGATTTACCAATCTTTAAGTGGATTCTACGACGTTAAGTCCGATGGTAAAGTATATCGAACCAAAGCACGTGGTAATTTTAGAAAGAAAAACATTAAACCCATTGTCGGAGATATGGTTGAGTTTGATATTACTAACGTTAATGAGGGGTATATTTTGAAGATGTTACCTCGATTTAACGAGTTGATTCGTCCGCCGGTGGCAAACACCGATCAGGCCGTTGTTGTGAGTTCAGCGGTTGAACCGGATTTTTCATTTTCACTTCTGGATAAACAGTTAGTGGCACTTGAAAAGCAAAAAATCACACCAATTATTTATATTAGTAAAACTGATTTACTTTCTTCTGAAAAACAGATTGATTTTTTTAAAAAGATTGCTAAAGATTATCGCACCATTGGCTACGATGTGATTTTGCCCGTTGAGGTGGATGATCCGCATGCGATTAATGAGGTTGCTAAAAAGCTTCCGCACAAGCAATCCATTGTAATGGGGCAGACTGGATCTGGAAAATCCACTCTTCTTAATCAGATTGATCCGGAATTAAAATTAAAAACAGGAGAGGTTTCAAAGTCTTTAAGTCGTGGAAAACATACGACGAGAAAAGTTTCCTTATTAACAGTAAATGAGGGTTTAATTGCTGATACGCCTGGGTTTTCTTCGTTTGATACCCTTGATATTAAATCAAATGAATTAAAGAATTATTTTCCTGAATTTAAACGAGTATCAGCTAACTGTAAATTTCGTGAATGTCTCCATGTAAATGAACCCGGTTGTGCCGTGAAAGCAGGAGTTGAAAGTGGTACAATCTTGAAGAGCAGGTATGACGATTACCTGCAGGAATATAATTTATTAAAGGCACAGAAGCCAGTTTATAATAAGAAAAGAGGAAATTAATCATGATTAAAGTTGCTCCTTCAATTTTGAGTGCTGATTATGTCAACCTTCAAAAGGACATTGAAAAAGTTGATAAGGGTGGTGCCGAATTATTACATATCGACATTATGGACGGAATGTTTGTTCCATCAATTGCTTATGGTCCAGGTTGGGTAAAAGAAATTCGTCCCATTACTGGTCTGACTCTTGATTGTCATTTGATGATTGAAAATCCTGAGCGATACATTAATACTTTTGCAGATGCCGGCGCTGATATTATCGGGGTTCATGTTGAATCTACTCCTCACATTCATAGAGCTCTTCAAATGATTAAAGATAAAAACGTTAAAGCTGAGGTGGTTATTAACCCAGGGACTCCCGTAGAGATGATCAAGCCCGTTTTATATATGGTAGATCAAGTTCTTGTTATGACCGTTAATCCCGGTTTTGGCGGCCAGAAATTCATTCCGGAGACCATTAGTAAGATTAAAGAACTGAACAGACTCCGTGAAGAAAATGATTCTTATTCTTATGACATCGAGATTGATGGAGGAGTTAATGATCAAACTGTCGTTGGCGCTTATAATGCCGGAGCAAATGTGGCTGTAGCGGGTTCGTATGTATTTGATGCCAAAGATCCTGCTGCTCGAATTCAAGCTTTAAAGGATGCCACCAACTTTTAATTATGAATACAGTTAAGGTGGTTGTTGGTGGTCCAGTTCAATTTTGGCCAAGTAATTTACAAGATAACCAAATTTCGGGACCGTTTGTTGGAGTAGATCGAGGAAGTCTACGATTAATTAAAATGGGAATTCGTCCTGATTATGCTGTTGGTGACTTTGATTCAGTTTCGGATGAGGAATTTAAATTAATCTCACAAAATGCAAAAAAAGTGATTCGAGTCGATCCGGTCAAGGATGAGACTGACACGGAACTAGGTGTGATGACAGCTGGTGAACATTTCGCTAGTTCGGAAATTGATGTTTATGGATTTTCGGGTGGTCGATTGGATCATTTACTTACTAATCTATTAATGGTTTTAAAACCCAACATCAAACCATATTTAGAACGTTTGAAATTAATCGACAGTCAAAATCAGGTTAGATATTTTTTGCCAGGTTCGCATCAAATTGAGAAGATTAATGAAATGAAATATTTGGATTTTTGTCCTTTAACAGCCATGCATTTAACCCTTAATGATGAAAGGTATCAATTGAATCATAAGTGGGTAAGTCAGCCAACTTCTTATTCTAGTAATGAGTTTATTGGTGATAAAGCTTCATTTTCTTTTGATGATGGAGTATTAATGGTAATTCAAAGCAGAGATTAAAAAAGCAGCATAACCACTGAATGGTTATGCTGCTTTTTTAATTAATTAATTAAAATACATTGATTATACTCGGGTAACCTTACCAGATTTTAAAGTTCTAGCACTAACCCAAACACGCTTAGGCTTGCCATCAACTAAGATACGTACCTTTTGTAGATTTGGCTTCCAACTTCTTCTTGAGGAGTTTAAAGCGTGAGAACGACGATTACCAAAATGAGTTCTCTTGCCATTAATGTGATCCTTTGCCATAATATCCCTCCTTATTTTGGAATTCTTTTTTATTTAATAGTCCACTTAAATAATTTACCATAATACAGCCATAAATGCAAAGTTTCTTTCAAGTAAATGTCCTTGACAGCTTTGTTCATATTTTTGTTTTATAATGGGGTGTGGTAATATTAGATATCGTTATGAGCTCGAAAAAATAAGGGGGATGCAAACGATGGCTGTAAAGTTAAACACTCAATATGGATCAATTGATATTGATAATGATGTAATTGCTACAGTAGTCGGTGGTGCCGCAACTGATAATTATGGTGTTGTTGGCATGGCTAGCAAAAACCAATTTAAAGATAATATGAATGAAATTCTTCGCAAGGACAGTTACTCTAAAGGGGTAGTAGTCAGAGAAGTAAATAAAAAGGTGCAAGTCGATGTTAATGTGATTGTAAGTTATGGGACCAAAATTTCTGAAGTTTCTAGGAATGTTCAATCAAAGGTCAAATATAACCTAGAATCAATGTTGGGCATCAATGCCGATTCAGTTAATGTAATCGTTCAAGGCGTTAAAGTAATTAACGACTAGCGGCTGAAGTATAAGGAGGATTTGATAATAGTGTCATTAACTAAGATTACTACTAAAGAGTTCGACCAAATGGTTCAAGCTGCCGCGGTCGTTCTGAATAATAATACTGATTTTATTAATTCATTAAATGTGTTCCCAGTTCCAGATGGAGATACTGGAACTAACATGAGTTTATCATTATCAAGTGGAGAAAGTTATGTTGATAAATCAACTGATGACACGGTTGGTGGAAAAGCTTCGGCACTTGCAAAGGGACTTTTAATGGGAGCTCGTGGGAATTCTGGGGTAATTATGTCCCAGATTTTCCGTGGTTTTGCTAAAGACGTTGAGGGTAAAAAGGATCTTAACGCTAAAGAATTTGCTGACGCTATTATTGCAGGAGCCAAGACTGCTTATAATTCAGTGATGAAGCCTACAGAAGGGACCATTTTAACCGTTGTTCGATTAGCAGCAAAAGCTGGTGAAAGCAAGGCTGACGATACTGATGATATCATCGAAGTAATGGATGCAATTCTTAGTGCATCAAAGAAAGCCCTGAAAGAGACCCCCGATCTCCTGCCCGTTTTAAAGCAAGTCGGCGTAGTTGACTCAGGTGGTCAAGGATTAGTTTTTGTCTTTCAAGCCTTTGATGATGTGTTAAATGGACGCAAAATCGAGGATAAGGGTGAACATCAACCCAATTCTGAAGAAATGAATGAAATGATTGATGTTGAACACCATAAAAGTGCTCAAGGGAAGTTAAATCCTGAAGACATTGTTTATGGATATTGTACTCAAATCATGGTTCGAATTGGGAAGGGTAAGCAAGTAACCCAAAAATTTGATTATGATACTTTCTACAATTACTTAGCTAAACTGGGTGATTCATTATTAGTTATCAATGATGATGAGGTTGTCCGAGTCCATGTTCATACTGAACATCCGGGTAAGGTTCTTTCGTGGGGCCAACAATTTGGTGATTTAGCAACTGTTAAGGTCGATAATATGCGGCTTCAACAAGAATCAATCATGGAAAGTGACGAAAAAGCACAACAGAATGATAAAAGAGCTGAAAATGAAAAAGAAGATCACAAAAAGCCAAGAGACTTAGCTATCATTGCTGTAGTAGCTGGAGCTGGTCTAGAGAAGCTTTTTAAAAGCTTAGGTGTTACCAATATTATTAGTGGTGGTCAGACCATGAATCCTAGTACTCAGGACATTGTTGATGCTGTTAATAAGAGTAATGCTAAAAAGGCGATTGTCCTTCCTAACAATAAAAATATTTTTCTAGCAGCAGAACAGGCACAAGGAATTGTAAATATTCCAATGGAAGTTGTTCATACTAAGACAATTCCCCAAGGCTTAACAGCGATGTTCTCATTTGATCCTGATAGCAGTTTTGAGAAGAATCAGAAGCAAATGGATGCCTCTCTTAATACCGTTAAAAGTGGCCAAGTAACAACCGCAGTCCGTGATACTAAGATTAACGGAATGGACATTAAGAAAGGGAGTTACATGGGGATTATTGATGGTAACATTGAGGTCCTTGGAAATTCATTAGATGACGCGGCCGTTAAAATGTTAAAAAAAATGTTAGATGATGATAGCGAAAATGTAACGATTATTTTCGGTAAAAATGCTAAAGCAAGTGATGCGAAAAAGGTATCTGATGCAGCATTAGCAACCGATGATGAACTGGAAGTTGAGACTCATGAAGGGGATCAACCAGTTTATCCTTTGATTATTTCTGTCGAATAGGTAAAATGTGAATAGTGTTTCTTTTTAACAAGACTGTTAGTCCAATTGGATTAGCAGTTTTTTTAGGAGGTGAATTTTATGAGCGGCTTAGATGATAATGTGGCAACTCTAAAGGGAGTTGGACCTAAAAAGATTGAAGCTCTTGATGATTTAGGCATTCGGACTGTCTACGATTTATTAACTTATTTTCCGTTTCGATATGAAGATTTTCGAACTAAAAATTTGGATGAAATTTCTGACCAACAGGTTGTAACTTTGAAAGGTCGAGTTGCAGTAACTCCAACTGTGAACTTTTTTGGCAGACGGCGAAGTCGGTTAACCATTAAATTACTGGTGGGTCATGATGTAATTCCGGTGACCTTTTTTAATCAACCGTGGTTAAAAAAACAAGTTGAGACTGGGGATGACATCCTCATTTACGGAAAGTTTGATGCTAACAAGAAGTCAATGGCTGGAATCAAAATTTTAAAACCCGGTGATGGAGAGAAATTTGGCTCAATTTATCCTGCCAATCATAAAATTACGCAGAATACAATTCGACAATTGGTAACCGAGGCTTATGATCAGTATCAAGATCAGATTGAGGACTTTATACCCGATTGGATTCTACAAAAATATAAATTAGAGAATTTAAAAAGTGTCATTACTAATATGCATTTTCCAAAAAATCATCGGGCAGCTGCTCTAGCACGGAGAACTGCCAAATTTGACGAATTCTTTTTATTTCAAATGCGTATGCAAACTTTAAAGCAACAAAAAGAGGCGGATGCAAGTTCGGTTATTATCCCCAAACGTTCGGCTTTGCAGAAATTTATTGCTGCTCTTCCTTACCGATTAACTGGTGCACAAGATAAAGTGGTAACTGAAATTTTGGCCGATTTGGGACGTCCTTACCAAATGAATCGTCTTCTTCAAGGTGACGTTGGAAGTGGTAAAACCGTTGTGGCAGCCATTGCCATTTATGCTGCCGTTTTAGCGGGCAAGCAGGCAGTAATCATGGCACCAACTGAAATTTTGGCTGAGCAACATGCCAATAGTCTGGCAAATTTATTTGAAAATACTAAGGTTAACATTGGTTTACTTACCGGAGATACTTCTAGATCAGCTCGTAACGAGCTATTACCTCGAATTAAAAATGGCGAGATTAATTTGGTAGTTGGAACGCATGCTTTATTTCAAAAGGAAGTTAAGTATCAAGACCTTGGACTTGCAGTTATTGATGAACAACATCGTTTTGGAGTAAATCAAAGGAAAGCGATGCGTGAAAAGGGACAGGCAACTAATGTTCTTTCAATGACAGCTACACCGATTCCACGGACGCTTTCAATTACAGCTTATGGTGAGATGGATGTATCTGTTATTGATGAATTACCTGGTGGAAGAAAGCCAATTAAAACCGCCTGGATCAAGAATCAACAAATTGAAACCATGCTTAAATTTGTAAGGAAACGATTAAATGATGGCGAACAGGTATATGTAGTAGTTCCACTCATTGGTGAATCCGATGCGGTAGACATGCGAAACGTAACCGATACCTACCAAAGCTTTAAAGCCGAATTTGGTGATCAGCATGCGGTTGGACTACTTCACGGTCAGATGAATGATGAAGATAAAAATGAAGTCATGGATGCGTTTAAAGATAATAAGATTCAAGTTTTGGTTTCTACAACTGTGATTGAAGTGGGAGTGGATGTTTCAAATGCTAGTACCATTGTCATCTATGATGCTGATCACTTTGGACTAGCCCAACTTCATCAGCTTAGAGGTCGTGTTGGGAGAGGAGATCAGCAATCATATTGTATTTTAATTGCCAATCCTAAAAACGAAACTGGCCGCAAACGTATGAACGTAATGTGTTCCTCAACTGATGGTTTCTTTATTTCGCAAAAAGATTTAGAATTAAGAGGTCCTGGGGATATTCTTGGTAAAAATCAATCTGGAGTTCCAACCTTTAAAGTTGGAGATCCAGTAGTAGACATTAACATTTTAAGTACCGCACAGACGGTTGCAAAAGAAATTGTTGATGATAAAAACTGGGAACAAGAACCACAAAATCGAATGTTAGTAAAAAGACTTAAGTCTTTGAATCAAGACGTTAAGTTTGATTAAGGAGCTTTGCTTATAATGATAAAAATCGCTATTGATGCAATGGGTGGAGATAATGCACCAAAAGAAATTGTTAAAGGAGTTGAGCTTGCCCGTAATGAAATAGATAACGTGGAATTTCAACTATTTGGTGATTCTACCCAAATCAATTCTTTGTTGAGTAATAAAAAGCGGATTAAAGTGATTCAATCAGATGAAGTTATCAAAATGGAGGACGAACCAGTTCGAGCCGTTAAAGATAAGAAGAATTCTAGTTTAGTTATGGCAGCACGAGCAGTCAAAGATGGTTCTGCTGATGCTTTTTATTCGTGCGGTAATACTGGAGCGATACTAGTTGCGGGATTACTGATAATTGGAAGAATCAAGGGGATTGATCGTCCCGGACTAATTACGACCCTTCCCGTGATTAATAATGATACTGGATTTACTTTAATTGATTGTGGAGCGAATGCTGATGCCAAAGTAGTGAACGTTTACCAGTACGCTCTTCTTGGAAAGTATTACGCAGAAAAGGTCCTTAAAATTAATAATCCCAGAATTGGATTAATCAACAATGGAACTGAGTCTGATAAGGGAAACAAAATTCATCAAAAGATGTATCAAGCTCTCAGTCAAAATGATGACATTAATTTTATTGGCAACATTGAATCACGTGGATTGTTGGACGGAATTACTGACGTTGCAGTGACCGATGGTTTTACAGGCAATGCCGTGTTAAAGAGTATTGAGGGAACGGCACTGTCTATGATTAATATGTTAAAAGATGGTATTATTAATGGTGGATTTGGCTCCAAAATGGGAGCTTTATTATTAAAAGATACATTAAAAAAGATTGCTCACAAAATGGATTACACTAAGTATGGAGGTGCGGTCTTACTTGGATTAAGGGCTCCGGTGGTTAAAAGTCATGGAAGCAGTAAAGCTAAAACCGTTAGAAACACTGTAGTTCAAATTGAACAAATCATTACTTCTAACTTTGTGGGATCGGTGAAAAATTATTTTTCTAATCACACTGACGAGATGGATGACATTAAAAAAGGTGAGCAGTAGGAGGAATCACTAATGGATAGAGAAATAGTATTTAAAAAAGTAGCAGAGATTACTTCGAATCGTTTTAAGGTTCCAGTTGATAAGGTCACTGATGATTTAAACTTCACTAATGATTTAGGTGCCGATTTTATTGACATGGCGGGGTTTATTGTGGAACTTGAAGATGAATTTGGTGATGTATTTACCAGTGAGAATACTGAAAATATTAGTGATGTTAGCGACTTGGTTGATGTGATTATAAGAGACACTGATCCTAAGTCCAAAAAACACATTTCAAAGAAATAAATGATTCGTTATGATGACGAGTCATTTTTTATTATGCAATTATCGGATTTTAGGCATTAATGATATAATTAAAAGAAAAATGTTACCTTTGGAGGAAATGGAATTGCAAAAGCAGTTTGATGACTTGTTAGAAGACAAGTTCAATATTAAATTTAACGATGAATCACTTTTAGATGAGGCCATGACACAAGCTTCATATGTTAATGAGCATCCGGGTCAGGGATTAAAGTTTTATGAACGTTTGGAATTCTTGGGGGATGCCGTTTATCAGTTAGTGGTTTCTGACTACATCTTTAGACGTTTCCCTGAATTACCACAAGGTCGATTGACTAGATTAAGGGCGGCCATGGTTAATGAACACAGTTTTAGTCGGTTTGCCCGTGAATGTCATTTTGATAAGTACATTCGTTTAGGTAAAGGCGAAGAAAAAGCGAATGCTAGGCAACGTGACTCACTATTATGTGATATTTTTGAGTCATTTATTGGAGCAGTATATTTAGATCAAGGAATGGCAACCGTTAAACATTTTTGTGAAATTGTTATTTTTCCTAAATTGGATGAGGGTTGGTTTGACGAGTTTTTTGATCATAAAACTGAGCTTCAAGAAGTGGTTCAAGAGGATGGACCAGTCGACCTAGATTATGAATTAGTTAGTGAAGATGGTCCTGACAATGACCGTAAATTTAAAGTAGCCGTTAAGATCAATGGGAAAGAAATGGGAGTTGGTTTAGGTCATTCTAAAAAAGATGCTGAACAGAAGGCAGCTAAAAAGGCCTTAAATGAACTAGGAGTAAGCACAAGTATTAAGTAAATGAGGCATTAAGGTGAAGTTAAAATCAATTGAGATTGCGGGGTTTAAATCCTTCGCAGATAAAACCACAATTGACTTTCAGGACGGATTGACAGGAATTGTTGGACCCAATGGTAGCGGGAAAAGCAACGTTATTGAAGCAATTCGCTGGGTATTAGGTGAACAATCCGCCAAAACCTTACGTGGTAAAAAGATGTTAGATGTGATTTTCTCTGGGTCCAAAGGGCGCAGAGCTCTTAATCGTGCGGAAGTTAGCATTGATTTTGATAATTCAGATCATTTTTTAGACTCAGATTTTACTGAAATAAAAATTACCCGTAAAGTTTATCGTAATGGTGAGAGTTCTTATTCAATTAATGATAAAGAATGTCGACTTAAAGACATTAACAATCTTTTTATGGACACAGGTCTAGGTGAAGGATCCCTTTCGATTATTTCGCAGGGGAACGTAGATGAGATTTTAAATGATAATGCTGAAAAGCGGCGTTCAATTATTGAAACGGCAGCTGGAGTTTATCGATACAAGAAACAGAAAAATGAAACCGAACAAAAATTAGCAGATACTCAGGGAAATCTTGACCGGATTTCAGATATTATTAATGAATTAGATAAACAGATGGGGCCATTAAAACAGCAAAGCGAAAATGCTTCGCTGTATTTGTCTAAAAAGAAGTATTTGGATCGCTTGGAGTATTCACTGCTAACATTTCAAATTAAACAGCATGAAGATAGTCGCTCGAGTCTAAACTTTAAACTTAAGCAACAGCAAAATGATTACAATAAATTAAAAGCCAAAGTTAATTCAATTCAAAGCCATAAGCGGAAGTTAACTTTAAAAATTAATGAGTTATCACGCGAGCGTGAAAGCCTTCAAAATCAACTATTAAATAATACTAAGAAGCTTGAATCAGCTAATAGCGCACAAAAGTTATCTAAACAACGACGTGAATTTAACCAACAAAAAAATGTTGACTTGAAGAAAGAATTAAAAGAACTTCGAATCAAACTGGATGATGTGGTTCAAAATATTAATGATAATCAGAGTCAAATTAATAAAAAAAGAACCATTATTTCTAAACTTAATCAAGAAATTAGGGAATCTAGAGTTGCTCATTTTAAGGAACGTTTAGTAGCAAAGCAAGCAGAGTTAGAAGATACTAGAAATGATTACATAGATTTGATGCAGTCACTAGCTGAAGCTAAAAATGACCTTAAACTGATGCAGAAGTTATCAAAACGTAGTGACAATGCATCACAGGAAAAGGAACAAAGAATTGTTACGCTTGATAAACAAGCGAGTCGATTAAGGCAACAGCTGGACGTTTCAAAGCAGGAATTCTTAGATCTTACCGATGATCAAAAAAGAATTGCAAGTAAACTTGAGCAAGTTAATGGTTCCCTCGCTAGTTCGAATAAAAAGACAGCAGAAATGCGTAAAAGATGGTATGGGGCACTTCGAGTCTTTCAGGAGACCAAAACCGAACGTGATAGCATTAAATCAATGTTAGAAAATCATAATTCACTCTATCGTGGGATCCGTAACTTATTAAAAGAGAAGCAAGATCTGCCTGGAATTAAGGGAACTGTCAGTGATTTTATCGAAGTACCTGATAAGTATGTCTTTGCAATTGAGACGGCTTTAGGAAGTAGAATTCAGCAGGTAATTACTAGAAACGTCCATGATGCGAGGGATGCTATTAAGTATCTAAATAAAAATAAACTCGGTAGGGTAACTTTTTTGCCAATGAATGCTGTTAATGAACGTTATTTAACTGTAAATATTTTAAATAATGTGAGTCAAATGGATGGTTTTGTTGGAGTTGCCGCTGATCTGGTTAAGATGCCATCCGAAATGACGAGAGTTAAGAATCATCTCCTTGGTGGAATTATTATTGCTAACGATTTAAAAACTGCTAATGGCATTAGTAAAGCAATTAATCATAGAAATCAGATTGTGACATTGAATGGCGAAGTCATTAATGCTGGGGGTTCAATAACTGGCGGTTCTAACCGAAATCAAGCTAATGGATTGCTGAGTCAAAAAGAAAAGTTGACCCAATTAAACCTTCAGGTTGATCAGATGGATCAAAAAATGAATGCTGGAGAGAAAGCCATTAAGCGTGCCCAAGGGAAGCAAAAGGATCTACAACTTCAACATGATCAGATGTATCAGGAATTAAGTGAAATCAAGAGTAAAATTAAGGTTAAACAAGGGGATATTAACGCTAGTCAAAAGAGCTTAAGGGAAACGCAGCGAGATGCCGATGCATTCCGTTTACAGTTAAAAAATGCGTTTAGTGATCACGGTAATAATGAATCAGATGTTTCTCAAAAGATTGATGGTTTAAAACTTAAAATTAAACAAAATCAAACTAAAAACACATTGGTTAAAAACGAAATTAAACAGCTAAATGGTGAAGTTAGTAAAAATAGTTCATTGATTTCAGACATAAAGGAACGTTTAATCCTTGCAAAAGAGCAAAATAAGCAACTTGAGAAAACAAAAAATTCACTGATAGATCAAAGAAATAGTTTGAAGAACCAATTGAGCGAATTAACGAGTAACATGAAAGCCTTGAATCAATCAATGAAACAAGATGATGACTTCACTCAGGTAGATGTTTTGGCTTTAAAAAAGCAGATTGATGAAATCAAAGTGCGACTTACCAACCTTAATCATCAGGTAAATGATGCCAGTCAAGATGATCAAAATGACGAACGTCAGATTAATCAAGGGCAAGATCGTTTAATTTCTCAAACACAAGTGATTCAAAAATTAAAAGCAAGGGTAAAAGTAGTTGAGAATAACCTTATTTCAGAACATCAGCGTCTCCAAACATCATTTAATGAAGATCAATCAATAGAGCCAGTTGACTTTAACTTAGACAAAATCAATTCATTAATTCAAGATTATCAACGGAAGATTGATAGCTTGGGTCCAATTAATATTAATTCGATTGATGATTACTCAGAGATCAAGGAACGGTATGATTTTATGAATCATCAATTAGAGGATTTGATTGAGTCTAAGAAGCAATTGGTTAAAATCATGAATCAGATGGATCAAACGGTAAAAGTTAAATTTAATGAGACTTATGATAAAATTGCAACTGCATTTAGTCGTATTTTTCGGAACATTTTTGGTGGTGGTGAAGCCCGCTTAAAGATGGACGATCCGCATCACTTGTTAACAACGGGAATTGATATTTTAGTAAAGCCACCAGGTAAAAGATATCGCAACTTAAATCTCTTATCCGGTGGTGAAAAAGCGTTGACCGCACTGGCATTGCTTTTTTCAGTTTTAGAGGTGAAACCAGTTCCGTTCGTTATACTTGATGAAGCTGAATCAGCCCTTGATCCTGCAAATGTGGATCGGTTTGCTCGGTATATTCAGAGCTTAAAGGATAAGACGCAGTTCATAGTAATTACGCATCGAAAAGAAACGATGGTCTATGCTGATTATTTGTATGGAGTAACAATGCAAGATTCTGGAGTATCAAAAGTTGTGTCAGTAAATTTGGATGAGTCCAAGAAGCTAGGAGAAAAATAATGGGTTTATTTGATATTTTCAAAAGCAAAAAGAAAGATTCCGAGGAAAAAGCAAAGAAACAGAACCAACAAGAGGATCATGAAAAAAAGGAAGATAATAATTCTGAATTAAAACAGAAAGATGAGAAATTAAAATCAGATGAGCAGAGTAAAAATGAGCAAAAATCAGCCGATAAGTTAACTAAATCTAAAACAGAAGAGAATTCAGAAGCTCACCACGATGAAAAGAATCGGGCAGCCAAGGTCTCTGAAGAGACAGAAGATAAACAAGCTGAGACAAAACAAACGGTTCCTTCGGAAGATAAATCGCAAAATGAAGATCAAAGAACAGAGGAGAATGATAATGAACCAAAACCGGAGTCTAATGAGAAAGCTTATGAACATGGTTTGGCGAAATCCCGTTCTTCATTTGGACAAAAATTAAATGCTTTATTTGCAAATTTTCGTTCGGTTGATGATAACTTTTTTGATGATTTAGAGGATACTTTGGTTGAATCAGACGTTGGATTTGAAACGGCCATTCAATTAACCGATGAATTAAAAGAAGAAGTTAAACTAAAAAACGCTAAAAAACCCAAAGATGTTCAAAATTTAATCGTTCAAAAGATGATTGATTTGTATGATGCCCCAAGTGACAAAGATAATGCCATTCAACTCTCAAAGGACGGTCCAACGGTTATTTTGTTTGTAGGTGTTAATGGGGTCGGAAAGACTACTACCATTGGTAAGATGGCTAATAACTACAAGCAACAAGGTAAAAAAGTTCTTATGGCTGCTGCTGATACTTTTCGGGCTGGTGCAATTGAACAATTAGATGAATGGGCCAAAAGAGATGGCGTTGACATCGTCAAGAAAGAAGCTGGGAGTGACCCGGCATCGGTTGTTTTTGAAGCTGTCGATAAAGCTAAGAAAGAAAACTATGATGTTTTATTTGTGGACACAGCTGGTAGATTACAAAACAAGGTTAATTTGATGAACGAACTGGCTAAAATTAATAAAGTCATTAAACGAGAAATTCCAGCTGCTCCTCAAGAAGTTCTATTAGTAATTGATGCGACGACCGGACAAAATGCATTAAATCAAGCTAAGATGTTTAATGAAATTACTGATATTACAGGAATTGTTTTGACTAAGCTTGATGGAACCGCTAAGGGTGGGATCGTGATTGCGATTAAGAATAAGCTCAACATCCCCGTCAAGTTTGTTGGACTTGGAGAAACGGTTAACGATTTACGCCCATTTGATTCTAAGAACTTTATTGATGGGTTATTTAAGGGATTAATTCAAAATAATTAGTGGTGAAATGCAATGGACATTAAAAAGAATAATCGAATTAATGCTTTGTACGATTTTTATGGCGAATTATTAACTAAAAAGCAAGCTGAATACATTCAAGAGTATTATGCCGATGATTTTTCATTAGGTGAAATTTCCGAAAACTTCGATATTAGTCGTCAGGCAGTTTATGATAATATTAAGAGAACGGAACAAATTTTAGAAGATTACGAAAGTAAAATGCATTTGTACCAGTTATTTGTATTACGCAATCAGCAAACCGATGAAATCAGAGATTATGTAAGAAAAAATTATCCAAATGATACGGAACTAAATGAATTAGTGGATCACTTAGAAATTACGGAAGAAAATTAGGGGTGAAAAAATGGCTTTTGAAGGTTTAACCGATCGATTACAGAAAGCTTTTAAAAACTTAAGAGGAAAGGGCAAAATTAGTGAGTCGGATTTACGTGAGACTATGCGTGAAATCCGACTGGCTTTACTTGAGGCTGATGTTAACTTTAAAGTGGTTCGGCAATTTGTTAAAACAGTTCAAGAAAAGGCTAAGGGAGCTGACGTTCTGGAAGGATTAAATCCTGCTCAGCAAATTGTTAAAATTGTTAACGATGAGTTAACTAATATGATGGGAGAGTCGGCCACTCCCCTAGTTAAGTCGGATAAAATTCCAACCGTTATCATGATGGTTGGACTACAAGGGGCAGGTAAGACGACATCAGCTGGGAAGCTTGCAAAAAAGCTTAAAACTGATGACCATGCTCGTCCATTGATGATTGCAGCTGATGTTTATCGGCCAGCTGCGATTGAACAATTAGAAAAAGTTGGAGAACAAGTAGGTGTTCCGGTATTTCAAGAGGGAACCGATGTTGATCCAGTTCAAATTGTTCAAGATGGATTAAAGGAAGCCGACAAAAACAATAACGATTATGTTTTAATCGATACTGCTGGCCGTCTTCAAATTGATGAGAATTTAATGGATGAGTTGAAAAACATCAAAAAAGTTGCCAACCCTAATGATATCCTTTTGGTTGTGGATGCGATGACCGGTCAAAGCGCGGTTGATACCGCGGTTGGTTTTAATGATGCTTTGGATATTACTGGTGTTATTCTGACCAAATTAGATGGTGATACTCGTGGTGGTGCTGCTTTATCAATTCGAGCTGTTACCGATAAGCCCATTATGTTCGTTGGTCAAGGTGAAAAGCTAGATGACCTGGATGTCTTTCATCCAGATCGAATGGCTTCGCGAATTTTGGGGATGGGGGACATGCTTTCCTTCATCGAAAAAACTCAAAAAGAATATGATGAAAATCAAGCTAAAGAGTTAACTGAAAAAATTAAAGAAAATTCTTTTGATTTCGACGATTTCATTGATCAATTGGAACAAATCCAAAAGATGGGTCCCATTCAAGATCTAGTTAAAATGATTCCAGGAATGGCAAACAACCCGGCTTTAAAGAACTTAAATGTTAATCCCAAAGATCTTGATCATATTAAGGCGATTATTTACTCGATGACTAGTGAAGAACGTTCCAATCCAGATGTCTTAAATCCTTCGCGACGACGTCGTATTGCCCGTGGTTCTGCTCAGCCTATTCAACAAGTTAATCGACTTATAAAACAGTTCGATCAAATGAAGAAAATGATGAATAAGGTTTCAAATGGAAATATGTCTGGATTATCTAATATGATGAATTCTGCCGGAATGGGTGGCGGAATGACTGGAAAATTATCTAATCTTGCTATGAAGCGAATGGGTAGAAAGATCAAGAAAAATAAGAAGAAAAGACGTAAAAACAAGAAACGTCATTAATTTGGCGCTGTAAAGAAAAAAACCTTTACATCATTAACAATTATTGTTAATATTAATAATTGTTAAGATAATTAATAGGAGGTGTATTTATGTCATTAAAAATTAGATTAAGAAGAATGGGTTCAAAGAAGCGTCCATTTTACCGTATTGTGGTTGCAGACTCACGTAGTCCTCGTGATGGTCGTTTTATTGAAAACGTTGGTACTTACAATCCATTAACTGAACCCGACCAAGTAACATTAAAAGAAGAATCAATCATGGACTGGTTAGAAAAAGGTGCTAAGCCTTCTGATACTGTTCGTAATATCTTGTCAGATGCAGGTCTTATGAAACAATTACATGATGCTAAATTAGCAGCTAAGAAATAAGTGATTGACCATGGTTAATTTTGATAATTTAATTAAAACAATCGTTAAACCATTAGTTAAATATCCTGATGATATTAGTATTTCTCATCAAGATACTGATCAGTTTAGCGAATATATACTGTCAACCAATCCCAATGATGTGGGCCGAATTATTGGTAAAAAAGGTCGTGTAGCTCAAACTATTCGAACAATAATTTATAGTGTGCACGTTAATGATGGAAAACGAATTAAACTCGTTATTGATGATGGCAAAGACTAACTCTTAGATAAAACTCGTTTTTATTTAAGAGTTTTTTTATAGAAATAGGTGAATTATGGAATACTTAGAAATTGGTCGACTTGTTAACACTCAAGGCATCAAGGGTGAAGTACGAGTACAACCCAATACTGATTTTATCGATGAGCGTTTTAAGGTAGGTAACCATGTTTTTGCTTTTCCGAAAAATGGTAACATGGAAGAACTTGAAATTGATGGTGTAAGGAATCATAAGGAATTTATTCTGTTGCACTTTAAAGGCCGAGATTCCATTAATGATGTTGAATACTTAAAACCTGCAATACTTAAAATTGATGCTAACCAAAGAAAGACCTCTGATTTAAAACCTGGTGAGTATTTTTATCAGCAAATCATCGGATTAGACGTTGTCGATGAAAGCGGTAATCAAGTTGGTGTTATCAAAGACATTATGGATATGCCAGCAAATGATGTTTGGGTAGTTGATCGAAAAGACAAGGACGACCTTTTGTTACCAAAGATTGATTCAGTCGTAAAGAAAGTTGATATTCCTAATCATAAAGTGATTGTGGAATTAATGGAAGGAATGGAATAAAGATGAAGATCGATATATTAAGTCTTTTTCCAGAGATCTTGAAGGGACCATTGAGTGAATCAATTATTGGAAAGGCAGTCGAAAATAAAATTGTAAACATTGATATTACTAATTTTCGGGACTTTTCCACTAACAAACATCATAATGTTGATGATACACCGTTTGGTGGAGGAGCCGGGATGTTACTCAAACCGCAACCCATGCTGGATGCTTTTGCTCGTACCCAACAAGTTTCAGTAGAGCAGGGTTATCCAACTGGACGGGTAATTTTAACCGATCCAGCTGGAAAGAGGTTTGAAGAATCAGATGCAGTTGATTTGGCTAAAGAAGATCATTTGACCTTTTTGTGTGGTCACTATGAAGGATTTGATGAACGAATTAAATCAGTTGTGACGGATGAGTATTCAATTGGGGATTTTGTTTTAACGGGTGGTGAATTACCCGCCTTAGTAATGATTGATGCTACTGTAAGATTGATTAAGGGAGTCCTCGGAAATCAGGAATCTGCTCCTGATGATTCTTTTTCCACGGGATTACTAGAATACCCCCAATATACACGACCAGCCGATTTCAGAGGATCAGAGGTTCCACCAGTTTTGACGAGTGGTGATCATCAAAAAATTGCTGACTGGCGTCAAAAAGAATCTTTACGAAAAACGTACTTACGCCGACCTGATTTAATTGATTATGATAAGCTTTCTAAGAAACAAAAAGAATTACTAGCGGACGTTAAGATTGAAGAAGAAAAGAAATAGGTATTGAGTTTAATTATCAATGTGTTATAATTTTAAATGGTCTGATGACTAAATAAAACGGTACTCCGCTGTCGAGAAGATAAGAATGCTAGTTAGGAGAAATGATTATGCGTCAAAACAAATTGATTGATAAGATTAATAGTGATCAACTGCGTTCAGATATTCCTGAATTTCGTGTTGGTGATACTGTAACGGTTTCCGTAAAGGTTGTCGAAGGTAGTAACGAACGAATTCAGAGATTTACTGGTGTTGTAATTAAACGTCACGGTTCAGGCATTCAAGCTACGTACACCGTAAGAAGAATTGCCAGTGGTGTTGGGGTTGAAAGAATCTTCCCATTACATTCACCTCGAGTTGCTAAGATCGATGTTGTTAGACATGGTGCCGTTCGTCGTGCTAAGTTATACTACTTGCGTGACCGTTCTGGTAAGGCTGCTCGTATTAAAGAAGCAAGTCGTAAACATTAATTTTAAACAAAAAAAGAGTTCGCATTGCGAACTCTTTTTTTGTTATCTATTATTGTTTTTTAGCAACTTTCTTACTATGACGACTATTATACTCATACATGATCCAGCCAACGAGTGCAAATGTAATTGGTCCAGCAATGGTCCAAAAGGCCGTGGTGTAATCGTGGATCAAGATTGGCTGAACGGCTGTAAAGCCAATCCCTAATACTAAGACGATTAGAATGATGGCAACCATGATATTAGTAACAATTTGATTCTTATAGAAAACAAATGGACGTGGAACGTTCTTTAATTTCTTAAAGAATGGGAAAGCACCAACTAGGAACAAGTATGGGAAGGTAGTTGAAATATTAGCCATGTCGGTCAAAATTAAGTAAAACTGTTGCGCATTATTTCCACTGAATGAAATTACAAAGATAACGGCCACCACGACAAATGCTTGAATCCACATTGCAAAACCTGGCATCCCATGTTTGTTTAGTTGAACAACTTTCTTTGGCCATAAATCAGGATTAGATCCCTCAATGAAAGATTTAATTGGCGAGTAAATGAGGACAAAGAAAGAACCTAAGTACGGAATAAACATTCCCAAACCAGCAACTCGAGCCATGAAACGACCAAATTCCATAGCCGATCCAGCAGAAAATCCGAATGTTTTAGCGAAAACATAACCAAGGTTATTCATTAAGACATAGGTAATGTTTCCTAAATTAACTGAACTTTTTCCAACGACTGAATGCCAGTTAGCGGTAATGCCGACTAAGAAGATTGAGCCAGAGTAGATGACAGCCATTATAATAGCGGCAATAATCACTCCACGTGGGAAAGTTTTAGTGGGATTTTTAACCTTATCAACGACTCCACCAATTGACTCCATTCCACCGTAAGCAAAGATTGCATAAACAACGAATGACATAATGGCAATCGGCGTTACAAATAATGGGTTAGGGGATTGAATAAAACTCTTTGCACCATTAACTGGTTCAGCTAATTGTCCTTTATTTAGAACCCAAACAATCACGGATAGAATTGCAAAGATCAACGGGAGGGCAATTGACAAAACCCCACCAATATTTGCAATTTTAGCAATTGAATCAAACCCATGAGTAGCACAAAGGGTAATGATCAAAATCCAAGCCATTCCTAGAATTCCAATGGTTTGCATTGGGGTAAAGATTCCAAATAAATGCCAAGTTTGGGTTTTGTCGGTTCCAAAGATAATGTTAGAGAATGGAATCCAAACTTTAGATGAAGTGGAAATCATCCAAATAATCCATGATGATAACCAAATAAAAGTTCCAATAAAAGCTAAACGTTCACCAATTGATTCCTTCAACCAGGAATAAATTCCACCTTTAGCACTACTGAAAGTGGAACCGTACTCGGCAAACATTAATGAAACTGGTAAGAAAAATACTAGTGCTCCAAATATGTACCAGATAATACTGGCATAGCCCATTTGATCATAAGCTACAGTCGTATTACCGAAGCCAAATATCGCAGTGAGTATCATTAAAACTAAAGACATCAAGCCTAATTTATTCTGCTTTTTCCCTTTAGACATAAAGTCACTCTCCTTGATCTAATTTATGAAAATACTAATTGAGTATACTCTCTTTTACTACAGATTTAAATCCTGATGATAGTTTAGAGGGGAGAAGTCGGTTGAATTAGTAATTAGATCTTGACCAAGGTTTTTGAAACTGCGCATTGCTAGTTTAGCCGATTTGGTACTAGCTTCATTAGCTAACTGACTTAACTCAGAAGAATTTAAACCACTTGCTTCTGTGTCAGTTTGTTTCAGAATTTGCTCGTATTGTTCAATTAGAGTTTGTTGCACTTCTTTCAACTTGTCACCAAATTCAAGGTAGTGGGGATCAACTAAAATGCCTACTAGCTTAAAAATCCAGTAAGCTGATTTGGGATCAAAATCTCTTTTAACATGATACTTGTAAGCTTCTGGAGTATCAGTGATTCCTTCAAGAAATGGGACATAAGTACTTTGTGCTGCTACTCCCATTGCTAACCAGTGGATACCGCCGATTTCAATTGGCAGGTTTGGTTTAATTTGAAGGACGTGTGATTCTTGGGTCTTAGCGAGGCTAACCGGACGGAATTTAGTCCGATCAGCTTCGTCGCCGGCACCGAGTGGATCGAATTGGGTTCCTTGATAGTGTGAACTAAGAAGGTTTTGGGCGTCTAATTCTGAAATTAAGGTTTCGCTTTTTCTAGTAAAGGGCATGTTCTGAGACGTAGGATCTTGTTTAACAGCAGGGTTAAACATTCTTTGCCCGTACCAGACACGTGGAGTGTTGTAGTAGGTATCAGAAAGATCATGAGTCCCAAAAATGTGACGGAAATTAAAGCCAGAACGATCTGGATTTAATCGATTAGATGAGACAAAATCGTAAATTTGAGGGGACCACATGAAGTAATCGTCATTATTAAAATCTACTTCTTCAATTGCCATTTGATTAGCAACCACCGCATAATGGTCATCCGGAATTCGTTCGGCAACCCATTGATGCCCAGATCCGATTTCTAAATACCAAACTTCATCTTTATCAGAAAAAAGGACCCCATTGTTTTCGCTAGCACCGTATTTTTCAATGATATTACCCAAACGACTTACTGCTTCTCGAGCCGAATGTACATAAGGAAGAACAACGGTGACCATGGCTTCTTCACCAATTCCGTTCTTTACAAGTGGATCATAACCCAAAACACGTGGGTTAGCATAGGTGCTCTCGGTGGCACTCATTGCAACGCCATATTCATTAATTCCATCTTCTTCGAATAAACCTTCTTTGTCAGTCCATTCTGGCGTTGCGGTGTACTTTCCTCTAACCTTTGGTAATGGCATCTTAAAACCGTTATCAGTGGATTTGAATTCTTGGTTATCACGATATTCATGGTGTTCATGAACCACGAATCGTTTTGGCCAGGACGCTTTGGCATCCTCATTTCGACCAATTAAAGTACTTCCATCGACCGTGGCATTTTTACCAACTAAAATGCTGGTACATGCTGAATATTCGTTAAAATGTATCATTTCAATTGCCTCCTATTAAATCACATATGATTATCCTACCATATTGCCTTACGTAGTTATAATTTGACGTTTGGTGTGAGAAAATACTTAATGTATAATTATATTATAGGTTTTAAAAGAAGAACGAGGGTAAAATATGAGTAACAAACAGTACATAATGTCAATTGATGAAGGTACCACCTCGGCTCGAGCTATCTTGTTTGGCCATGATGGACAAATAGTTGCAAAAGCTCAAAAAGAATTTAAGCAATATTTTCCACAACCAGGGTGGGTCGAGCAAGACCCAATTGAGATTTGGAATGCGGTTGAATCGGTTATTTCAGAAGTATTGATTAATTCTGGGATTCCACCATACAAAGTGCGAAGTATTGGTATTACCAATCAACGTGAGACGACCGTAGTGTGGGATAAACGAGGTGGGAAGCCCATCTATAATGCAATTGTTTGGCAATCAAAACAAACCAATCAACTTGCGGATCGATTAAAAGCTGATGGTTATGCTGATCTTATCCATCAAAAAACTGGTTTAATTGTTGATTCATATTTTTCGGGAACCAAGATTAGGTGGATTTTAGATCATGTTAAAGATGCTCAAAAACGTGCCGAAAATGGGGAGCTGTTGTTTGGGACCATTGATTCGTGGCTTTTATGGAAATTAACCGGTGGGACGGTGCACGCTACGGATTACACTAATGCTAGTCGGACCATGATTTTTAATATTAATTCCCTGAAGTGGGATGAGGAATTACTTAAGATTCTTAACATCCCCAAATCTATGTTGCCAAGAGTTGAGTCATCATCACATTTGTTTGGCTACACCAAGGGTTATTCATTTCTAGGTGTCCAGATCCCAATTGCTGGGATTGCTGGTGATCAGCAAGCTTCGTTGTTTGGTCAATTAGCTTTAGAGTCTGGGATGACCAAAAATACGTATGGAACCGGTGCTTTTATTATGATGAATACCGGTAAATCACCAAAGTTTTCTTCCAATGGGCTCCTAACCACTATCGCTTATGGGATTAATGGTAAGGTGAAATATGCCCTAGAGGGTAGTATCTTTGTTGCAGGTTCGGCCATTCAGTGGTTAAGGGATGAAATGGGATTGATTAGTTCAGCTAAAGCATCTGAAAGAATGGCATTTGATGCCCAGACCAATAACGGAGTTTACGTCGTGCCTGCTTTTACTGGTTTAGGAGCGCCATACTGGGATCAGGAAACTAGGGGTTCTATTTTTGGTTTGACCTCAACTACCACTAATAATCAGATTGTTCGAGCTACGATTGAATCGCTTGGTTTTCAAACGAAAGATGTTTTAGATACCATGGTAGCTGAGACTAAAATTCCAATTAAATCATTAGTGGTTGACGGTGGAGCTGCTCAAAATAATTATTTAATGCAGTTTCAAGCTAACATTTTAAATGATCAAATTGAGCGATCGTTAATTTCAGAAACAACGGCTCAGGGAGCCGCATATTTAGCTGGATTAGCGGTTGGCTTTTGGAAAAGTATTGATGAAATTAAAGCAACTAAACACATAGGAACCTTTTTTGAACCACAGATGGATCAAGGGAAGCGTGTTGAATTATATCGTGGGTGGAAAATGGCAGTTCAAGCTGCTAGGAAATTTAAAGAATAGGGAATTTAATTATGCAATTACCGGAAGATTTTAAAAATAAATATCACGATCTTTTAGGGGACGATTATCAATCCTTTATTGATTCGTTTGACGATGATTCTTATAATGCCTTTCGGACCAATCCGTTAAAACCCAAAGCAGACGTTCATTTAGATCGATCACGCCCAATTGCTTATACGGAAAATGGTTATTATGGCAAGGTAAGTGGAAAGACCGTTGAGCATCAAAGTGGTTATGTCTATAGTCAAGAGCCGTCTGCTATGTACGTTGCTGAGGTGGCTAACCCTACTCCTGGTGATAAGGTTTTAGATTTATGTGCTGCTCCAGGTGGTAAATCAACTCATTTAGCAGGGTTAATGCAAAACAAAGGATTACTTGTTTCAAATGAAATTGAACGTGGTCGAGCTAAAGTATTAGTTGAGAATCTAGAGCGATTTGGAGTTTTTGATCCATTAATTTTAAACGAAGACCCAAAGACGCTTTCGAAACATTTTCCAAGGTACTTTGATAAAATTTTGATTGATGCGCCGTGTTCTGGTGAAGGGATGTTCAGAAAAAATCATGAAGCCACTAAGTATTGGTCAAAAGATTATCCACGGGAATGTGCCATAAGGCAGAAAGAAATCGTTGCTGAAGCAATTAAGATGTTGAAACCAGGAGGCCAACTAATATATTCGACCTGCACTTTTGCACCCGAAGAAGATGAGCAAATTATTGCGTGGATCTTAGATAACTATGACTTTAAGACTTTACCTATTAAAAAATATGATGGAATGGTTTCGGGAAAGCCAGAATGGGCTGATGGTAATGAAGCATTAAAAAATACTATTCGATTATTTCCTCATCTCTTTAAGGGTGACGGACATTTTATTGCTAAGCTTCAGAGTCTAAGTAGTGGTAAGTCGAAAAAGATTAAACATCAAACCGGAAATGCATCAACCGAAGTCCGACGAGAATGGGAAGAATTTTGTAAGCGTAATTTTCAAAATGACTTTTATCCTCATCATTTATTAGAATTTGGGAAAATGCTCTACTCATTTAATCCTGAGATTCCTAATCTTAATGGATTAAAGGTTATGCGTCCTGGGACACCCCTTGGAATGATCAAGAAAAATCGAATTGAGCCTGCGTATGCTTTGGCACTTGCAATTAATCCTCATGATGTTAAAAATGTAATTGAAATTGATGATAATCAATGGGACAGGTATGTTCATGGAGATACCATTACGGTTGATGCGAAACTCAAGAAGGGATGGTACTTGATTCAGTGTCGTTCAATGAATATTGGCTTTGGAAAAGTTGTCAATGGAACATTAAAGAATTTTTTCCCCAAAGGATTAAGATTTAAAGTTTAAAAAAACTACCCAAGATTGGGTAGTTTTTATTTTCGTTGTTTTAAGTAATTTTGTAATTCTAGGCTATGAACTGATTCTCGTTTTCTTAATTCGTTGATGTTGTGAGCACCTAATGCCGTTAGGATTGTTTTAATTCCGATGATCCAGTCGTTGATCATTTCAATCGTGGCATCTTCACCGTCATTAATTAATTTAACCAGGATTTGACTAGCAATTCCTACTGCATCAGCACCTAAATATAGTGACTTGACGATCTCCATTGGATTAGTGATTCCACCAGTAGCAATGATATTCATCTTTGGTACTTTTTGGGCTTCAAAGAGTGACTCGACCGTTGTTAATCCCCAATCATTAAAATAATCCATTTCTTTTTTATGACGTCGAAAGTTTTCAATTTGAGCGAAGTTAGTTCCACCACGACCACCAACGTTAATATATCTGATTCCTAGATTATATAATGAATGAATGGTAGTCGAACTCATGCCAAAGCCAACTTCCTTAATAATGACTGGAATTGAGATTTGCTTCTTAATGTCAGATAGGTGAGTGAACCAGTTAAACGACCTGGATCCTTCAGGCATAATCAGTTCTTGTACCGAATTAACGTGAATTTCTAATGCATCTGCGTGCAAAATGTTAATTGCCCTTTGAGCTTGGTTCACACTCGCATTCGCACCAATATTAGCAAAAATTAATCCTTGGGGATTTTGTTTGCGAATGATTGAAAACGTTTCGGTTAGTTGTGGTTCTCTTAGAGCCACACTTTCAGATCCAGATGCCATTGCAATCCCACATTTTTTGGAAATAGATGCCAGCTTAGAATTAAGCTTTTTGGTATATTCACTTCCACCGGTCATCGCTTCAATGTAAAAGGGAATTGAGAGTGACAAATCTCCCACGGTGGTAGAAATATCAACATCATCGATCGCCATTTCAGGGAAGGTGACTGGGATGAAGTGCACTTGGTCAAATCCTGCTAAAGAATTTGAGTGGTGAAACTTTTTGGCAATGGATACGTGTTCATCTTTTCGATGCGACTGTTGACTAGTCATTGTTTTCTCCTAATTATTGTGAATTTTAAGGTCGAGTAACTTAATGCCGTGCTTGTTCCAGTCACGAATGAGGTCCTCAATATTGTCGTCTTTATCAATGATGACAATTCCACAATCACCACCGCCAGCTCCTGATGTTTTTGCTGCCCCACCAAAATGATCTGCGATATCGATTAGTTCTTTGAGCTTGGGAGTTTCAATTTCAACGTTGGCGAATTCGCCCAACTTTAAAAGAAGGGTTCGGTTAATTTCAATGTTCTTTTGAATCATCTTAAGGTCTGATGATTTAAAGCCCTTCACAATGTTTAGAACACATTCTTTACTTAGACGAAGAAAATCAGTATAGAGTTCTGAATTTCGGGCCTTTTTGAGTTCGACGCGATCAACTAAATTTGAAGTGGACGCGGGACAGCCAGACCATCCAATTAATAGCTGCAAATTAGACGGTGCAGTGAGGGGAATAATTTTTAGATTAGGCCACTTTAAGTTGATTAGTTCTACTAAATCAACATCTTGACGGGCATTAGCGAGCCATTGACGGTCAAAAGAATGATATGCGATCCATCCACCAAAGACACTGGCAGCCACATCGCCTAAAGAACCATTTCCTTGAACTTCAAAGTGAGCAATGGCTGCTAGTTTAAACAATTGCATGGTTGTAAGATCAATATCATAGAATTCACAGAGAGCTTTTACCGTAGCAACGGTTACGGCCGCTGATGATCCCAATCCATATTTGCGACCATCAGAACTATCTAGTTCACTATTTACGATGATGTCGTAAGTTTTTAAATTTTTGTTTAGTGTTTCAACGTATTCTTCGGTAACTTTAATAGCTGAAATGATGTATTGAAAGGGGTTATCACGATTATCAAAAACCATTCGATGACCTAATCGTTTCCAATGCAACATATTTTCATCATATTGCTTGGAATAGATGCTTCCAAAGTCTGAACTTTCTTTAATGCTAACTCTGACAAAACGATCGCACGCTGCGATGATTGCGGGATGTCCAGTTTCAACTACAGCATATTCACCAGCTATATATAGTTTGCCTGGTGCTTTTGCGGAAATCATGTGATTAATTACTCCCTTTAATTTAAATATTCGATCCCAGGACCAGGAACGGTTGCTACTACGTTAGATTGTCCAAATGCTGTTTTAAATTTTCTAATGACTTTTTTTAGATTATCGTGTTGAACTAAAACTTTTACATTTGGACCGGCATCAATGGTGAAGTAACAATTAATCCCTTCATTTCTAAGTTCATGAACAAGTTGCATTGCTTTAAGTGTATCTCCATTAAAATATGTAAAGGATGGATCGGAACTAAAGGTAAGAGCATGCATTTTCATCGCATTTTCTTCAGCAGTATGTCCCATCAAATCGAAATCATGGTTGCTAATGGCCTTTTTCATGGTAATCAGATCACGACTTGTAACCTGTTTAAAAGCTTGGTAGTAGGGGGAGGTTGCTTTAGAAATTTTCATACCTCTCCGACTAGAAATTTTCTTTTCGTGACGATTAGTAATAACTGCCACTAAATTAACGTCCCAATCAACGTTTTCTTCAATTGGTTTTGCAAAGGAAGTTTGATCGTTATTTCCCTTTTCCCATTCAACGAATCCTCCAAAAATGGAACGTGTCGCTGAACCAGATCCACGCCGTGCTAATCTGGAAAGGTCTTTTCTTGAAAGATCTAATCCAATGGCTTTGCTTGATGCTGCGGCTAAAGCGGCAAATCCCGAAGCGGAGGATGCAAGTCCAGCGGCAGTAGGGATGTTATTTTGGGTTTTAACGTGAGCAAAAATGTTTTGCTGTGCTTTTTGTCTGACGATGTTGAGAAAGTTAATCATTTTCTGACTTTCTGCTTTGTTCATCAAATGATTGTTAAAGACAATTTCATCTGCCGTTAAATCTTTATCAAAACGAACTTCAGTATCAGTATAAAAATCTTTTAATGTCAATGAGAGACTGTTATCTTCGGGTATAATAAGTTGCTCATCAGCTTTTCCCCAGTATTTGATTAGTGCAATATTAGTATGAGCACGAGCCTTTTGGGTTCTATTTATATTAGTATTGTCGGACATAACAAATCTCCTTACTTCATTTCGTTTAATGATTGGATCCAAACTCCGTGCGCACCATTTTGTTTAAGAGCGGTCTTAATTTGTTCGGTTGTAGTTGTGGATGCTGAGAGGACGATAATACATCCACCTAGTCCACTTCCGGTTAGCTTGGCTCCCAGTGCTCCAGCCTGATTAGCTGCATTTACTAGGGTATTAATCTCAACCGAACTGACGCCAAGTTTGGTAAGATCATCTTGTGCTAAATTCATTAACTTACCAGTTTGTTCTAGTTGATTGGATTGCAATGAACTTTTGGCGGATTCAACTAAATTGCCAAGGTCGTCAATTAATTCACTTGTACTTTGAAAGTGACGATCCATTTCATCTCTTACCATGGCAACGGCCGTGGATGTATTACTAGATACCCCAGTATCCGCGATGATAAGTTGGCCCCGCGTTGAAACAGGGAAGTCATAGAATTGGCCTTTTTCAAATAAGATGGGTTTAATAGAACTAACCGTCTTGGCGTCAATGCCACTGGGATTGCCATGGGTGATCTTTTCTTCCACATCAGTAAAACTTTTGAGTTGTTTTTGACTGATGGGTTGTTTAAAGAAGTTAAAGAAGGCTCTGGTTACGGCACTAGCAGTGGCCGCCGATGAGCCCATTCCTCTTCCAAGAGGGATCTCACTATCAATTTCGATATCAATTGGATCGTTGTTACGGTTTAAGAGCTTGTTAAGTTGGTTAATAAGTGTCTGTAGACCGTTCATTGAAGATGGCAACATACTAATTGGACCACTATAGTACTTACTATTTAATTGGTTATGGCCGTCAGAACTGATGATAGCTTTGGCCTTGATTTGAGGCACAGGAAAAACAATCGCAGGCTTTTGATAGACCGCACTATGTTCCCCTAGAAAAATTATCTTTGCATGACTCAACCCAGTTGCAGTCGTGTTCATATCTCAATCGCTCACTTTCCAAACATACCTATTTTATCATAATTTATTGAATGACCAATATCTTTTGGAATACTTTACTAATGATTAAATATTGGTTTATATAAAAATTAAGATAAATGTAGTAATATTATAGTGAAGTTAGTTTTAAAGGTAGGTGATACTTGTGCCCAAGAATACAAAATATGCAGTAGTCGATATGGAAACAACCGGAACGGATGTTTCAAGTGGTGACCAAATCATTCAATTTAGTTGTACTTTTGTTCAAGGTGGGCAAGTTATCGATTCCTATTCAACTTATGTTAATAATGGTGAAGCCATTCCCAAAGATATTACTCATTTAACCGGGATTAATTCGCAAACTATTAAAGGGGCACCGACTTTTGATCAGGTTGCTGCCCATATCTATAAGATTTTAAGTGGTACCGTTTTTGTTGCTCATAACGTTAACTTTGATTTTCCCTTTTTAAATGCTGAATTAGAAAGAGTTGGATACCCAGAATTAAATATTAAGGCAATTGATACCGTTACCCTGAGTCAGATTTTCTTTCCGGAATTAAACGGTTATCGTTTAAAAGATCTGAGTCATCATTTTGGTATCTCGCATACTCATCCACATTCTTCTAAGAGTGATGCTGATGCTACGGCTCATTTACTTCTAACGATTATGAATAAGATTGAAAAGTTACCGTTAATCACGGTGCAAAGTATACTCAAAGTTAATCCTGATCTTCCGCGGGATACCGTAGAATTTATTGCTGATCGAGAGCAAATGAAACGAGAACATTTGAGTAATTTGGCTTCTCAGTATGTAGTAGTAAATGGCATTGCATTAAAAAATCAGACAGCATCTTATTCTATTTCAGAACATAACTTAACCAAATATCCCAAAACCAAGAAGCAAAAAGAGAAACAATTTAGTGGTAAGTTAGATTGGCGTAGCTCACAGAGTAAAATGATGAACCTTATTTATAATAATTATCATGAAAGTGAAAAGCCAACCTATAATTTATTAATAGAAGCTCCCACAGGCAGTGGAAAGACGTTGGGTTACCTGGTACCCATGTCGTATCTAATTAATGATGGAGAACAACTGGTTGTTAGTACATCCACTAATGGATTACAAGAACAGTTGTACGCTACCATAAAAGATCAATTAGAGCCCTTACTGAATACTAGTTTTGACGTTGCTCTTTTAAAGGGGGTTAATCATTACATTAATCTGGAACGTTTTAGTAAAACCCTCCAATTTCATGATAAATCTAAGCAATCTCAATTTATGAAGGCTAGAATTTTAGTTTGGCTGACTGAGACGAGTACGGGTGATTTAGATGAGCTCAATCTTCCTAATGAGGTTCCATTTATTGATCAGATTAATTATCAAAGTTCGCACGTGGCGAATGGAAAGAATAATTCGTTTCGGGATGCTGACTTTTTAGCAGCTCAGTTTAAGCGAGTGGAACATGCTGATATTGTTTTAGTTAATCATAACTATCTGTTTGAAAATGGTCAGCAGCTAAGTGATCATATGAATTCCAAACCATACTTAGTGGTTGATGAAGCTCATAAGTTAGCTGATATTGCTTTCTCATCACAGGAAAAGTTAGTTAAGTTTAATGTATTGAAGAAAAACATTGGAAGAGTTAAGAATGATTTATTTCAAACTCATGGACTTAACCTGAACGAAATTTTTTCTGACGATATTGATGAATTAAACCGACTCAACAGACTTGATTCACAGTTAGATGCTGTTTTTGATACGAACCAATTAGTATTACAGGATTTCAGAACAGAATTTATGAAACCAGTTGAAACTAGACGTGCGGAGATGGCTATTTCTGCCCAAAACTTATTGAAGTTTATTCAGTCTCATCAGGGTCAAATTAAGCATTTGACTAGTATTAATCTCAAATTAAAAAAATTTATTAATGCTTTTAAGACATTAATTCAGAAAGAAAAGAATCGATGGACCATTTCTGATAAGGCACTCATTGAGAAGTTTGAACGTCATTTGCTTACCATTATTGATTATATTGATGGAATTGACGTGGACAAAATTAAGCAGAAGGTTAGTGAGAAATCACATTTTTATTGGATTCATTATACCGAAGATTTAGATCCTAACCATGTAATATTGCTAACTGGTGATTTTGATTCCAAAAGCAAATTAAAAGAAAATGTTTATCAGTATTTTCAACCGATTATTTTTACTGGGTCGACTTTATTTACATCGAAAAAATCACAATATATTTTTGACCAATTAGATTTGAATCGGTCTGATACCAGGATGAAGCGATTAAAGTCGTCTTTTGATTATGCTAAGCAGGCTGAAATGATGATTTCACAGACGACCCCAATGCCACCCAATGGAGAAAATGATGAATACATTGCTTATTTAGCTAATTCAATTTGGAAACTTATTAGTGCTAATTCAGTTCCGACGTTAGTTTTATTTAATTCACTTGATATTTTGAAGAAAGTTTATGATAGATTAAGTCAGAGTAATAATGGTAAGTTTATGATTCAGGCAGCGGGGGTCTCTGGGAGTCAAGAAAAAATTGTTAAACGATTTGAATCTGTAAAAGATTCGGTTCCTGTCATCTTAGGGGCTAATGGCTACTTTGAAGGTGTTAATTTTCCTGATAATTTATTGAAACAACTTATCATTACCAGAATTCCATTTGATTCTCCTAATAATCCGGTGGTCTTGAGTCGAGCTAAGTTTCTTAAAGGTCAAAATAAAAATCCATTTTATAATTTCGATTTACCGGAAGCTATCATTAAGACTAAACAAGGCGTTGGCCGTCTAATTAGAAGTGCGACGGATTATGGTGTGATTAATTTTCTTGACAGCCGCTTAATTGATAAGCGTTATGGGAAGCAAATTATTGATGCTCTTCCGCAAGGATTACCAATTAAAGCTGGCTCCATTTCAGAGATCGTTAAAGATGGTCAAGATTTCTTTAAAGAAAGAAATTAATTAACTAATCGATTAGTAAAGTTTGCTATAATGGGGCATGTAAAAGCTAATAAAAGAGGAATATCATGTACAGAGAACAATTAAAACGAAAAAAAACTCATCGAATGCGATGGATAATGATTACAATTATTGTTCTAATTGTAGTTGGAATTATCCTTTTCTTTCATGCTGCCAAAGCTCCACTATTACATGCACGATCTCACGTTACTACGGTAGCCGAAAATAGTGCTGGCTTTCATAACATTAATCATTTCTATTCTTCTAATTTAAACCAAACATACTATTCAGTTGGCGGATATGATAAACAAAACCAGTATGCTTACGCTATTTTGCCTAAGAACGGTAAGAGCATGCAAGTTGTTACGCAAAAGAATGGAATTAACCAACAAGAAGCTGAGCGTGCTGCTCAAAAGATTGGGAAAGCCACTAAGATTATTAACACGGGCCTGGCAATCTATCAAAATAAGCCAGCCTGGGTGGTTTCTTATTGGAATCAGAATAAACGGTTAAATTATGTAACTGTCGATTATAAAACAGGAAAAATTGTTCAGACCATCAATAATTTGTAGTGATCGATCATTATAGGAGGAATAACATGAGTGAAAATTTAGAACGTTATTTGGACTATGGATCGATTAGTGTGTCAGGTTTTTTATTACAACATTTTGCTGAATTAGGTATGAATCCCTCAGAATTAGTGATCTTTTTGGAGTTAGTTTTAGCTCGCTCACAAGGGAATCTTTTTCCAAGTGCCAAAAAGCTATCGCAAGCAACTGGGATTAGTGAAAATGATATTTATAATTTGTTGCATCAGTTGGTTTCTAAGAATATTATTAGTATTTCTAGCACTAAGTCTGGTGAAGATGAGTATAAATTTAATTTGTTGAACAGTAAGATTGATAAGCTAATTGATTCAAAGACTAATATCAAAACAGGTAACCGATCACAACAAGAACGAAATAAGCAAAATGATACAGTTAAAGAACGTAAGGGGCTCTTTAAAAAAATTCAAGAAGAATTTGGGCGACCATTGTCTTCCATTGAACTTGAAATGATCAATCAATGGATTGATCAAGATCATTATTCACCGGAGATTATTGAATTGGCGCTGAAAGAGTCGGTTTTAAGTCAGGTATATAGTTTAAAATATATGGATCGAATCTTGTTGAATTGGCAACATCAAAATATTAAGACGGCTGCTCAGGTGCAGCAGGCAAATGAGCGCCGACAAAAGGGAATAGAAAGTAAGCATAAGCGAAAGCCTAATCAGAATATTCCTATTTTTAAGATTGATAATCAAAGATAATAAGTAAAAAAGGAACCAAATGATATGAACCCCTTAAGTTGGACAAGAAAATCAACTTAAGGGGTTTTATTATGACGAAATTTAGTTACAAATTA
>NZ_JOJZ01000014.1:0-225 GCF_000814735.1 Fructilactobacillus fructivorans
AAGCTATCACGAAAATTAAACAATGTCACCCAAATTATGGTTATCGACGAGTAACGTTAGCTTTAAAGAATTTAGGGCATCAAATTAATCATAAACGCGTATTACGCTTAATGAATGAACTAGGTCTATTATCAACGGCGTTTACCAAGAAAAAACGAAGATATAATTCTTATAAAGGTCATGTTGGTAAAACTTGTAAGAATAAATTAAACCGAAGGTTTTTAA
>NZ_JOJZ01000025.1:0-285 GCF_000814735.1 Fructilactobacillus fructivorans
GACCATATCAAAAGCTGGTAACTGATACCACGGAACTACGTTATGGATCGAAGTCAATGTCAGAACGTCTTTATTTAAATCCCGTCTTAGATTTATTTTCGGGTGAGGTACTTTCATATAAATTGTCGGAACATCTAGATCTTAATTCAGTTCTTTCACCAGTTGGCCAGGCTTTTAAAAGATTACCAAAATTAAACTATCGAACTACCATTCACACTGATCAAGGTTGTCATTATCAGCATCGAAAATTTATTAGTTTAGTTAAGAAAAACCACGTTATCAAGA
>NZ_JOJZ01000008.1:0-382 GCF_000814735.1 Fructilactobacillus fructivorans
CTGCGGCTGGATCACCTCCTTTCTAAGGAAAAATTCGGAAACCTTACACAATTAAAGTCTTGTTTAGTTTTGAGAGATCGACTCTCATCAAAATAAATGTTCGCGCTTTTGGGTCTATAGCTCAGCTGGTTTAGAGCGCACGCCTGATAAGCGTGAGGTCGGTGGTTCGAGTCCACTTAGACCCATCGTTACTGGTAAGTGACAATCGAATATTTTGGGGAATTAGCTCAGCTGGGAGAGCACCTGCTTTGCAAGCAGGAGGTCAACGGTTCGATCCCGTTATTCTCCATTGACACGTCAGTGTCAACTTTGTTCTTTGAAAACTAGATAATATTATTTTCTGTATTAATTATATTTTAATTATAATTTTAACCGAGAAATA
>NZ_JOJZ01000017.1:0-9742 GCF_000814735.1 Fructilactobacillus fructivorans
AATTTGTAACTAAATTTCGTCATAATAAAACCCCTTAAGTTGATTTTCTTGTCCAACTTAAGGGGTTCATATCAACCTACTAATAAGTAGACTGTTTTTAATTCAACAAATTCTTAAATTCTATTGGAATTTTAGATTTCACTTTAATTTTTTTCTTTTCAAATGGATCAAAAAAAATTGTTTGATAGCAATGTAACTTTTGATATTCACCACTATGAGCATTAGGATTATAAAGCCAATCACCAACTAACGGATATCCAATCTTAGCAAAATGAACCCGTATTTGATGAGTTCGACCCGTATGCAGTCGAATCTTAACCAGTGACATCCCGTTATTAACCTTTAACGTCCAGAATTCTGTTCGGCAATATTTACCATCATCACGGACCTCACGCTCAATAAAAGAACCCGGCTTCCTCCCAATCGGAAGAACAATTTCACCATGCTTAATGTTGAGTTCGCCCGAAATAACCGCAACATAGTTTTTTTCAATCTTTCGATCCTGAAGTTGTTTATCAAGAACTGAATGTGCAAGATGATTTTTGGCAAACATAACGGGACCACTAGTATCCCGATCTAGACGATTGACAACATGAACCTTCTTACTTGGATAATCATTTCGAAGATAGTACCCAAGAACCCGATTCAAGATTGTATCATTGGGATAAATGTGCGATGGAACCGATGCCACGCCCGCAGGTTTATCGACAATTAAAAAGTTATCATTTTCAAACAAAATTTTAATAGGTAAATTCGAAACTTGTAAAAAATCATTTTGCTTTTCAGGTGGCAAAATAATTCGAACACGATCTCCATGTGATAATTCAAAACTCGTATACACATCGTGACCATTTACCATTAAGTGACCACCATGATAACGAATGTCTTTAAGTAAGGAACGTGTAACTCCGTTCTTCATCACAAAGGTTCTAACTTTCATTGGGTGAGTTTCGTCATAAATCCACGCAAAACTAATCATCGTTTAAGGTATCCCCGATAAATGAATTGCTTACTCGTTGCCAAAAATGAGTGTGGCGATACTTAGCAAAGTAAATTCGACGCTTGGAAATTTTGAATTTAATTGATTTAATGGGCCTATCTTTAATTAACAGTTGATCGTAAGTTAAAACGTTGTGAAGTGAAACCTCAGGAACAATTGTGATAGATTCAGTTGGCGGAATAATAATCGGAGAACCAATTGTCCGAAAGACCCGATTATTGATTGATGCCATCTCTGCCACCTGAATTGAATTAAATTTTGGCGAAATAATGGCTCCTCCGACCGATTTGTTATATGCGGTTGAACCAGTAGGAGTTGAAATACATAAACCATCCCCGCGGAAATTCTCAAAAAGTTCACCTTTAATGTATACTTTAGCAACCATCGTTCCAAAAAGCTTCTTAAATGTGGCCTCATTTAAGGCAATCATGTAATCTGGCAACCCACCATCTGCATAATCAACCTCAATGTCTAGCAACGGATAACTAACACTTTGTCCATTATCCCGTTTCAGGCTTTCTACCAATTGCGTAACCTCGGTATCCCGCCAATCAGTGTAAAAGCCTAAATGACCAGTATGAATTCCAACAAATCTAATTTTATCCGTCAAATCGTCATAATGATGAAAAGCTGATAACAGTGTTCCATCTCCACCAACTGAAATGACAATCTCAGGATTCAGCTCATCAATCTCTAAATCCTTTGCTTTCTCAATTTCTTTTGATAATTCTGATGCAATTCGACTCGAGGTCTCACCATCATTACTATAAATTGCGATCTTCATTGCTTGTTCCCCTATTCATGTTTATCCTTTTGCTTTTTAAGATCCCGATCTAATTCTTGCTTAATTTCTGACATTTCTTCATCTAGCTTGTAAGCCGTTTCTGATGCACTTTGCAATCTTTCATGAACTTCCGGTGGGAAGACATCAGGATGCTTATAGTTCAAAGAATGTTCAATGGTGGCCCAGAAATTCATTGCTAACGTTCTAATTTGGATCTCAGCAAGAATCTCTCTTTGACCATCAACTAATTGCAACGGATAACTAAAAACAATGTGATACGAACGATATCCACTTGCCTTTTCGTTATGAACATAATCACGTTCTTCAAGAATGTTAATATCATTTCTTTTCCGGAGAACATCAACTACGGTATAGATATCATCAAGAAATTCACACATAATTCGTAGCCCACAAATATCTTCCATGTCTTCTGATAACCGTGATTCGTCAATATGGCGACGTTGCATTTTTTCTTTGATACTGTCAACTGGCTTAATTCGACTAGTAACAAATTCAATTGGTGAGCGCTCACCGCGTTCTAAGTACTGTGATCGTATGCCACGCAATTTTAATTTTAATTCGTTTGACGCTTCTTGATATGGAAACAAAAAATCGTCCCAGTTTTCTACCATAAAACAACAATCTCCAGTCTCTAGCATTGTTCCAGAAATATAATAACACACATAATTATTATCCCAGTATAATAAGAATATTAAAACAAATTTATTGAATTTTTATGAAAAAATGATACTCTAGTAAGTGCGTCGTTATAGAAGAGAAGAATAACAAACTAGGAAAGGAAAAAGTTATGATTGAACTATATTTATTTGTAGACCCAACTTGTAGTGACTGTGCTGAGTCTGAACGAACCATTGCTCGTTTATCAAAACAATTACCCTGTAAGACATCATACCGAATCATCCCAATCATGAATCTCAGCGTTATATCTGGCAATAAGGAAGCTCACTCACAACTTCTTCCATACAAATTGATTCTTGATTATAAAGCAGCTTTATTTCAAGGAGCAAAGAAAGGCCGGAAATTTTTGTTTGCGTTACAACGGGACATTCTAGAGAAAAACATGACCTATTGTGATAGTTTAGTATATAACATTGCTAAACAGGTTAAGTTAGACATGGATATGTTCAAGGAAGATCGCAGATCAAAGTTGACTGAGAGCACCTTCAAATCTGATCAAAAAATGATTTCAGAAATGAATATTTCTAATCATGGTAATTTAGTGATATTTGATTGTGATTCTGCAGACAACGGCCTGTTAATTGACAAGGTTGATTATCATGAATTATTTGAAATTTGTAGTCATATTATTCAAAAAGAATCACAAGAACTTGATGATAAAATCAAGCAAACAAGTAATCTAAGGGTTCTTTAGAATAAAAAAAATTCTCACACTTCAAAAGTGTGAGAATTTTTTTATGCTTTATAACCAGCCGAATTGACTCTTCTCAGTATCGAGTTTGCCAATTTCTGCCATTTCATCAGGAGATAATTCAAAATTAAAGATATCTAAATTACTCTTAATTCGATCGGGCTTAGTTGAACGTGGCAATACAATAATTCCGTTTTGAATTAAGAAACGCAAACCAACTTGTCCCACGGTCTTATTATGATCCTGGGCGATCTTCTTTAAAGTTTCATTAGTGAAAAAGCCATTACGACCTCTTGCAAATGGTGACCATGCTTCTAGACGTAAATTATCTTTTTTAGCGACTGGCAAGAAATCTTTTTGTTGACGGAACACATTTGTCTCCACTTGATCAACAACTGGAGCAATTGTTGCATTCTTCAAGATCTTATCTAAATCGTCACCATAGAAATTAGATAAACCAATGCTCTTTAATTTACCTGCTTTGACGGCATCTTCCATAGCACGGTAGGTTTCAGTTAAATCACCTGAAGGCCAATGATACAACATTAAATCAATGTAGTCAGTTTGTAATTTCTCTAGGGCTTCATCAATCATTTTCGTTGCTTCGTCATATGATTCTGGGCTTTCAATCTTAGTTGTAAGGAATATGTCATCACGATCAATATCACTATTCTTGATTGCGTTTCCTACTTCACGTTCATTTCCATAATCACGTGCAGTATCGATCCCAGGATAACCATCCTTTAATGCTTGATCAACACTTTTTTCTGTATCACGAGCTGGAATTTCATAAGTTCCGAAGAAAATTTGTGGAATCTTAATTCCATTATTTAATGTAAATGTTTCGTCTCTAGCTGTCATATAAACACCCCTCCTCAATTAATTACAAGTCCAGCATATTCTTCTCACATAATATTTCAAACATGATGCCTATAAATCTATAACATTTTTTCTAATTCATTTAATCGTCGCTCAAACTTATCGAAAGCTTGATTTAAATAATCTGGTTTTGTCATATCAACCCCAGCTGCTTTCATTATTGAAATGGGATCTTTACTACTTCCCGATTTCAAATAATTCAGATATGCTGCAACTTTTTCAGGATCACCGCTGGTAATACGATCCGCCAAAGCCGAAGCAGCGGCAAATCCTGTTGCATACTGGTAAACGTAGAAATCATAGTAAAAATGAGGAATTCGAGACCATTCGAGTCGAATTTCAGGATCAGAAACCACGTCATCACCATAATATTTTTGATTCAGTTTTAGATAATATTTATTCATAAAATCAGCCGTTAGCGATTTTCCAGATTGTTCAGAAGTGTGAATGAACTCTTCAAACTCAGCAAATTGGGTTTGACGGAAAATGGTTCCCTTCACCCCATCCAGATAGGAATTAAGAATATACTTGATAACTTCTGGATCAGAATTATTCTTAAGTAAATAATCTGTCAAAATATTTTCATTGGTTGTGGAAGCAATTTCGGCCACAAAAATTGAATAATCTCCGTATTGATATGGTTGATTATGGGAAGAATAATAGCTATGCATACTATGACCAGTCTCATGAACTAACGTATAGAGATTATCAAGATTATCCTGCCAGTTAAGTAAAACAAAGGGATTAGTATCATACATCCCTGAAGAATAGGCCCCAGTCCGTTTTCCTTTGTTTTCCACTACATCGATCCAACGATTATTAAATTCCTCTTTAACGTGCTGAAGATAATCGGGACCGTAAACACTTAAAGCTTTTAACGCTTCTTCTTTGGCTTGATCAAAAGTGTACTTAAGACTTGGTTTCCCACTTAACGGAACGTACATATCATACATATGAAGTTCAGGAACATTTAGAATCTTCTTACGAAGAGCTACATAACGATGCAATAACGGTAAATGTTCGTGAACACTTTGAATTAAAGTCCGATAAACCACTTCAGGGATTTCATTCTCACTCATTGCCATTTCTCTAGCAGAATTGTACTTCCGAGTTTGAGCTTCAAAATTATGAACGGCAACCTCCGAAGATAGTGTTGAAGCGAGTGTGTTTTGAAATTGATCAAAAGTTGAGTAAAAGGCTTTAAAAGTATTTTTTCGCACTGTAGGATTTTGTGACTCTAAAAGTAAACTATAAATACCATTTGAAAGACGCACTTTTTTGCCAGACCCATCATCAACTTCCGGAAATTTAAGGTCAGAACTGTCTAAAATCCCAAAGGTCTTTTCGGGAGACTCAAAAATGGTTGCTGCTCCTGCAAGCAATTTTTCTTGATCTTCAGGTAAGACATGATCTTTATTTACCAAAATTTCATCAAAAAGGCGCCCATATTCTTTTAGTGATGGATTATCTTGGGTAAACTGCTTAATTTTATCAGACCCAAGTGCAATGATCTCTGGCTCCAACCACGACTGAGCCTGACCAACGTCACTTCCTAACTTCTCCACTCGATCCATGTCACTTTGTAAATCATTATTAGTTGTGTCAACATCACTTGCCGATTGAGCATAAACGTATAATTTTTCATATTTTCGATTTAAATTCAGAACCCTCGTAATTACACTCAATAGTTGCTCAGCATTCTGTCCTAATCGACCTTTTAGGCGACTAACATCATGGACCTGCTTTTTGACTTCATCATAAGACTTTTCGAATTCTGAATGATTTTTATAAATCGTGGTTAAATCCCAAGTTAGTTCCCGTGGGACTTCGTTTCGCTTGGGTAAATTTTGTATCTTTGACATTTTATAATCTCCATTTCATGAACATTTCTTAATTACATTAATCTTAGCATAGACATCCCGATACCACGTAAAATCGCTTACTTGTTTAATAATTCCATGTTCAATTACCAATAATTTTCGATCAATTAAATTATCTAAAAAGCCGTTAATATAGGACATACGCAATTCTTTAACGTTTACGAGAAAAACAAAATGATCCGTAAAATCAAGTTTTTGATAAACTTCGCTCACAAATTGACGAATCCTCTTACCAACCCACTCTTTTAATTCGCATATAATCATCACGACCCATTTTAACCATTGCTTACCAAAAACTGGTGGTAAATCACGATAGTGATGGCAAATAAGAGGACAACCAGTGATTGAACTATGATGATAGTAACAATATTCTTGTAATTTCATCATGGTGGGATCCAGATGTCGGACCTGGTACTCGATTCTCTGACAAACCCTAATTAAATTAGGATGCAGTTGCTCTTTTCGATGATTACTTTTAAAAAAAGTTATCATCGTATCCCATTTCGTAAAAGTTCGCTCCTGATACTGATATTTTCCATCGCTCTGACATATACAATAACGAAGCAAATACCTTGATGTCAGTGGATTTAGATAAATAAGATAAAAACCAGTATTTTTATGATATCTGAGAAATTTAAGAACATTTGGACTAGCAAGTCGTTTTCGATAATACTTCATTCCTAAGATCCAGAATGAAGTAATACCAATTGAAAGGTAACCAGAGACACGCTCAGTCAGTCGTTTCAGCGTAATTGGGCTACATTGGTACTCAACTGCTAAGTGATGATAAAGGACATCTGCACGTTGCTTAATCATAGGTAAATAAACTTCTACCCTAGTACCATTTGGTAGTGAATGAAGAATACGAAATTTCCCCAAATTATGAACGTATGATTCACCTTCACTTGAATTACACTTTGAATTTGATTGATGGGCAAAATGTGGGATCTTATTGATGCCCTTTCTAAGTACCAGTAATTCACCGCACTCACAACAACGATAGTGATGGGTTTTTAATGCATCACTTGCTTTAACCAACCTTCCATTTTCGTATGCCATTAACATAATGAACCCTTAGCAATATACGAAAAAAGATCCGCCATTGGCGAATCTTTTTAATTAAAATAATATGCAATGGTTTCAAGTGCATTTCCAGTTGTAATTTGCTTCCCATGCTTTTTCAATTCATTTTCCGTAACTGATGCGATTTGACCATACTCATAAACAATTCCCATTTCATCGTTAATCATATGATTAAGATCTTTGAAGTTGGTATTCCCTTCACTATCATATTGACCATTTAAATGATAGCGGAACAGAACGAGATATGAGTTTTGATACTGATACAAATCAGTCTTAAGCTCCACTGCATGACGTGGCGTTACTTCCTTCCATTTATTGGCCAGACCAATCAGGTCATCAAATGAATTAAATTTAATTGGGATGGTCCGCTTACCAAGCTTTTTATCAAAAATGTCATATTTATCACGAACATCATTAACGGTAACTGGTTGGGGATCCTGTTCAATTTCATTTAACGGTGGCATCACACCACCGTTATCACCGACACGATTTGAAATATTCTTGTCTTTGCTAATAAATAATTCCAAACCATCTTGACTGGGGAGAATCTGAAAGAGCACCGTATCAGTATCAGTGAAATCTTTTTCAACGTCCGCTTCATCTAGGATACTGTAGAAAAATTGTTCACATTTCTCTCGATTGCCGAGCAAATCAAGCATTCCGATCCCATGTTTCTTCAAATCTTCTTTATTAATTAATACACGGATTGTATCTTTGTTAATACGATGAAATTTCATAAAACAAATCTACCTCCTCTATCTAAATACTAATTGTCCTTCTAATCTCAGGTAATTCGACATGAATGTCTTTTCCTGCTGCTTTTTGGGCTTGCTTTAGAAGTTCCAAATGGCTGCCATGTTGTGGAAGATGACTTATTAATAAATTCTTACTATTAGATAAGCGAGCTAATCTCCCAGATTGTTTAGACGTCATGTGCCATAGTTCTCCGTCAACATCCTCAAAGAAATTCGTATCTGATATTAACATATCAGAGTCTTTAACGAAATCAATCAGACCATCAAAATAACGGGTATCAGCCGTATAACTTAGAATCTTTCCAGTAGAACGTTCCTTGATCCTTATTGCAAAAGCAGAAACCGGATGAATGGTTTTTAAAAACGTCATTGTAAATGGTCCCACTTCAATTTCACTATCAGCACTAAATGGTTCCTTTTCGGTAGAATTAGGCCAATCTAATTGATTATAATGAGTTTGATCAGCTGTATTTCCATAAATTGGCAAAACGTCAGTATTATACCGTTGATCATGAAGTTGCCAATAATATTGTAAGACCCCTACATCAGCAATATGATCAGCATGATAATGGGACAGAATCACTGCATTTAATTTCAAGGGATCAATAACTTGCTCTAGTGACAGCATAACCCCACTACCACAATCAATTAATAAGTTAAAATCATCACTTGTTAAAAGATAACCACTCGTACCAATGTTATTGTATGGATATCCACCATAATCGCCTAAAACCGTAAGTTTCATTTTAATCACCCTTTTTCAAAAATTAAGACATTTTCCTTTTAACTCGTTAGGATTTATTCTAAACTAATTATGAAGTAATTTACATCAAAAGGAAGTTAATAATATGATAAGACAAATTTCTGTAACATTTGGCACGAAGAATGTGTTAGTTAACATCATGAAAAAGTACCCAGAAAGGGACTTGGCACTATTCTCTACCAATAACAACGATTCAGGTCTTCAACTACTAGATTATAGTGGAAAAGAATCTATTTTTAAGAGCCCCATCACATATGACGTCCTTTCACACGTTGGAGAAGATGATTGGAGTTACTTCATTAATTATGTGGAACTTTCACCTTCAGACGACCAACGTAAAGTACTCGATGCAAATATGAACACGTTCATGAGCAGTCCAGACTTACCAACAGGGATGTTCTCAGCATACTACATGTCTGATTCGAAGGATCACACTAAACGAATCATTCTTACTCTGTGGAGAGGAGCTTATGCTTATAACGATTGGGCTAATCATCCTGATAGCGTAGTTTCTAAATTCAAAAATGATCCAAACATTAACTACCGAACTGCAAGTTATCAACGGGTTGCCCCAACCAATAACTAAATAAATATAAAAAAAGAGATGAATTAATTCATCTCTTTTTTTATATGATACGGTTCGTACGAGACTCGAACTCGTGATCTCCTGCGTGACAGGCAGGCGTCCTGAACCAACTAGACCAACGAACCAAAATTGCGGGAGCTGGATTTGAACCAACGACCTCCGGGTTATGAGCCCGACGAGCTACCAGACTGCTCTATCCCGCGATAATATAAAGGAGGATGAGAGATTCGAACTCTCGCGCGATTTGACTCGCCTGACGGTTTTCAAGACCGTTCCCTTCAGCCAGACTTGGGTAATCCTCCAAAACGATATGATAATTATAACACATAGGTTTATAAAGCTCAACGCCCACCAAACAGCATTTGGATGGACCTTGTAGGACTCGAACCTACGACCGGACGGTTATGAGCCGTCTGCTCTAACCAACTGAGCTAAAGGTCCAAGACCTAATCGCGGCAGAGGGGATCGAACCCCCGACCTCCCGGGTATGAACCGGACGCTCTAGCCAGCTGAGCTACACCGCGATTTGAGATACGTAAAGTATCTAATCGGGAAGACAGGATTCGAACCTGCGACCCCCTGGTCCCAAACCAGGTGCTCTACCAAGCTGAGCTACTTCCCG
>NZ_JOJZ01000002.1:0-507 GCF_000814735.1 Fructilactobacillus fructivorans
TGGAGGATTAGCTCAGCTGGGAGAGCATCTGCCTTACAAGCAGGAGGTCACAGGTTCGATCCCTGTATCCTCCATATTGAGCCGTTAGCTCAGTTGGTAGAGCATCTGACTTTTAATCAGAGGGTCGGCGGTTCGAACCCGCCACGGCTCATTATTTATATAAATAGCATGTATGCCGACTTAGCTCAGTTGGCAGAGCACCTGTCTTGTAAACAGGGGGTCGGAGGTTCGAATCCTCTAGTCGGCATTTATGCGGAAGTAGTTCAGTGGTAGAACGCCACCTTGCCATGGTGGAGGTCGCGGGTTCGAATCCCGTCTTCCGCTTATGTCAATTTATAATGCCGGGGTGGCGGAATTGGCAGACGCACAGGACTTAAAATCCTGCGGTCAGTGATGACCGTACCGGTTCGATCCCGGTCCTCGGCATATTTTGCACCTATAGCGCAATTGGATAGAGTGTCTGACTACGAATCAGAAGGTTGTAGGTTCGACTCCTACTAGGTGCAT
>NZ_JOJZ01000003.1:0-1528 GCF_000814735.1 Fructilactobacillus fructivorans
CTCTCAAAACTAAACAAGACTTTAATTGTGTAAGGTTTCCGAATTTTTCCTTAGAAAGGAGGTGATCCAGCCGCAGGTTCTCCTACGGCTACCTTGTTACGACTTCACCCTAATCATCTGTCCCACCTTAGGCGGCAGGCTCCAAAAGGTTACCTAACCGACTTTGGGTGTTACAAACTCTCATGGTGTGACGGGCGGTGTGTACAAGACCCGGGAACGTATTCACCGTGGCATGCTGATCCACGATTACTAGCGATTCCAACTTCATGCAGGCGAGTTGCAGCCTGCAATCCGAACTGAGAACGGCTTTAAGAGATTAGCTTGACCTCGCGGTTTCGCAACTCGTTGTACCGTCCATTGTAGCACGTGTGTAGCCCAGGTCATAAGGGGCATGATGATTTGACGTCATCCCCACCTTCCTCCGGTTTGTCACCGGCAGTCTCATTAGAGTGCCCAACTTAATGCTGGCAACTAATGACAAGGGTTGCGCTCGTTGCGGGACTTAACCCAACATCTCACGACACGAGCTGACGACAACCATGCACCACCTGTCATTCTGCCCCCGAAGGGGACACCTAATCTCTTAGGTTAACAGAAGATGTCAAGACCTGGTAAGGTTCTTCGCGTAGCATCGAATTAAACCACATGCTCCACCGCTTGTGCGGGTCCCCGTCAATTCCTTTGAGTTTCAACCTTGCGGTCGTACTCCCCAGGCGGAGTGCTTAATGCGTTAGCTGCGGCACTGAAGGGCGGAAACCCTCCAACACCTAGCACTCATCGTTTACGGCATGGACTACCAGGGTATCTAATCCTGTTTGCTACCCATGCTTTCGAGCCTCAGCGTCAGTTACAGACTAGACAGCCGCCTTCGCCACTGGTGTTCCTCCATATATCTACGCATTTCACCGCTACACATGGAGTTCCACTGTCCTCTTCTGCACTCAAGTTTCCCAGTTTCCGATGCACTTCTCCGGTTAAGCCGAAGGCTTTCACATCAGACTTAGAAGACCGCCTGCGCTCGCTTTACGCCCAATAAATCCGGACAACGCTTGCCACCTACGTATTACCGCGGCTGCTGGCACGTAGTTAGCCGTGACTTTCTGGTTAGATACCGTCGCGACGTGAGCAGTTACTCTCACGCCCGTTCTTCTCTAACAACAGAGTTTTACGAGCCGAAACCCTTCTTCACTCACGCGGCATTGCTCCATCAGACTTTCGTCCATTGTGGAAGATTCCCTACTGCTGCCTCCCGTAGGAGTCTGGGCCGTGTCTCAGTCCCAATGTGGCCGATTACCCTCTCAGGTCGGCTACGCATCATTGCCTTGGTGAGCCTTTATCTCACCAACTAGCTAATGCGCCGCGGATCCATCCAAAAGCGATAGCACAAAGGCCATCTTTCAAACGAAAACCATGTGGTTTTCGTTGTTATACGGTATTAGCATCTGTTTCCAGGTGTTATCCCCTTCTTCTGGGCAGGTTATCCACGTGTTACTCACCAGTTCGCCACTCGCTGCTAACTTAAGTCAAG
>NZ_JOJZ01000006.1:0-6202 GCF_000814735.1 Fructilactobacillus fructivorans
TCATTATTATTTGTTGTTATTCTTTTTCAAAAGAATTAAAAAGCGAATTGACTTCGCAAATGTTTAATTTTAAGCTCGTACACTTAAAACTACCTTACACTTGTAATCAAAATCTTGTTCAGTTTTCAAAGATCTACTCTTGTTTGTTGCCGTTTGGTTATCACCAATGCAACATATATAACTATACTACATTGATTAATGAATGTCAACAGATAAACTCAATTAATTTAAATTTATTTGATCACTCATCTCATCTGGATAACCCAGACGACAAATACTATTATACAACGCTCATTAAGAAGATGCAAGAGAAATGACTAAAATAATTAATTTAGTTCATAATCAGTGACTAATCAATTATTAACAAATCAACTTGTCTCCCTCACCGAGCATTTACTACTATACATGCGCCCAAATCATTTGTCAACACTTTTGGTCAAAAAAGGTCAAACTTTTTTGAGATTCCCTTTAAGTTAGGAAATAAAGCTTACTTTTTCTTCGAATACAAGTCAATTCCATCCTGAGGATGCTGACTAAGATACTTCTTGGTGAACGCATCAACCGCACTTTTATCTTCTAGATCAACATCAGCATCCTTCATCGCCTTTACCAACCTACTATAAAAAGCATCAAAATTAGAATCGTACATTGAACGAAGTGCCTTGGAATTATCCTTTACCCACTGATTCAATTGAGAACCGTTCTTAATGATCCCTTCATGATCTAAATAGGAAAATAAATGCGTCAACGCAAACGGAATGAGCTGAAACAATGAATCCGTTTTTTCGTCGCCGTCTAATAAAAGCGTAAAACGACTGAACATCACGTCAGCCAACAAATCAACATCCCAACTTGCTGGTTGCTTGTTTAATCCTACGATTGCAATCTCCACAAAGCTATCAATAATGGTATCAATCTCATCAACTTCACTTTGGGACTTACCAGCAATCTCTGACTGTGAATCAATGGCATCCAACCATCGATCAATCATTTCTCCTACTTGTTGTACCTCTTCATCCTTATTCATTTTCTTCTCATCTCCTCAATTCATTTTACTATAGTAGAAACTCGAAAATTAGCATTAACTTTCCACTTTAAAAAAAGTTAAGCAAAAACATGTATAATTGTCACCGTATTAAGTCAAAGGAGCATCGAATTTATGAATGACAAAATTGTAATTGTAAGTGCCAAGCGAACACCCATTGGAAAAATCAACGGGACGCTTGCGAGCCTCACTTCAGTTGACCTAGGAACCATTGCTGCTAAGGCCACCATCAAAGCCTCCGGAATTAACCCCAAACAAATTGACCAAGTCATCTTTGGAAATGTAATTCAGGCTGGCGGGGGACAAAACGTTGCCAGACAAATTGAATTAAACGCTGGTATCCCAAACACCGCCACTGCTTCTACCATTAACCAAGTCTGTGGATCAGGAATGAAGGCCGTTCGTCTTGGCCAATCAGCCATTCAAATGGGAGACGCTGACGTCATCCTCGTTGGTGGAACCGAAAGCATGTCAAACGCTCCCTATCTAAATGCCAACGAAAGAAAGGGTCACAAGTTTGGACCCGTTACCCTAGAAGACAGCATTCAAAAGGATGGTCTAAACGACGCTCGCACTGGCAAGCCAATGGGAATCACCGCTGAAAACGTCGCCGATCGATTCCACATCTCCAGAACGGAGCAGGACGCTTTTGCGCTTCAATCCCATCAAAAAGCAAGTGCTGCTCAACAAAATGGTTACTTTAATGAAGAAATGATCCCAATTGAAATCCAAAAAAAGCGTGGAAATACCATCGTTGATAAGGATGAAGGGGTTCGTTTTGATACATCCATGGAACAACTCAAAAAGCTCAAACCATCGTTTAAAGAAAACGGGACGGTCACCGCGGGCAATGCGGCTAGCTTAAACGATGGTGCGTCAGCCATTTTAATCATGAAACAAAGTAAGGCTAATGAACTGGGACTCACCCCAATTACTGAACTTGGTGCATACGCCGAAGCTGGGTGTGATCCAGAAATCATGGGGTACGCCCCCTATTACGCCGTCAATAAACTGCTGAAGCAAACCGGGCAAAGCATTAGTGACTTTGATCTATTTGAATTAAATGAGGCCTTTGCATCTCAGAGTCTCGCAGTTGCTCGTGACCTGCACATCCCTGACGATAGAATGAACATCACGGGAGGAGCGGTCTCAATGGGCCATCCCCTTGGTGATTCCGGTTCTCGTATCTTAATCACCCTGATTAATAACCTAAAACGAACTGGTAAAGCCGATGGTCTTGCCACTTTATGTGTCGGTGGTGGCATGGGAATGGCAATGACCGTTCACCTATTATAAGGAAGAAAATTAAAATATCCCTCGGAGTTAGAGTAATTTCTAACCATGAGGGATATTTATTTTGACTTATTTAAATGATTGCGGAGCCTGCTTAACTGACAAAATGAGACCAATCGCAAACCCAATCAGCGCGAATAGCACCCATCCCATGCCGTACTGAGCCATGGGCAAAATATGATTGAGCTTAAACAACCACGAGAAAACTGGTGCATGAGCTAGTTCAGGAATCGTAGTAATTCCACTCAAAATAGCCGGAATGGCGATCCACCAGGTGGTCATTTGGTAAACGATTCGTGGTCGCCTCAGTAACGGTTTAATTAACGAAATCAAAATTAGACAGATTGAAAATGGATAAACGATCATCAGCACTGGCATCACAAAGCGAATCATCTCAGTCAGGCCCATGGTTGCCAACAGGGCTGACATCACCACTGCAAAAATCAAGACGGGTAAATATTTAAACTTGGGAAAAATGTCTGACATGGTATCCGCAAAGGCACTACTCATCGCAATTGCCGTCTTCAAGCAGGCCACAATCACAATGAGAGACAATAAAATGTTCCCGTAACCCCCAAAGTAATGGGTCGCAATCTGAACCAACGCAATCCCACCGTTAGCCGACGGACGAAATTGTCCCAAACTGGTGGCTCCCATGTAACTTAGCAGGACATAGACCACCGCCATCATCAAGCCACCAATCAAGCCGGCCTTTCCAATACTTATGGCTAATTGTTTTGGACTCTTAACTCCCAAATCACGTACGGTTTCCACTACCACAATTCCGAAAGCAATCGATCCAGCCCCGTCAAGCGTGTTGTAACCCTCAACGAATCCAGACAACAGCGGAGAATGAGCGTACTCACCCATGGGATGGTAAAAATGAGGTGATCCCATCGGTTTCACGATCGACATGACCACAATAATCGCTAACAAGACTAAAAATAGTGGGGTCAAAAACTTTCCGATGTACTCAAGTAAGCGTCCCCGATTATATGACAATAAGAAAATGACAACGAAGAAAACCAGAATAAAACCAATTAAACCCATTTGCTGGTATCTGGAACTAAGAAACGGTGAGATCCCAATCTGAAACGACGTGGCCGCCAACCGTGGAATTGCCAAAAGTGGTCCCATGATAAAGGAAATTAAAATGGTAAAAACGTACGCAAACGATTTGCCCACGTTTGACGAAATTTCAAACGCACCAGAACTGTCAGTGACCCCTAACGCAATGATTCCTAAAATTGGTAGGCCAACTCCCGTTAAAATAAAGCCTAAGGTAGCCCACCAAACGTTGCCACCAGCCATCTGTCCCATGTTCACAGGGAAAATCAGGTTACCAGCTCCGAAGAAAATCCCAAATAACATGATCCCAACGTAGCCGATTTGTCTGACACTTAATTTCTTTTCCAAGTTTTCTCCAACTTTCCTAAATTACTCTTCAATGCATTTTACCAGAAAAAAAGCTCCCACCATAATTAATTTAGTGGTTGAAAAACCATCCCCGCTTCACTATAATTACTTATCGTCTAATAATAAAAGTAAGGAAGTGTTAATATGTCTACTATTTACGTAAGAAAAGCCACCGAAGCCGACCTTGACGATATCTACACCATCATCAAGAACGCCAAGAAGTTCTTAGGCGAGCAAGGCATCGACCAATGGCAAAGCGACTATCCCAGTGAGGATGATCTCGCCCGTGACGTTAAGTTTGGCATCTCATATGTCTTAGACGTTGACGGTCAGGTTGCTGGAACTGCGACCCTTCACTTAGGAATCGACCCCGACTACTTACACCTCGAAGGTGGAGAATGGGCAAATGGTGACCAAGGTCACTACTCTGCCATTCATCGCATTGCGGTTTCAAACGATTACCGTGGCCAAGGACTGGCATCAAAATTCATTAGTGGTCTATTTACCATCTCGTCACTACGTGGTTTTAAGGATGTCAGAATTGACACTCATCCCGATAATAAGGGAATGCAACACGTCATTCTCTCAAATGGATTCACTAAACGTGGTACCATTTATGCAAACGGTAAACGGAATCACGGAACGGAACGTTTTGCTTACCAAATCGAATTAAAATAATAACTAGGAAGTGGCCAAATTGGGCGACACAGCGGTATTAATCAAGTTAATTATAATGGCAGCATTCGGGTTGATCGTGATTTTGGGTTGCATGGGATGGACTTATCATAAGACCCATAAATTGACATCAAAACGTTTTTTGGCATTATCGGTGTTGGCAATTTGTTTCATTATTATCCTAATTATTTTGGTATAAAAAGAGGCTCAACCTGTGGAATTCATGGGTTGGGCCTTTTGTTTTGGGAATATTTGAAAATGAACATACGATGAATTCTTTAACTATCAATTTGTGTAAACATTGAAACTTTACTACATTTAACACCATTAATTTAGTTAAGGAGAATTTTAATGAAACACAAGAAGACAATCATATTCGTCATTATTATCGTATTAGTAATTGTGGTTGGATTTGTCGCATATTCAAGTTCACATCGTACAAATCATCAAGAATCAAATGGTAATATACGACAAGAGGAAAGAAAACTCAAAAAGCAAAAAGATAAAAAAATGAGTAGCGTTAAAGATAATAAGGAAGGTGTTGAAAGTTCACCACAGTCATCATCTACAACAGATAGTCAAAGTAACATGAGCTCATCTACTACCTCTAGTGCCAATGACAACTCATCCTCTACTACTAATGATGCTCAATCTACACAACCATCTAATAATTCTGATCAAGAAAATAATCAACCAAGTCAATCCAATTCAGCTCAGAATAATGTAGTTAACAATCCTGAGCAGGCCATTAATGTTCTGAAAAATGGTCTAAACAATAACGATAATATCTACGAATTCATGCCTGACGAATCTGACGAAAAAGATAGCATCTACGAAATAAAAGTACAATCTAAAGAATTAATGAATCAAGGTGGAACAGGAACACTTGGTTTATACTTGGTTTATGGTAATGGAAACTATAAAGTAAAATAATAACACTATTCGTAATTTAAAAAGATTAAACAAATGGATCTACCTTAATAGAAGGCCTCTTTATTAACTTAACCATAATAAAAGGGTTAGCATTTTGATGTTGACCCTTTTTTACATATTAAATAACTTCCAATGACTGATACTATTTGTTACTCCAAGCATACTAGTGCTAACATAATTAAGGCACACTATTCAGTTTAATAGAAAAACATTAATGATCACACTTATTGGAGGAACTATTTTGCAATTTACTTTACCAATCATCTATTACATATTTTCTAATATAATATATTTTTGTTTAATTATACCTATAATATATTTATGTGTCGCATATGAACGTTCCAGAAAACATTTAGAAAAAGAAAATAAAAATTACAAAAGTTCCTCTTCAATTTCGTATATATTAATATTAATTACGTACTTCTTTATTAATAACATTACAGTAAATACCTTCGATAAAAATAATCTGTGGAAAATAACTTTAAACGATCGTTGGGATCTTTTATTAGGGAATACTGGTTACTTTCCTATATTAATGATAGGTTCAACATTGTTTATTTCTTTCATTCTATATTTAACCATTCATAAGTTAAAACACTTTAGTTATATGAGTAACACGAATAACGAATTTAAAAATCTAAAACGACACTTTTTCAAGCACGTTAACTTTATCTACGATTTAGTGATATTTGCTTGTGCGCTATCGTTTGTAAATATTGTTTGTGGAATAATTTATCATTTTATATTTTATTAAAAAGGACATCTTGATGTGAACCCATAAAGTTGGACACATTATATAATTTTTCTAGGCGGTTTGTTTCCGATATTGAATCGGAGATA
>NZ_JOJZ01000004.1:0-1478 GCF_000814735.1 Fructilactobacillus fructivorans
ATTAACGTTTGAGTGATGGAGGAACGCAGAAGGCTAAGTTGTGCATCCTGATGGATATGGATGTTCAAGTCGCAAGTCAGGTCAAGAGAGAAATGCTTTTGATCGGGTTGACAAAGCGACGATGAGGACCGAAATTATAGTAGGGAAGCAACTGATGTCACGCTGCCGAGAAAAGCTTCTAGCGAGTTAATAACTACCCGTACCGCAAACCGACACAGGTAGTCGAGGAGAGTATCCTCAGGTGAGCGAGAGAACTCTCGTTAAGGAACTCGGCAAAATGACCCCGTAACTTCGGAAGAAGGGGTGCTGTCCTAACGGACAGCCGCAGTGAAGAGGCCCAGACGACTGTTTATCAAAAACACAGGTTTCTGCAAAATCGTAAGATGACGTATAGGGGCTGACGCCTGCCCGGTGCTGGAAGGTTAAGTGGAAGAGTTAGCTTCGGCGAAGCTCCGAAATGAAGCCCCAGTAAACGGCGGCCGTAACTATAACGGTCCTAAGGTAGCGAAATTCCTTGTCGGGTAAGTTCCGACCCGCACGAAAGGCGTAACGATCTGGGCACTGTCTCAACGAGAGACTCGGTGAAATTAAGATACCTGTGAAGAAGCAGGTTACCCGCGACAGGACGGAAAGACCCCATGGAGCTTTACTGTAGCTTGATATTGGGTGTTTGCACAGCTTGTACAGGATAGGTAGGAGCCATTGAAACCGGAGCGCTAGCTTCGGCGGAGGCGTCATTGGGATACTACCCTTGCTATGTGAACACTCTAACCCTGAGCACTCAACGTGCTCGGAGACAGTGTCTGGTTGGCAGTTTGACTGGGGCGGTCGCCTCCCAAATAGTAACGGAGGCGCCCAAAGGTTCCCTCAGAATGGTTGGAAATCATTCATAGAGTGTAAAGGCAGAAGGGAGCTTGACTGCGAGACATACAGGTCGAGCAGGGACGAAAGTCGGGCTTAGTGATCCGGTGGTACCATATGGAAGGGCCATCGCTCAACGGATAAAAGCTACCCTGGGGATAACAGGCTTATCTCCCCCAAGAGTTCACATCGACGGGGAGGTTTGGCACCTCGATGTCGGCTCATCGCATCCTGGGGCTGTAGTTGGTCCCAAGGGTTGGGCTGTTCGCCCATTAAAGCGGTACGCGAGCTGGGTTCAGAACGTCGTGAGACAGTTCGGTCCCTATCCGTCGCGGGCGCAGGAAATTTGAGAGGAGCTATCCCTAGTACGAGAGGACCGGGATGGACATACCGCTGGTGTACCAGTTGCGCCGCCAGGCGCACAGCTGGGTAGCTATGTATGGACGAGATAAACGCTGAAAGCATCTAAGTGTGAAACTCGCCTCGAGATGAGATTTCCCATTCCTTTATGGAAGTAAGACCCCTGAAAGATGATCAGGTAGATAGGTTAGAAGTGGAAGCGTAGTGATACGTGAAGCGGACTAATACTAATCGGTCGAGGACTTAACCAAGCAAAA
>NZ_JOJZ01000024.1:0-190786 GCF_000814735.1 Fructilactobacillus fructivorans
AATTTTAAGCTTGTACACTTAAAACTACCTTACACTTGTAATCAAAATCTTGTTCAGTTTTCAAAGATCTACTCTTGTTTGTTGCCGTTTAGTTATCACCAACGCAACATATATAACTATACTACATTGATTAATGAATGTCAACAGATAAACTCAATTAATTTAAATTTATTTAACTCAACATTTAATTACAAAGCTCAAACAGCAGTTAACATAATACAATATTCTCAGCTCAAACGCAAGAGATACAATTAAAATAATTAATTCAGTTCATAATCAATGACTATTAATTATTAGCAAATCACTTTATCTCTCTCACTGAGCATTTACTACTATACATGCGCTTAAATACTTTGTCAACACTTTTGGTCAAAAAAGGTCAAACTTTTTTATTTTTAGCTATTTCACAACTAACTTCTTTCATCAAACCCCTCTAAATAGCCATTATTCAATCATAGGCCATGAAACAAAAAGAGCAATTGCACTTCGAGTGCAATTGCTCTTTTATTCTACTATATATAATAATTATTTCTTTTTATCCTCATTTTGCGGATTATCAGTATTATCTTCTGGTCTCATCGTTGGGAATAACAAAACATCTCGAATTGATGGTGCATCAGTTAAGAGCATTACCAAACGATCAATCCCAATTCCTAGTCCACCTGTTGGTGGCATTCCATACTCAAGAGCTTCAATAAAGTCTTCATCAATTCCTTGAGCCTCATCATTACCCTCTTCGCGTTCCTTAGCCTGTGCTTCGAAACGTTGACGCTGATCAATTGGATCATTTAATTCTGAGAAAGCATTAGCGTACTCATTACCCAAAATATATAATTCAAAACGATCAGTAAATCTTGGGTCATCAGCATTTTTCTTTGCCAATGGAGAAATTTCAATTGGATGACCATAAACGAAGGTTGGTTTCTTTAATTTTGGTTGAACAAACTGTTCGAAGAAGGCATTAATGATATGACCAACTTTCCAATATGATTCATAGTGAACCCCATGCTCGTCAGCCAATTTCTTAGCGTCTTCGTCTGACATCTTAGGCCAGAAATCAACACCAGTATACTTCTTAACGGCATCAACCATATGAATTCGATCAAATTCTTGGTTTAAATCAACTTCTTCACCTTGATAAGTCACCTTACCATCGTCACTAACGGCTTTTGCAGCTGCTCTAAAGATTCCCTCGGTCTCATCCATTACATCATGGAAATCAAAATATGCGGCATAAGTCTCAAGTTCTGTGAATTCAGGATTGTGTTCTTTATCCATTCCTTCATTTCGAAAGACACGACCAATTTCATAAACACGGCCCATGCCACCAACGATCAAACGTTTTAAATGAAGCTCGAGTGCAATTCGTAAGTATAAATCGATATTCAAAGCATTATGGTGAGTAACAAACGGACGAGCTGAAGCTCCACCGGCTGAAGTGTGCAAAACTGGTGTTTCAACTTCAGTAAAGTCCATTTTGTTGTCTAAGAAGTTTCTAACCGCCTTAATAATTTTGCTACGCTTTTGAAAACGTTCAAAACTATCTCGATTAGAAATCAAATCAAGGTAACGTTGACGGTATTTTTGTTCTTTATTCTGTAATCCATGATATTTATCAGGAAGTGGACGCAATGCCTTTGATAAAAAGGTAATCGAGGTTGCTCGAATCGTTAATTGGCCCATGTCTGTCTTAATCACTTCACCAGTGAAACCAAGAAAGTCTCCAATGTCGGCTCGCTTAAAAATATGGTATTGATCTTCACCCACAACATCTTTACGAACGTATACCTGGATCTTACCAGAACGATCCAAAATGTCAGCGAAGCCAACCTTACCTTTCCCACGTTTAGCCACCATACGTCCAGCAATGGTTGCTTTAACGTCTTTTTGCTCCAATTCTTCCTTATCATACTGGTTAAATTCTTTATCTAAATCCCTTGCCAAGTACGTTGGCTTAAAGGCATGACCAAAGGGATCAATTCCTTCATCCCTCAGTTCTTGCATTTTCTCTCTACGAACTTTTAATTGGTCGTTCATTTTCTTCTCTTGTGCCAATTCAAATCCCCCAAACTAGTAACTTACATTCATAATAACATAATTAATCATCGATATTATGCATTTTTCCGCGCATTTCGTTTTGCATCTTTTTCAAGGAAATCATCAAAAATCTGATCCATTTCTTCTTCAGACTCCGCATTATTTAATTTAACTTTCGTTCTTGCAGAGTGGGAAATTCCCTTTAAATAATACGCAGCTTGTCCCCTAAATTGTCTTGGACCAACGTAATCACCCTTGATCTTAACCAATCCATGCAAATGCTCTTTAGCAGTATTAATCTTTTCTTCCACACTAGGTTCGGGAATTAATTCACCCGTTTCCAAATAACGCTCAGTTTGCTTCAAAATCCATGGATTACCTTCCACAGCTCTCCCCATCATGACCGCATCACAACCAACTTCATCAATCATTTGTTTTGCCTGTTGTGGGGTCGTAACGTCACCATTTCCAATGAATGGAATGGTCAAAGCATCAGCAACTTCTTTTAGGATTTCCCAATTAGCATGACCAGTGTACATCTGTTTTCTAGTCCGTCCATGCATGGCAACCGCAGAAGCTCCAGCGGCCTCAGCTGCTAACGCATTTTGAATGGCATAAACATGATCTTCATCCCAGCCAGTCCGCATTTTAACGGTCACTGGTTTTTGAACCGCGTCCGTTACATACGAAACCATCTCATAGACTTTATCCGGATCAAGTAACCACTTGGCCCCCGCGTCGGTTTTTACAACCTTATTTACCGGGCACCCCATGTTGATATCAATGATATCGGCAGCCGTTTTTTGATCAATAAACTTTGCCGCTTCCACCAGGGTCTCCTTAGTTCCACCAAAAATTTGAATACTCATTGGGTGCTCATTAGGATCGACATTTACCATGCTTAACGTTTTTTTGTTATTGTACATAATTCCACGATCAGAAATCATTTCACAGACCACTAATCCGGCACCGAACTTTTTACAAATAATTCTAAAAGCTGAGTTAGTAACTCCAGCCATTGGAGCTACAACCAATTGATTTGGGATCGTTACATTACCAATTTTCCACTCCATTTTTTCACCTCATCTAAATTGTTTCCAAACATTTTATATAATACCATATTAAAACAAAAAAGAGCGAACCGCTCTCTAGCTCGCTCCGTAGTGTTATTTATCTTTATTATTTAACATTTCCACAAGCTCATCTTCTGAAAAATCATACTTTTTACCACAGAAATTACATACCACCTGAGCTCCGTGATCCTCATCAATTAATTGTTGCAAATCCTTTTTCCCAATTCCAGCAATGTCTTTAGCAAATCGTTCCTTAGAACAATTGCATACAAATTCAACGGGCAGATGATCAACAATATCCAGTTGGTCCTTACCAAACAACTCATCTAAAATATGATCTGGATTGGGATCTTTTTCCAGCATCGATGAAATGCTAGGAGCCGTTTTTAAGGTCTTTTCTAATTTATCAATGGCCTCATCCGAAGCCCCAGGCATCACTTGAATCAAGTATCCGCCGGCACTTTGAACGTTATTTTTTCCATCAATATCAACGGAAACACCCACAGCAGATGGGATTTGTTCCGACTTGGCGAGATAAAAGGTAAAGTCATCACCAATTTTTCCACTTGCAAGAGGAACATCACTGGTATATGGCTCACTGGTTCCTTGGTTTTTAACAACCTCTAGAAATCCATTCTTACCAACACCCTTGGCAACATCAATCTTGCCATCTTGAGTTAAGGGAAGATTAACGTGTGGGTTTTGAATGTAACCCTTAATATGACCCTTGGCATCCGCATCAATCACCATTCCACCAACTGGACCTTGGCCATTTAGTCGAACGGTCATACTTTCCTTTCCCTTCAAAACAGAAGCCGAGAGCATCAAGGTGGCCGCAATGGTTCGTCCCAATGCCGCGGTTGAAGTGCTCCAGGTGTCATGAATTTTTTGAACGTAACTCACGATTCCCGTGGCATTTAACCCGTAAACCCGAAACATTCCGTCCTTTGTAAGTGCTTTAACTAATACATCATTTTTATCACTCATTTTATTCACTCCTTATATTAAAAAAGAACGTGGGTTATAATCCCAACGTTCTTTTTGTTTATTGATCTTGATTATCAGAATTTGGGTGATCTGAATTGTCATGATTTTCATCGTGTTTCTCTTCAGAATGATCAATTTCCTTTTCAAGTTTCTTTTCGTGTTCGTGTTCCTTTGCATCAATGGCTTTCTTAGCTTGTTCGAAAGTCTCATTTTCGCTTGGATACTCGTCACTATTTTCTGAATGTTCAGGCATCTTACCAGTCTTATACAAACTCAAGATTTCCTTTTCATCCAATGTCTCGTACTTGAGAAGTGCATCCGCAATGGCCTTATGCTGCTCACGATGACCCTCAATGATCTTCTTGGCTTCACTGTGAGCCTCATCAATAAAGTATTTCACTTCATCATCAATCTTGGTTGCAGTTTCCTGTGAGTACTTAGGTGCAGCATATGGATCTTGGTTAGGACTCTCAAGTTCAACGGTTCCAATCTTATCACTCATCCCGTACTGAGTAACCATGGCACGGGCAAGATTAGTAGCCTGTTCAAAGTCATTGGAAGCTCCAGATGATTCAGAATGGAAGACAACTTCTTCAGCCGTTCTACCACCCATTAATCCAGCAAGTTGTTCTTGAGCATTTTTCTTCGAAATTAATTGCTGATCTTCCTTTGGTAGCATGATGGCGTATCCACCTGCACGACCTCTTGGAACAATCGTAACTTTATGAACAACTCGGGCATCATTTAGTACTAATCCAACAATGGTATGACCAGCTTCATGGTTAGCCACAATTTGACGTTCGTGTTCATTGATAACCTTATTCCGCTTAGCAGGACCGGCAATAACTCGATCTTCAGCTTCATCCATATCGGCTGCATTAATCTGATTATCGCCATTTCTTGCTGCCAGTAATGCGGCTTCATTTAGTAAGTTAGCTAAGTCAGCTCCCACAAATCCAGGGGTTTGTTTAGCAATTTCATGAAGATCAACATCGGGAGCAAGTGGCTTGCCTTTGGCATGAACCTTTAAAATAGCCTCTCGACCACGAACATCTGGTTGACCAACTAAAATTTTACGGTCAAATCGACCTGGACGAGTCAAAGCTGGATCAAGAACATCAGAACGGTTAGTTGCGGCAATGACAATGACACCTTCATTCCCTGTAAAACCATCCATTTCAACTAATAGTTGATTAAGGGTTTGTTCACGTTCATCGTGACCGCCGCCCATTCCGGATCCACGTTTTCGTCCAACGGCATCAATTTCATCAATAAAGATGATTGCTGGTGCATTTTTCTTGGCTTGGGCAAATAAATCTCTAACCCGGCTAGCACCAACACCCACAAACATTTCAACGAAATCTGATCCAGATAATGAATAGAATGGAACATTTGCTTCACCAGCAACCGCTTTAGCTAGCAAGGTCTTACCGGTACCAGGAGGTCCCTCAAGTAAAACACCTTTGGGAATGACGGCACCAAGTTTAGTAAATTTCTTCGGATCCTTCAAGAATTCAACAACTTCAACCAGTTCTTGTTTCTCTTCATCTTCACCAGCAACATCACTAAACTTAACACTACTCTTGACTGGCTTAGCCTGACTCTTGCCGACTTTCATGACACCACCGGCACCACCGCCAGCTCCACCAGCTTGTTTCATCATAATGTAGAACAAATAGATGAAGATTAATAATGGTAGAACTGAGATGGCTAGGTTCAACCAAAAACTATTCGATTGTGTTTCTTTGGTACTCATCGGTACCTTGTTCTTGTTAGCCAACTTGGTAATCTGACTAACGGATGAATCGTTCTTTAAAACACTAGTAGTGAATCCATTTACCTTAGTGTAGTTATTGTTACTAGACTTGGTAAGTTTTCCATTACTAAAGTTAAGCGGAATTCCATTATTCTTCTGCTTAACATTTTGGGGTTTCTTGTACTGACCAGTTATTTTATATACACCGCCAGAAGGTTGAACAGAGAAATTCTTGACTTTATTCGTCTGCAAATCATTAGTAAATTGACTTGAACGAATTCCCTGAGTTTGAGTGCTTTGTGATCCGCCACCACCAGTGACCAACATAATAACACCCATGACAACCACAAAGATGATGATATAAAATAGACTACTCTTAAAAAGCCCATTTTTATTATTTTTCATTTGTGCCTCCCAATCTTATTTCTCGAAAAGATAACAAATAGAATGTTATCACTTTTACTTTAAATGAACGACCGTTTAGGCCGAATAAATTGAAGGTTTTAAAATTCCAATGTATGGCAAATTACGATAAAAACCCTTGTAATCAAGTCCATAACCCACAATAAATTCATTTGGAACATTAAATCCAACGTAATCTGCCTTAGCAGAAACGACCCGTCCCTCGGGTTTATCAAAAATGGTACAAACTTTAATTGAGTTAGCTCCTCGATCTGAAACTAAATCTTCGAGAAATTGAAGGGTTCTTCCCGTATCAATAATATCTTCAACAAAAATAATGTCACGACCACTAACATCACTGTCAAGATCACGGATGAGCTCTACCTTTCCGGTTGAGGCAGTTCCACCCTTATAACTTGAAACGTCTACAAAATCAATATCTAAGTATATGTCCATCTGACGAATAATATCGCTCATAAATAAAACAGCACCAGTAAGTACGCAAACCACTAGTGGCTTTTTGTCCCGATAATCATTACTTAACTGTTTTCCCAATCTTCTTACCGCAGCGGCAATGTCTTCTTGACTATATAGAACCCTCTCAATATCGTCATTCATTTGTTACATCCTTTCGCGTAACTAAAAGTTCATACCCGTTTGTCGCACTTGGCGACGACTTCCGACTTTCTTTGTAACCAATGATTGCTAAAACCTGTTCCTTACTATCTACCAACACCTTGACATGACGCCGTTTTTCACTTGGAACCTTTTGATTAATTAACAATCTTCTTAAACTTTGATGTCCGCCATTTTTAAGTTCAATGGTATCAGTCGGCTGACCACTTCTTATAGATAAAGGAAATTGCGCAGTCGCTAAATCGAAGTAACTAACACGATCGAATTTCCCCTTTGGAACATGATTCTTATCAAAAATTCCAAAGTTAAATCCATTATTATCGTAGTTCCACGTGTTTAATTTTACCACAAACGAACTTTTATCACGGTCTTCATCGTAATTGTTAGGAGATTGCTTAAAAAACATGATACTATTATAACTTTTTTCAAAAAAATAAGCATTTGAAATTTGCAATTTTCCTTGAGGTTTTTCAAAATCTTTAACTAAAGTCATGATTTCTGTAATTTGGTTGTCAGAAAGAGTAACTGAAGTTGTCAGTTTCTTTAGTAACGTTCGCAGTAAAATTGGTAGTTGATCTGTTTTAATTAAATCGGATCGAGCACTAACTCGGTCATTCTTTACCTTAAGATCTTGATGTTGCAAAAATGTTGAGGCCAATTCTTCCGCCCCAGCAATCTCAGACTGTAAGTTTTTAGCAAAATTAGCAAGATGGGATATTACTTGAGGATTTTCTTTCATTAGGTTCGGTAAAATTTGGTTCCGAATTCGGTTTCGCAAAACCTCTTCTCCAAAATTAGTCTCATCTTCGTACCAAACTAACCCATGACTACGAGCATAAGCCCGAATATTATTTTTTGAGAAAGATAACATTGGGCGAATAATCTTACCATTATGAAACGGCCGAATTGGTTGAATTCCCTGGCACTCCATTAAATTTCCGCTTCGAATCAGTTTCATGAGGACAGTCTCAGCCTGGTCATTGGCCTGGTGAGCGGTTAAAAGAATTGTGGCACCCTTTTCATCCATTACCTTAGTAAAAAAATGATACCGAAACTGACGTGCTCTGGCTTCGATTCCACTATGAATGTCATTAGGGTCCCAATTTCCAACCATTAACTCAAGGTGATGGTTCCTACAATATTCAGTTATAAACCGCTCTTCAATGGTACTTTGCTCTCTTAAATGATGATTAACGTGGGCAACGATGATTCGAGGCTTTATCAGCTTAGGTAAATGCTCCAACAAGTTCAATAACACCATGGAATCAACCCCCGTTGACACGCCAACCACAACTGGTTGAGCTTCATTCCACCAGTGTTCCTTATTAATTAATGAATTAATTTGACGTTGTAAATTCAAATTAACCTCCAAAACAAAAAAGCCGAGCAGATTGCTCAGTTATTCGTTCATTAACTACGACGGCCACCACGGCCACCGCGTTTACCTTCTGTGTTTTTCTTGATTACGGACATCCGACTTTCGCTTTCTTTCATGAAATCTGAAAGTAAGTCATCAAAGCTTTCATTCTTACCCTTATGGCCATTCCGATTGTCGTGGCCACCACGATGTCCATGATTCCCATTATTTGCGTGTCCATGGTGTGAATGCTCATCATGATTATGTTCACCATGATGTGAATGTGATCCTTCGCCTGGATGATCAGAAGCCTTGCGGATGGATAAGCCGATCTTACCGTCATCCCCAATGCTCAAAACCTTAACGGTCACTTCATCGCCAACAGACAAAATATCATGAATATCCTTCACGTAACCATCAGAAACTTCACTGATATGAACCAATCCAGTCTTGTGATCGCCTAGATCAATAAAAGCTCCAAAATTAGTAATTCCAGAAACTTTTCCAGTGACTTTCTCTCCAACCTTAATTGCCATAAAAAAGCCATTCCTCCTAATAAATGTTGAGTTAATTATAACATAATACTTCAAAGTAAAATAAAAGAAGATTACACAATCGTAACCCTCTATTCATTACCAATATTACTATTCTGTGGGAAACTGTAAACTGTTTCGCCCGGTTTTGTGTAATAATATTTGGCTCGCATCAATTCCTGAAGATAATTCTTGTTATTTAACAGCTTAATCTGTTCATTAAGCCCTTTTTCTTTTTGTTTTTCCACCCGATAATCCTGTTGCTTTTCAGTAATTTGGGCGTTTACTTCGTGGATTTGATTCATTCCATCAACAATTTGCCATCCAAGTGCAATAATAACCACAGCAAAAACCGCTACGATCGCCATGAGACGTTTAGTTCGTTTATTAACTTTAGGACGATTCTTTTGTTGATTTTTCTTATTTTTCCTTGAAGCAGAATTCAAATACTCTACATTATTATTTCTGTTCATCAGAAATGCCTCCACAAGTTTATATGATCATAATAACACAAGCCAATCCAGAATATAATATTAATTTAACAATAATTATTCTAACTCATCGTTTTCTGCTTTATAATCACGATCGTATGTTTCGCTGATTGTTTTATACATGGTATCAGAGTCAGCTTTTTTAGTAGTATCTAACAATTGCAAAACTTCTACCGTTAAATTCTTATTCCCAAATTTAATTAAAATCTGATCACCAACAGAAACTTTACTTGAAGATTTTGCTGGTTCTCCATTTACAAAAACCCGTCCCTGATCAGCAATTTTTTTAGCAATCGGACGCCGTTTTATAATTCGTGCAATTTTCAAAAATTTATCAATTCTCATTTAATCTTATCTCCTACAAATCGATTTAGAATCGGAATCATTTCTAATTCGGAAGCACTGAGGACTTTCCCCTTTAAACACATTCCTAGGAACACAATGGCTCCCACTGGGATGACCACCATCAGCTTAACGATATCCATTAGTCTACTTCCATTACCCAAATAATAATTAAGTAACCATCCTAGTAATCCAATCACAATCATCATTACTATACTGATGGCCGCTACTTTTATCAGAAAGTCTACCCTAAAGATATGTTCATGAACTTGCTTGGGACTGGTATACCAGTTAACCAAAAGAACCACTGCTAAAGCAATGATGGTTGATAAAGAGGCTCCCATAATTCCAAAGTGAACAACAAATATTCTAGTTAAAGCGAGCTTACATAATAATCCACCAAAAATTGCTACTGCCGTACTCTTAAAGTTATTGATACTTTGTAAAACCGAATTAAATGCGGTTACCATCGTTGCAAACAGGATACTGAGGCAATAAATGGCAAGGGTCAGATCCAAATCATAACTCCCGAACAAAAGGTGGTTCAGTTGAGGCATGATACTAATTAATCCAAAGGTAACTGCCATCGTTACCACCAGTGTAATCCGCATACTGTGTTTTACCAAGGTCTTAAAGGACTTTTCTTTTCCAGTATGGTAATAGTAGGCCATCTGGGGAAGAACCGTGGACGAAATCGCCGTTCCAATTACCAATCCTAACTGAACAATGGGTTGTGCCCGATCATAGATCCCCTTCTGGGTTTGGGCAACGAGATTACTTAATCCGCTGGCAACTAGCCCGTTTTTCACTGTAAACGAATCCACCAGCTGCATTAAAACCATCAAAGCCGCTAGGATGCTTAAGACACCACCCTCTAGGACAATTTGCTTGGTTAAAGTCACATAGTTAAACTTTAAATCAGCCAAATGAAAATGCCGAAAAAGGTGGTGAGATTGACCAAGCAAAATCACGGCCGCAAACACGGCAGCCACCGGTGCTGATAGCATGGCTAAAGTTCCCATGTGATATAAGTTCCAATGTTGAGCAGCTGCTAGGTAAGCAACCACGATAATCATGGCAACCCGGACTACCTGCTCCACTACCTGAGAAGTAGCCGTCGGAATCATCTGCATCGAAGACTGATAATATCCCCGAATGTCAGCTAACAGTGGCATTAATAAGAACATCCAGCTGACTGCTTGAATCACAGGCTTTAGTTCAAGATCTCCCATTAAAGTAGCAATTTCAGAAGAAAACAGTTGAAGACCGGCAAAGATCACCACTGTAATGATCGTCAAAATTACCATGATTTGAAAGAACAAAGTCTGCTTTGCTTCCTCCGTGTCCCGTTCCACAATCAGTTTCGAAATGAAAGCCGGCAGACCAGTCAACGCAAATGCTACTCCAATGCCATAGATCGGATAAACCTGCTGATAAATGTAGAAACCAACGTTTCCAACAAAGTTTTCCAGTGGGATGCGATAAACCGCACTCAGCACCTTTGAAATAATGGCAGCAATGGAAAGAATCAAGGTCCCGCTAATAATTTTCTTATTTGTCTTTTGATTCATGCTCTTCTTGTTCCAATCTGATTTTACTTAAGCCACTAACAAACTTATACAACTGGCTTAACCAATCTTTGTCTTTCATCGTTGGTTGAACCACTAATTTAATCTGATAGCGTCCGTCCACAACCTTAACGGCTGATCGAAAGTCAGTATCAGCAATAGCCTTTAGGATATCCTTACTAGTGAACTTTTGGGTTCCCGTTTTACTGACGGTTACCATCAAATTGCTTTGATCCTTTCGAATCTTTTCAATTAAATCATAATCAGCCAACATTTTAATTCGGTCGATTTCAAGTAAATTAGCAACTTCAACCGGATACTCACCAAAACGATCAATTAAGTCACTTTGAAGTTCCGTGAACTGATCTTCGCTGTCCATCTGGCGAATCCGCTTATACAATTCAATCTTCTGTTGTTGATCTTCAATGTAGGTTGATGGCAGGTAGGCTTCAATGCCAAGTTCAACCTTCGAATCCGATTTTTCAACCACCCGATGCTGTCCCTTTTTCTTAGAAACTGCATCAGATAACATCTTAGTGTACATATCATAACCAACCGAATTGATGAAACCATGCTGCTGTTTGCCAAGCACGTTGCCGGCTCCCCGAATGGAAAGGTCCCGCATGGCCACCTTAAATCCAGAACCCAATTCGGTGAAATCCTTAATGGCTTCCAAACGATTCTCCGAAACCTCAGTCAAAACCTTGTTAGGCTGATACATAAAGTAGGCTTGCCCAACTCGATTACTACGACCAATTCGGCCCCGAATCTGATAAAGTTGGGATAGTCCCATGCGATCAGCGTCTTCAACGAACAAAGTGTTAGCGTTCGGAATATCAACACCCGTTTCGATAATGGTGGTCGTAACCAATACATCATAATCGCCGTTTACGAAATCGTACAGAATTCCTTCCATCTCGTTTTCAGACATCTGACCATTAATGGAAGCAATTCTTGCATCCGGTAGTAACGTCTGCAGTTTATCAACCGTTTGATCAATATCTTTGACCCGGTTATGCAGATAAAAGACTTGACCGCCCCGTTGCATTTCACGCCTGATTCCGTCCACGATGGAACCTTCATTTTGTTCCATCACGTAAGTTTGAATTGGATAACGATTAGCTGGCGGCGTCTCAATGACTGAAAGATCACGGACTCCCATCATCGACATGTTCAACGTTCGCGGAATCGGGGTTGCCGTCAACGTTAATACATCAACGTTCGACCTCAATTCCTTAATCTTTTCTTTGTGCTTAACCCCAAAGCGTTGCTCTTCATCCACAATGAGAAGTCCTAGATCATTGAACTTCACGTCTTTTGAAAGCAAACGATGGGTTCCAACCACAATGTCAATCTTGCCATCCTTTAAATCTTGAATGGTCTGGCGAGTTTGCTTGGGGGTATCAAATCGAGACAACACCCCAACTTTAACCGGGAACCCGTCAAAACGTTCCATCATCGTCTCATAATGTTGTTGAGCTAAGACCGTTGTTGGTACTAGAAAAGCGACCTGCTTTCCAGCTTCAACCGCCTTAAAGGCAGCTCTTAGGGCAACCTCGGTCTTTCCATAGCCAACGTCTCCGACTAATAAACGATCCATCGGATGTGGACTTTCCATGTCTTTTTTAATTTCATCCGTGCTCCGAATTTGATCTGGAGTCTCAGTGTAAGGAAAGGCCTGTTCAAATTCAGTCTGGTATTGATCATCAACCGGAAAAGCATAACCGGATTCAGCCTCACGTTTGGCATACAAGTCCACCAAATCATCGGCGATATCCTCTACTTTTGAAGCAACCGAACGCTTGGTTTTTGCCCATTCGGTACCACCAAGTTTATTAATTTTAGGGTGCTTATCTTCTGATGAAACGTATTTTTGAACCAGATTTAATTGATCAACCGGCACGTAAATTTTGGCACCTTTTTGGTAAGTTAAGGTCATATAATCCTGATGACGACCATCAACTTCCATGGTTTTCATACCATCATAACGACCAATTCCGTGGTTCACGTGCACAACGTAGTCCCCGGGTTTCAAGTCGGTATAACTCTTGATTCGCTCTGCGTTTGAAAAGGTCTGTCGTCTTACTCGTTTCTTCTTTTTTTGTTCGTTAACCCGTTTAAACATGTCTGATTCTGACACAACTGCCAGGTTAGCAGCCGGAAGGTCGAATCCATCTTTGAGGTTAGCAGACACAATCTGGGTTTTACCCTTAATAATATTATCAGTGGTCGATTCAATGGCATCGACTCCAAAATCGTTTAAAGTGGAAGAAACTTTTTCAACCCGTTTTTCATCACCAACCGCAATTACCACGGTCCGTTTTTCGGTTTGGTACCGCTGCATTTCAGCTTTAAACATCGGCATTTGCCCAAAGAAACGCTGCATGGGATGAACTTTAATGTCGATGATGTCGGAAAGCTTCATCCTTCCTAAGCCCTTTTGAAACAAAGAAAATAAGAGTGTGGCATGGTGATCATTTCTAGTAATCGTCCTAAAGTCTAATGACAACTTCTGATCGGAAAACAACTCATGATTGTCTGCAATCGACTCACGCCAGTTTTTTTCATCGTTTTCAAGTTGCTTATTAGCATCCCGAACCCGACTGTAGTCATCGTAGACGACCATTCCATTTTCAGGCAGATAGTCCAAAATTGACGTTTCTTTTTCGAAAATAAACTGACTATACTCGCTCCACTTTTGATCAATCGATTTTCCCTTTAGTCCATCAATTACCTGCTGAATTTTATCAACCAGGATATCACTGCCATCATCCTTAATGGCCTGATCTAATCGTTTTTGAAGTTCCTTAATTCCATGCTTTCGGTCCGCCTCACTTGGCAAGAAATCGGAAGCCGGCAACACGTTAATCTCATTGATGTTTTTAACACTCCGTTGCGTTGCAGCATCAAAATATCGCATTGAATCAACTTCAGTGTCGAAGAAGTCAATTCGAACGGGATAATCCGAGTTTAACGGATAAATATCCAAAATGGATCCCCGATTAGCGAACTCCCCAGGAGCGGCTACCATGTTTTTTCTTTCGTAACCCATCTGGACTAACTCTTGCTGGATCTTTTCAAGATCCAAATCGTCACCCACCTGAGCATGTAATTGGGCTTGATTAAAACTAACTGGCTCAGGTAAATAACGTTTTAATCCCGCCGTTGAAACAATTACTACGACCGGTTTCCCAGATTCAAGCGCATTTAATGCCCGAACTCGCTGAGCTCGATATTGGGGTGAACTCGTCGCAATTTCCGCTGCCACTAACTCTTCAGCAGGAAACTCAAAGACTTGGTCTGAATCCATGACATCATTAAACGACTCGGTCATTTGATCCGCATGATTCATCGTATCGGTAACGTAAATCGTTGGTTTTTGCTTATCATTAATTAATTGCTTTAAGAGTAGAGTCCGAGCGGAACCACTAGTTCCAGTAATTAACTGCTTGGTATCTGGATCAAGCTTGGAACTAATCTTCTCATATTGTGGCATTTCCCTAAGTGTTTCATCTAACTTCAAAAACTCATCCCCTCTCTATTTATTAATACGGATTAATTAAACTGATTTTCTAATTTACTAAAGTCGGTTCCAGAAACCCACTCGTTCAGTGCTTTCACCGCATGATCCTTGGCTTCACCAAACGGAGCACGCTGTTCTAAACTAAATTTACCTAATACATAATTAACGACACTCTCGCGTTTGGGATGGCTGGTTCCCACTTTAATTCGGTTAAACTGGTCAGTTCCCAGGTGAGCAATCATACTCTTAATTCCGTTATGTCCACCAGCAGAACCATGATTTCGTAAGCGAATACGACCAACTGGGAGATCCATGTCATCGTACACAATCACTAGGTCGTCTAAATCCAACTTGTAAAACTGCATCAAGGGATGAACGGCCCTTCCAGAATCATTCATCATGGTGGTTGGTTTAACGACCATGACTTTTTCGCCATTTACAATTCCGGTTCCGTACATGGCATCTAACTTTTGCTTGTTAATCTCAATGCCGTTTTGATCCGCAAACTGATCAACTACCATAAATCCGGTGTTATGTCTGGTTCCATCGAACTCAGAACCGACATTGCCTAATCCCACAATCATTTTCATCATTAATGTCTCCCATTTACTTCTAATTAACGCAAAATGGCCGAAATGAATATTCACTCGGCTTAATCATGTTTATTGTATCATAATAAATTAACGATTTGATTTGATACGCCACCACTTAACATAAGGTTCTGTATAATTAAATTCGTTCATGATATAATTAGTTTGTGAACAAACTAATTTCAAGAGGGAGAAATATTATGGCTGAAAAACATGAAAAAGTTGTTTTAGTCGGTGATGGTGCCGTTGGTTCATCATATGCATTCGCAATGATGCAACAAGGTATCGCCGAAGAATTTGTAGTTGTTGATATTGACAAGAACCGAACTGAAGGAGACGCATTGGATCTTGAAGATGCCCAACCCTTCACTTCTCCAAAGAAGATCTACTCTGGTGACTACAGCGACTGTAAAGACGCTGACTTAGTGGTTATCACTGCTGGTGCACCACAAAAGCCTGGTGAAACTAGACTTGACCTTGTTAACAAGAACTTAAAGATCTTGACTACCATCGTTAAACCAGTAGTTGATTCTGGTTTTGATGGAATTTTCTTAGTTGCTGCCAACCCAGTTGACATTTTGACTTACGCAACCCAAAAGATTTCTGGTTTCCCTAGAAACAAGGTCTTTGGTTCAGGTACTTCACTTGATACCTCACGTTTCCAAGTTGCTGTTGGTAAGAAACTAAACGTTAACCCTCAAAGCATCAATGCTTACGTAATGGGTGAACATGGTGACTCTGAATTTGCTGACATCGACGAAGCCTCAATCGGAAATGTCCCATTGGTTGAATTCGCTAAGAAAAATGGTGTTACCAAAGACGACCTATTGAAGATGGAAGACGAAACCAGAAACAAGGCTTACGAAATCATCAACAAGAAGGGTGCTACTTTCTACGGAGTTGGAACTGCTTTGATGAGAATCTCAAAAGCCATCTTAAGAGATGAAAACACCGTCCTTCCAATTGGTGCTCCAGTTGATGGACAATACGGTTTATCCGACATTTATATCGGTACTCCAGCCATCGTCAATGCTTCCGGAGTTGCTAAGGTTCTTGAAGTTCCACTAAGCGATGACGAAAAAGATAAGATGAGCGCTTCTGCTAAGACACTTAAAGAAACAATTGATAAGGGTATGAAGACGATCGATCTTTAAAATTTAATTTTAAAAAGCAGACATTTATGTCTGTTTTTTTATGCTCTCAGTTATTTTGTGTTAGTATTAATTAAATATTACTTACGTGAGGAGCCTTAGCCATGATTTTGCAATCTTTAGTTAAACCTAAGAGCGACTTGATCACTGTGGACGAAAACACTGATCTTGACACTGCATTGAAATTAATGGAAAAGAACCATTTTCGTTGTATCCCCGTCTTAGATGCCACTCACAAGGCATTTAAGGGAAATATTTATCGAATGCACATCTACAAACATGAAGCTGACGGCGGCAAAATGTCCGACTCGGTGATGACGCTAATTCGGAACGAAACCAAGTTCGTTAACCTGAATTCCGCCTTTTTTAAGGTCTTCTTTACGATCAAAGATCTCCCGTACATTGCCATTTTAGACGAGTTCAATGATTTCTACGGAATCTTAACCCACACCAAACTGATGGAAAGTTTATCTCAGTCTTGGAACGTAAAGTTTGGAAGCTACGTAATCTCTGTAATTTCACCTGGTGAACGAGGTGATCTAGAAGAGATGGCCCACATTATTACTAGGTACACCGCCATTTCCAGTGTTATCAGTCTGGATTCAGTAGATCGAACCGGCAAAACAATTTATCGGAGGACCATGTTTACCCTTCCTTCTAAAGTTACCAAAGAACGTTTGAATCGGATCATTGCCGCCCTTGAGCGCAAGGGCTTCAAGGTTCCCGAGGTAGAAGATTTAAAACAGGAGTCCAAAGAAACCCCAATCGAAGAAAATTAGATATAAAAAGGAACGTGGAATAATTCCACGTTCCTTTTTATATTATGTATCATCAGACTTCGTGTGTGCTCCGGCTGAGTCCCAGACTTAGGCTGAGACCAGCATCAACTTTTCTCATGATATCTTTACTTAAATGGGTGACATGATCTTTAAGACGCTGCTTATCAATTGTCCTAATTTGTTCTAACAGAATCACCGAACTCTTCTCAATTCCGGCGTTCTGAGGTGTAATGCCCACGTGCGTAGGCATCTTGGGCTTTGTAATTCGAGCTGTAATAGCAGCCACAATCACAGTGGGACTATAGTGATTTCCCACGTTATTTTGCACTACCAACACAGGGCGCATCCCACCTTGTTCAGAACCAACGACTGGAGATAAGTCTGCATAGAAAATATCGCCACGTTTAATCTCAACGTTTTCCATAGACTATTCCTTCCGCATAAATAAACTTACAGTCGTGACTTTTCGTTCTCATAGTCATCGAATAACCGCTTAGATACTTCATCTTCGCACGGAGAATACTCATCGACAATTAGTGAATTTAAGTTGGCCATGACTGAGTAGCCATAAATCAAAGAATTAATTAGAGGGTCTTTATCAAACGAGTCACAACTCATGGCAATCTTGTGGTTGTCAAAAGAAAGTCCCCGTTTGGTGGAATATTCTTCATTTTTCTGGATCCAGATAGGATTAATCACGTATTTGTATATCATGGAGATACTCCCTCTTACAAATATTTACTTCAGATGATCACTTGACCGATAAACACGTGGTAAACGGCTAGAATACCCACATGCAATCTCATAATGAATGGTATGACAATAGTCAGCAACGTCCTGTAAAGTAATGGTATGGTCGTGATCGGTTCCAACCAAGGTAACCTTAGTTCCGATCGGCATCTTGTAAGGTAACCTAACCATTAGTTGATCCATACATACTCTACCAACGATGGGACAATACTGACCATCCACAAGAACTGAAAATCCCTGCATCGAGCGGCGAACACCGTCCGCATAGCCAACAGGAACCGTTCCAATCCACTCCCTTGAATCGGATGTATAAGTTGCCCCGTATCCAATTGAACGACCGCTCTGAACCTCCTTCACGTAAATTAATTCGCTCGTGAAGCTCATGGCAGGTTCCAACTTAAATGGCGACGCAATCGCAACCCCAGACGGATTTAAACCATAGCCAGCCACTCCAAAACGGACCATGTTTCCCCCCGCTGCTTTGTGCCACATACTAGTGGCTGAGTTAGCCACATGAACGTAGCGCGGTTTCTCAGGAATTGCAGTCATCAATTCATTAAAATTGTCTAACTGATACTGAAAGTAATCATCATCAGTGCTATCTGCAGTGGAAAAATGAGTAAAAACTCCCTCAAAATCAATATACTCGCTAGTTCGCTTCAACTCAACTATTGCATCTTTAACTTCAGAAACGGTTTGTAGTCCGATTCGTCCCATTCCCGTATCTAGAGCTAAATGAACCCTAATCTTGTTTTTAAGTCCCAACTTTTGGGCTAATTCAGCTGCCTGCTTGATCCAATCGACTGAACTAACCGTGACTGAAACGTTGTACTTCGAGATTAATGGGACGTTGTTCAGATCAGAAAGCCCTAAAACGAGAATCGGCTCTGAAACAAAGCCCGCTTCTCTAAGCTGAATGGCCTCGTCCAAGATTGCAACACAAAAGCCAGTCGCTCCAGCTGCCTTAGCAATTCCGGCAACCTGAACCGCTCCATGACCGTAAGCATTGGCTTTAACGACCATAAATAAATCCGACTTCGAGTCTAAGCGTTTCCGCTCTTCACTAATATTATGAAAAATAGCATCTTCGTCAATCACTAGTTGTGCATTTCGGTTTTTTCCCACTGCCATAACGTATACTTCCTTGAATAAAGTACTATCTAATTATTCTTTGATGATTATTATAGCACTTAACAAATTAATTTTCTAAACAAAAAGAGAACCACTCGTGGTTCTCTTTTTTCTACTTATTCTTAATGACGAAACCCTTTGATTTACCGTGATTTCCACCGTTACGTCCTCGTGAATCATGACGTCTAGAGTCATGTCCACCACGACGATTACCAAATCGTTTGTGACTATTGCGATCATTACGTTTTCCGTGATAACCACCACCACGGTGTCCGCCGAATCCACCATGATTCTTGAGTGGTTTTTCAGCAGTAATATGAACCTTAACTTGATCTCTTGTCATGTCATTTAACAATGCCGATACTAAATCAACACTGTCATACTTTTCAAGTAACTTTTTAGCAACTCGTTCAAACTTGGCTGTATCAGTCTTTTGAACCAGTTTCTCAATATCATTTTCTGCAAACTTTAACTGTCCAGCAAGTGCTTCATCCTCTGAAGGTGGCTTCAAAGGTAACATTCTCACCTTGGTCAACTTTTCAATCCCACGAAGGTAACTCATTTCGTTGGGGGTTACAAAAGTAACGGAAGTACCATGATGACCGGCACGACCAGTTCGTCCAATTCGATGGACATAACTCTCAGGATCCTGAGGAATATCAAAGTTATAAACGTAAGTTACTCCTGAAACATCAATTCCTCTAGCAGCAACATCGGTTGCAACTAAATAATTAATTTTGTCGTTCTTGAACTCATTCATAATTTGAGTACGACGCTTCTGAGTTAAATCACCATGAAGGCCGGCAGCACGATATCCTCGTGCAATTAGTCCCTTGGAAACTTCATCAACTCGACGCTTAGTTCGACAAAAAACGATGGTAACTTTGGGAGTTTGAACGTCAAACAAACGTGTCATCGTATCAAACTTCTCATTGTCCTTTACTTTAACGTAGTACTGATCAACTAAATCAGTGGTTAATTCCTTAGACTTAACGGTAATCTGCTTTGGATCCCTCATGAACTGAACCCCAACTCGCTTAATGGGAGCTGGCATCGTTGCTGAGAAAAGCAAAGTTTGTCGATCACTTGGAATGTTCTTGATGATACTCTCGATATCATCTAAGAAACCCATGTTAAGCATTTCATCCGCTTCATCCAAAACAAGGTACTTAACGTGACCAAGCTTTAAAGTACGACGATTAATGTGATCAAGTATCCGTCCTGGAGTTCCTACCACAATCTGTGGTTTCTTCTTCAAATCTCTAATCTGTTGACGGATGTCAGAACCACCATAAACAACCTGAACTCGAGCACCTTCAACCCCACCGAGTCGTTGCATCTCTTTTTGGGTCTGAATTGCTAGTTCTCTAGTTGGTGAAATGACAAGGGCCTGAACGTCTGGATTGTTCAGATCGATCTCTTGTAGAATTGGAAGGGCAAACGCAGCCGTTTTCCCGGTTCCAGTTTGAGCCTGTCCAATCACATCCTGACCCTTAAGCAATAATGGAATTGTTTGGGCTTGGATTGGAGTGGGTTCATCAAAGCCTGATTTCTCAATGGCTTTTAGTAGACTATCTGATAGTCCTAAATCTTTAAACTTCAAATGTGTTCCTCCTATTGAAACAACAACTGTGGATTCAATAATTTGCTTGAGAAAAATCCGTTTCCCGTAGTGCGCAAGTTATCTGATCCACACTTATTTCTAAATACTTCAGCGATTACGTGTCTAAAATATATTACACCATTTAACCAAATTTCACAAATCAAAACCGCTAAGCAAAACTATTCTAATGCTTTTAAAACTTGTTCTAAGTGAATCCCGTGACTCCCTTTGAGCAAGACCTCATCACCAGTAGATAACTGGGGGTCTAAGTCTTTAGCTAGTTGATCCAGTTGATCGGTTGCGTAATAATGGAGGTTATTTTGATTTGGATATTTTTTTTGTAACATTTTATATAATGACTTCATCAGCGGTCCAACCAGATAAACTTGTTGAATCAATTGGGGATTAATGGCATCTGAAATTCCCTCATGCATTTCTTGAGCATGATCGCCTAATTCGAGCATGTCACCCAAAACGGCAATTCGTTTTCCATCCAAATGAGTATCCTGAAAGGCCTTTAACACCGCCTTTAAAGCGGACGGGTTCGAATTATAAACATCGCTCAAGATCATCTCACCGTTTGCACCTTTAACCCATTCCGTTCGATTGTTAGTAAAATTCGTATGATCTAACGCTCCACGCATGTTGGCTGGTAAAATCTCAGCTAACTCACCGACTTCAATCGCAGCTAGGGCATTATTAACATTGTAATCACCAATCAAAGGAATGGTGAACTTCATGTTGCCAAGTTTGTTGGTCTTAAACGTGGTCTCATGATCGCCATCAAACACGTCCTTTGGATAAATATCATTAGTATCTTTTCTTCCGAAGGTTAATTTTTCAACATCGAGTTCCTTAGCGCGTTCATTTAATAATGGTTCATCCCCATCATAGACAAACACCCCGTCAGGTCTTAAACCATGGGTGATTTCCATCTTAGCGTCCGCAATCTTATCACGAGTACCAAAGAACTCAATGTGGGCCTCTCCAATCATCGTAATGACGGCGATATCAGGCTTCACCAGTTTACTCAAGAAGTCAAGCTGACCCGGTCTATCCATCCCCATTTCAACCACCAAGTATTCAGTGTTCGATTCCATGGAAAGAATGGTGATGGGAACCCCAATCTCATTATTAAAGTTCGCATGCGTTTTGCATACATTAAACTGGGTGGCAAGAATGGAAGCAATCATATCCTTAGTGGTAGTTTTACCGTTACTTCCCGTAATGGCGACCACCTTCGGATTAATCTTATTTAAGTAATGACTACTCAAGTCTTGAAGAGCTTTCAAAGTGTCATCAACTAAGATAACTGGGAATCCCTTTGGCGCGTCCTCACTTCTACTTTTATTCCAAAAGGTTGCACTAGCGCCGTTTTCAATGGCACTTGCAATGAAGTCATGACCATCATGTTTCCCCGTAAGTGGCACAAACAGGTCGTTTGGCTTTAGCTTCCGACTATCAAACGAAACGCCCGTCACATCCACATTTTCATATTTTTTTGAATTCAAGTCGCCGTTGACGGCTTTGGCAATCTCTAAAAGGTTCATTTTCATAACAAAACTCCTATTAATTCGATCTAAATGCATTTAAAGTATATCAGAAAAAGTCCAGCAAAAAAGCGATTCGGTTCGCTTAAACCAAATCGTTTAATTCTCCCTCATCATCAACATCCTTACGCAATTCCCACGTCTGAGTGGAAATATCATAAGTGATCTGGCCAACTTTCTCAGTTCCGGCACGTAGCTGGGCCTCAGAGTTCCAGATCACCCGTGGCGACTGCTTTCGATGCCTCATTAAGGGAATTTCCAGTTTCGGCTTTTCTATTTCTACCATATCACAAGGAATGATCACCCCGGTAATACCTAATTTTAATAACTTCGTTAGTGTCTGGAGATCAACGTCTTTAAAGGGGATTGACTTCACAAACACTCGTCTCTTGTTCCACTGTTCTTTTAAGTGACGTTTCAGACAAACGGCTAAAATTTGATTAATTTCATTGAAGCGACGGAGATAAACCTTGGTAAAACCAGTTGAATCACTCAAGAAAACAAATTGATTATTAATCTTAGCTGAAAACGGGCTGATTCCAGTCATGGGCATTCCCATGTGACTCAAATACAACAAATCAGCAATTTCGTCTTCACTTAAAGAATCCAGATCCTCTTTACTTTTCAAATCAACCCACTTTTTCGTACTGGTTCGATTATCAATCATGTATTCTCTAATCTCATTTTCCCCAGCAATTAGGTCAAACTTAGTCGACATATTAAAATCATTTGCGTTTTGGTAGTCATCATTCAATAAAATAATGTTTTGTGGTTCATTTTTAATTCCATTTAAAAAATCCGAGGGAAGAATGCCCCAGCTGCAAGCAAAATTCTTAACTGGATTAACTTGGAAATACACTGTATTAGTTAACATATTCTTCTACTCCAATACTTTCATACTCCCTTCATTGTAAACGAGACTTTTAACAACCATTTCCAACTCGTGATCCTTTCCTACGTTATAATTTGCGTTCTTTTTTATACATATAAAATCCGATTACTGTTAATATGGTAGTAATGATTTAATTTTGGGAGAGTGGATTATGAAAAAAACAAATGTTTTATTTGTCTGCCTAGGGAATATTTGTCGATCTCCCATGGCAGAAGCAATGTTTAAAAAAATGCTTACAAATGAAGGGCTTTCCGACAACTATTCGGTGAGCTCAGCTGCCACTGAAAATGATGAAGCAGGCAGCCGTCCTCATCCTGGTGCTCAAAAAACCATGGACGCCCATCATTTAGATTATCGTGGCAAGCGATCACATCCGATCACTGCAACTGACATCCAAAATGCTGACTATATTATTACCATGGATGATTATAATATCAGTGATCTTAAGGAAATGATCCCTCAAGACCAATGGGATAAACTTCATTTATGCATGGACATTGTCCCCGGCAAAAAAAGGGGTCAACATCGTTGATCCTTGGTATACGCATCGATTTGAGGATACCTACCAAATGCTGGATCAAGCTTTGCCACTGTGGCTAAAGTACATGCAAGACCATCATAACAGCAAACGGGAAGGAAGCGCATCATTTGACTCAGAATAAAAATCAAATATCTGATCCGGTCCCACCAGAGATCTGGCACAAAAACTTAGTAGCTCTGTGGTTTGGGATGTTTATGAACGGACTGGGTTTCAGTGAAGTCATGCCCTTTCTGTCCTTATTCATCGCCACTCTAGGTCACTATAGTTCTAGTCAGTTAAGTATCTATAGTGGACTGGCCTTTTCGGCCTCTTTCATCGTTACTGCTGTGGTATCCCCAATTTGGGGATCACTTGCTGATCGATACGGAAGAAAAGTCATGCTTTTGCGGGCCTCCCTTGGAATGGCAGTCTGTTTGATCCTAATGGGATTTGTGACAGCCGTTTGGCAATTAATTGCTCTACGTTTCATTCAAGGAATTTTTTCTGGTTACATGAGTAATGCCAATGCCCTTCTGGCTACCCAGGTTCCAAAGCGAGAAAGCGGCAAGGCCCTTGGAATCTTGACGACTGGGAACGTTTCCGGAACACTATTTGGTCCGTTCATTGGCGGAATCTTAGCGTCCGTGTTCTCATATCGACTAACTTTCTTTATTACCGGTGGGCTACTTATTTCCGTGTTCTTTGTCACTTTATTCTTCGTAAAAGAACACTTCACTCCCGTTGCCAAAGAAGATAACCTCTCAACCAAGCAGGTCATTTCTGAACTTTCTAACGTGAAGTTAATCTTCGGAATGTTTTTAACCACCCTTATCATTCAGGCCTCAAACTTTTCCATCTCGCCAATTCTATCCCTCTATGTCAAAGAAATTATGCACAACAGTCCCCAAGTTACCTTTTACAGTGGAATTGTTGCCGCGGTTCCAGGGATAGCCACACTGTTTGCGGCACCTAAACTAGGTGCATTAGGCGACCGGATTGGGACCTCCAAGATCATGTTAGGTGGCTTCATCTTCGCCATGCTAGTTTACATCCCAATGGCGTTCGTCACGAACGTTTGGGAATTAATGGGATTGCGGTTTCTAATCGGAATTTCGAATGCATGTATGCTACCAGCCGTTCAAGCCATTCTGGCTAAGAACACCCCATCCAACGTTACTGGTCGGATCTTCAGCTGGAATCAATCCATGCAGGCGGCCGGAAACTGTATTGGACCCATCATCGGTTCAATTGTTTCTTCGTTATTTGATTACTCAAGTGTCTTCATTTCAACGGCACTCCTAGTATTCATCAATTTTCTACTGGTACTCAATGAAACCAGAAATGAACAAAGATCCGTTAATTAAATTTAATCACAAAAAAAAGAGCCAACCTAAAGTTGACTCTTTTTTGTTTATTATTATTTGTTGGCAAGACCATATTTCTTGTTGAAACGATCGACCGCACCATCTGCTTGGTTGAACTTTTGTCTACCAGTGTAGAATGGATGTGAATCAGATGAAATTTCAACACGAATTAGTGGGTAAGTGTTGCCATCGTCCATTTTGATGGTTTCATCAGAGGTTGCAGTTGAACCAGTAATGAACTTAAATCCAGTACTTGAATCTTGAAATACAACTTGGTGAAAATCTGGATGAATTCCTTTTTTCATAATATCTCGCTCCTTTTGCCCTAAACAACGTTCAGAGATTGATTATCGAATTATATCAACTAGAATAGCTTAACATTATTTTTTGACACACGCAATGGTACCTAAACTAGTCATCTTGATCAATCATTTGAACGTTGGCATGTAGGTTAGTTAATTTATTCGTAATATTATCATAGCCACGAAGAATATTATCAGCATTCTCAATCGTGGTCTGTCCCTGCGCCATCAGTCCAGCGATGACTAGGGAGGCACCTGCTCGAATTTCTCCGGCTTGAACCGTCGTTCCGTGAAGATTGTCACTCTTACTGATGATAATTGAATTATCAGTGGGGTTAACCCGAATATTAGCACCCATCTTTTGCAGCTGAGCAATATGATTTTGTCGCTCGGGATAGATGGTGTCATGAATCACACTATCATCATCCGCCTTAAACAGCATCGGGGTAATTGGTTGTTGCAGATCCGTTGCAAATCCAGGAAACGGAGCCGTTTTAACTTCAATCCCATTTAATTTTCCAGTCTTCGGAACATAAATGCTGTCTTCACCGATCTCTAACTGAACCCCCGCCTCAATCAGCTTAGCGGTATAAGCCTGCAAATGTTCGGGAATCACGTTCTTTACGTTGATGCCCTTACCAATGGCTGCCGCTAACGTCAAATAGGTCCCAGCTTCAATCCGATCTGGAATAATCGTGTGAGTGGCCTTCGCTTGCAAATGGTTAACTCCCTGGATTCGGATCACATCCGTTCCAGCACCACGAATTTTAGCTCCCATACTGTTCAAAAATGATGCAATATCAATAATCTCAGGTTCTTTAGCAGCATTACTAATCGTGGTGACACCATCAGCCTTGACGGCAGCCAAAATAGTATTAATGGTTGCTCCCACAGAAACCATGTCAAAGAAGATTGAAGCTCCATGGAGTCCATGCTCGGTCGCATTAATGTCAACCGAATCATCACTCTCACTAACTTCAGCTCCTAGGGCTTTAAAAGCCCGAATGTGTTGGTCAATGGGCCGTGGCCCGATGTTGTCTCCCCCTGGGAAACTGATCGTAGCGCGATGAAACTTTCCAAGAAGTGCCCCCATAAAGTAGTATGAGGCGCGTAAACTTTTAATTGCTTTACCGGGGAGTTCACCCTCGAGTATGTTAGTTGGATCAATATTTAAGACACCATCCGAAAAATCGGATGTTACGTTCATTGACTGGAGAATTAGCATGAGATTATGCACATCCAGGATATCAGGAACCATATCAAGTTCCACTGGACTATCCGCTAAAATGGCAGCCGGAATTAAAGCAACCGTGCTGTTTTTTGCTCCACCAACGGTGACGTCACCATATAGAGGATGTCCTCCTGATATTTTTAATATCGTCATAATTTGGTAATCCTCACTTATATCATATCTTTCAGTAATAATCATAGGAAAATTTGTACCAAAACACAATACAAAATGAGAAATTATTTTCTTAAGATTATTAGAAAGACCAATTATTTTTTGTGGTTATGCTTGTGTTCTTTGTCGGAAGCAGCCACGAATGCCTTGAATAAGCCTTCCGGACGATCCGGACGTGACAGAAATTCTGGATGATACTGAGCGGCCACGAAGAATTTCTTGTGAGGAACTTCAACCACTTCTACCAAATGATCATCTGGTGAGGTCCCAGAAACAACTAATCCGGCATCCTCAAGGTCTTTGCGAAACTTATTGTTGAACTCATAACGATGACGGTGTCGTTCCGAAATTTCCTTCTTGTTATCGTAAGCACTAGCAGCCTTGGTACCCGGTTTTAACTTGGTTGGGTAAGCACCTAATCGTTGAGTACCACCAGCGTCAGTGACATCATTTTGATCTGCCATAAGATCAATCACGTTGTGTTTGGTCTGTGGGTCAAATTCAGTCGAGTTCGCATCCTTGTAACCCACTACATCTCTAGCGTATTCGATAGTGGCAATCTGCATCCCAAGACAAACACCTAGGTAAGGAATATCTTTCTCTCTGGCGTATCGAACGGCTTGAATCATTCCTTCAACCCCACGATTACCAAAGCCTCCGGGAACCAAGATACCATCCATTCCCTTCAACTTCTTTGCCACATTGTCTTTATCAATCGTACCAGCGTCAATCATGTGAATATTAACCTTATCATCAGCAGCGTATCCAGCATGCTTCAAAGCTTCGTTCACTGAAAGATAAGCATCATTTAGATCAACGTATTTTCCAACAATGGCAATGTTGACCTCACCTTTCAAGTTGCGGATGTGTTTCTCCATCTTCTTCCAGTATTTCATGTCAGCCTCAGGAGCCTTCACATTAAAGTGTTTTAGGATTTCATCATCCATATCCTGTTTCTGAAAGCTAAGGGGAATCTGGTACAAGTTTGGAGCGTCAATTGATTCAATGATGTCCTTAACCGGAACGTCACAGAACATCGCGATCTTTTTCTTCATCTCATCACTAACTGGTTTTTCTGCCCGAAGAACCAACATATCGGGTTGAATTCCAATGCTTCGTAACTCTTTAACACTGTGTTGGGTTGGTTTTGTCTTCATTTCTTTGGCAGCATGCAAATATGGAACCAGGGTTACATGAATGTAAAAGGTGTTGTCGTCCCCAACTTCATGTTTCATCTGACGAATGGCCTCAAGGAATGGAAGTGATTCAATGTCACCAACCGTTCCCCCAATTTCAGAAATGACAATATCAGCATCCGTACTCTTAGCGGCACTCATAATTTTCTGTTTGATCATACCGGTAATGTGAGGAATTACCTGCACGGTCCGACCAAGGTAGTCACCATGACGTTCCTTTCTTAGAACTTCTTCATAAATCTTACCGGTTGTAAAATTAGAATACTTGTTTAAATTATTATCAATAAAACGTTCGTAATGACCCAAATCAAGATCGGTTTCAGCACCATCATCGGTAACAAAGACTTCCCCGTGTTGATAAGGATTCATTGTTCCTGGGTCAATATTAATATATGGATCAAATTTTTGAATGGTGACATTAAAGCCACGATTTTTCAGTAATCTTCCGATTGAAGCAGAAACAATTCCCTTTCCTAAGGAAGAAACTACTCCACCGGTTACAAAAATATACTTAGTCATGCTCAAACTCCTCCATAAAATTTTGGTTATAACATAAAAAAAGCTCCCCATTCACTGAATAGGGAGCCATTACTTATTCGAAATACTTCACATGTCTGTAAAGTGCCCAAATAGAATACTAAGGGATTTTACAAAATTAGTCAAGTCTAATTCTTGTCGTCATCATCGTTATCTTTATCATCATGATCGTCTGGATCCACTTCCGAAAGATCGCCTTCAACACCGTCATCATCATCGATGGCGTCATCGTCAGTATCAGGATTTTCTTCATCCAGATCCTTGTGATATTTGTCTTTGTCATCATCAGAACTGTCTTCAAAATCGTCCTGATCTTCTGGATCATCGTTGTCATAATCAATTACATCATCGTCGTCAGCAGCATCAGCCATAAAGGCGTTAACTTTACGATGCTTCTTTGGGGTATTGTTATTATCTTCTTCGCCCTCGTTGATGGTTGCTTCATTAATTGATTCGTATGGGTACCAAGTTCGAAGACCCCAGACGTTATTGCCAAGGGAAATAAAGCTCCCATCGACATTAAGATCTGTATAGAATTGAGGTAAACGATCACGAATTACTTGGTTACTATCCCCCAAGTATTTTTGTACTTCGTTGGTTAAATCAACGAATGACATGGTTTTACCGGCGTCAGCTAAAATTGCATGAGCCACTTCAACCATTGATAATTCGCTTTTGTCTTGCTTGTCTAATTCTTTAAGTTCCAATTCGACCACGCCTTTCTAGATTCCTAACAGACTAATAATACTAGTTTAACATTTAAATTGCAATTTGACTCGGTAGTCACCAACCTTTTGTCCATTGGTATACAATTCATAATTAATCTCGATTATTTCAAGCCCCGTTTGCGCGTCTTTAGATTGTTTAATGCTCGTGGTGTGGGCTCCAATTTTGAGATTTCCATATGGGGTCCGATACAAGTCTTCAATGGTTTCATTGGGTTTAAAATGAAGTTCAAGGTGATTCTCACCAGCACGAGTCAACCGAATCGAATCTTTGCCGATCCGGTATGTCACTGGAACGTCGGGCTGACCAGTTACATGTTCCACGTAACGCAAATAACGGTTGCCATTAATCGTAACTAGCTGACCATTTTCTTCAAAGTGATGACGTTCGACGTTGCCATCCTGATTGATCTCGGTTGAAATCTCAACTTGCACTTTTTTGGTTTTTTCGTTTTCTGTCAAAATACCACCTCACCAGTTCAATGTTACGCCGTTAACGATGTAAATGCACTAACTTTGAGTTTGTCATGACGTTTATTTTTATTTCCGCTATAATGGAGAAAAACTAGTAATGAATGGAGGTCTTTTATTGAGGTATTACAGTCAGCCATTAAAATATGACAAAGTCTTTCGTGATCCAGTTCTGGGTCACATTTACGTTGAGCATCAGGTCATCTTAGATCTAATCAATACACCTGAGTTTCAACGTTTAAGACGAATCAAACAATTAGGAACAACTTCATTGACCTTTCATGGGGCAGAGCACACCCGCTTTAGTCATTCTTTAGGAGTCTATGAGATTACCCGCCGAATTTGCGATAATTTTCAAAGAAATTATCCAACTAAAGAAGCTGGCGACGGACTGTGGGATGATTCAGAACGAATCGTGGCCTTATGTGCCGCCTTGCTGCATGATGTAGGTCACGGAGCTTACTCACACACGTTTGAACACATCTTTCACACTAATCATGAACAAATCACCCAGCAGATCATCACGTCTAAAGAAACCGAAATTAACCACGTTCTAAGTCAGGTTGGTCCCGATTTTCCGGAACGGGTTGCTAGTGTCATTAATAAAACGTACGACAATCCCCAAGTGGTTCAAATGATTTCAAGTCAGGTTGACGCAGATCGCATGGATTATTTACTGAGTGATTCGTACTACACCGGAGCGCAGTACGGTAAGTTTGATCTGGATCGTATCCTTCAGGTCATGCGACCCTATTCGGGTGGAATCTGCTTTAGAGCGAGCGGTCTGCATGCCATTGAATACTACATTGTTTGTCGTTTTCAAATGTATCAACAGGTCTACTTTCATCCCGTATCCCGTTCGATGGAAGTCATTTTAAGTCATCTATTGATGCGTGCCAAAGAATTAGCTCTAAAGCCTAACAGTAATTTTAAGCCTAGCCTCCTCATGCCAATTTTTGAAAATCATTATTCGCTTGATGATTACCTCCAGATTGACGACGGAGTCTTGAACACTTATTTCATCATGTGGCGCCGTTCAGAAGATCCCATCCTATCCGATCTAGCTAAACGCTTTTTGAATCGTCACCCCTTCAAATCGGCGAAGTATGACGATCAAACGGAGTTCTTAATTCCTAAACTACAGGAAATCATCGAAAAAGCTGGCTTTAATCCTAAGTATTACACAGCCACTGACAACAGTTTTGATCAACCATACGACGTCTACGATCCGAAAAGTAAACATCAGAACGCTCAGATTGAACTGATGGAAAATGATGGCAACCTTGTTGAGCTTTCCCAGGCTAGTGACTTAGTAAAAGCCATTACGGGAAAACTCATTGGGGATAAGCGCTTTTTCTTTCCCAGAGAAATGCTTAAACCAACCAAGAACGTTGAACTTTTTCAACCCCTGTATGATGAATTTCAAAAATACATTGATAATGATAACCTTATAATTCCAAAGGAGAACTAACATGGACATTAAATTAATTGCTATCGACATCGATGGCACCCTCTTAAACGAAAAAAATCAGTTAGCCCCAGCTACGATTGAAGCAATTACTGAAGCCCGTCAGAAAGGCATTAAAGTGGCCTTATGTACTGGTCGTCCCATTACAGGTGTGAAACCTTACTTGAACAAACTAGGAATCGATGGAAACGACGAATATGCCATTACCTACAATGGAGCCCTCGTTGAAACGGTTGACGGAAAAGTTTTAAGTAAAGAAACGGTTAAATACGATGATTTCTTGGAAATTGAAATGATGTCCAGAGAAATGGGCGTTCATTTCCAAATTGAAACGGTTGATTCTATCACAACCACCAACCGTGATATCAGTCCCTTCTCCGTTGAAGAAAGTCATTTAGTGTCAATGCCAATTAAGTATCGAACACCGGGCGAAATCACCCGTGACGTTAACATCTACAAGCTAATGTACGTGGATTATCCTGATAAAATTACTAAAGCGAAGGGAAATCTTCCTAAGTCTATCTATGAGCGCATGAGTGTTGTCCAAAGTTCTCCCGTCTTCCTTGAATTTATGAATTCTAATTCAAGTAAGGGAAACGCACTAAAGGCCCTCTCAGAACAACTCGGTTTAAAGCCTGATAACGTCATGGCAATCGGTGATCAAGGAAACGACCTTTCCATGATCAAGTTCGCTGGCCTCGGGGTCTCAATGGGAAACGGAATTGAGGAGATTAAAAAGAACGCCCAATTTGTTACCAAGCCTAATTCAGAAGACGGAGTAGCGTATGCCATTAACAAGTACGTTAACCAATAGTTAGAGCATAAAAAATAATCTTAGCTTATGAGAAACTTCAAAAGCTAAGATTATTTTTTTATTGCTATTTTTTCTCGTCATCCTTACCATAGTCAAACCGATGACTAAACAATGGACTAACGGGACGGTTTTCATTAATTCTGGTAATTGCATCCCCGATCAGCGGGGCCACCGAAATCTGCTTAATCTTATCAATCTTCTTGTAGTCTGGTAACTGAATTGAATCAGTAACAACTAGCTTCTTGATTGGTGAAGCCTCAATTCTTTCGGTCGCAGGTCCTGAGAGGACGGGATGAGTACAACATGCGTATACTTCAGAAGCACCGGCATCCATCAATGCTTGTGCCCCTTTTGTAATGGTTCCGGCGGTATCAATCATATCGTCAATCATGATACAACGTTTACCCTTTACGTCACCAATGATGTTCATAATCTGAGCAACGTTGGCTTTAGGACGACGCTTATCAATAATTGCAATTGGTGCCTTCAAGAACTCAGCCATGGCACGAGCTCGACTCACACCACCATGATCAGGTGATACCACAACTGCATCTTTTGCAAGACCATTCTTAATGAAGTATTCCGCAAGTAAAGGAGCACCCATCAAGTGATCAACAGGAACATCGAAGAACCCTTGAATCTGAGCCGCGTGCAAGTCAAGTGCAACAAGACGAGTAATGCCGTCTTTTTCAAGCATGTCAGCCACTAACTTAGCGGTAATTGGCTCACGACTTCGTGCCTTACGGTCTTGTCTAGCATAACCATAGTACGGAATAACAACGTTAATGGTCTTAGCACTTGCTCGTCTTAGAGCATCGATCATAATTAATAATTCCATTAAGTTATCGTTAACGGGATCAGAAGTTGATTGGATAATATAAACGTTATCGCCACGAATGCTTTCCTCAATGTTAATTTGGATTTCACCATCACTAAAACGACTAACGGAAGCTTTCCCTAGTGGAACTCCTACTCGTTTAGCAATCTTTTCCGCAAGCGGACGATTTGAATTTAAAGAGAAAATTTTCAATTTTGGATCAGCATACTTTTCAGCCATTATAACCCCCACATTTTCTTACCTACCTAATCAGTTTCCATTATATTATTTTAATAAAATAATTTCACTATTTAGCTCAAATTAATTGGCACCTTTAAAGGGAAGTTTTTTATAGTAGCCCGGCTTGTTAGTCTGGCGTTCTCTAGCAATTCCCATGTCGTATTGGTTCATATCATCAGTAATGGTAGAACCAGCGGCAATAAAGGTATGGTCGGCAATGTGGACGGGCGCAATGAGGTTTGAATTGCTGCCAATGAACGAATCGTCCCCTACCGTGGAAGTGTGTTTATGAGCACCATCGTAGTTGGCAAAGATTACCCCACATCCAATGTTAATGTGCTTGCCAAGTTTAGCATTGCCAACGTAGGTCAAATGGCCCATCTTGGTTCCCTCACCAATGGTGGCACTTTTAACTTCACAGAAATTCCCAATATGGACATTCTTACCAATCTCAGCACCTGGGCGAAGATGACTGTTCGGTCCAATGTCTGAACCCGGCATCATCTCAGCGTCCTCAATTACCGAAGAAAAGACATGAACATTGTCATGAATCTTACTTCCTGAAATCTTGGAATGGGCACCAATGACACAATTACTGCCAATCTCGGTTCCATTCTGCAGCTGAACGCCTGGTTCAATAATGGTGTCCTGACCGATCTTGATGTCACTATCAATGTAAGTAGCATCGGGGTTAACAATGGTAACCCCGTTTTTCATGTGGTAGCGGTTGATGCGATCCTGCATAATGTGGGTTGCTCGAGCTTGAGCTACCCGGTCGTTAACTCCCATTGATTCATTGAAGTTAGCCATTTTGTAAGCCGCAATCGTCCGTCCTTCATTTTTTAAAACTTCAATGGCATCGGTCAAGTAGTACTCACCCTGGGCGTTATCGTTGTTAATCTTGTGGAGTGCCTCAAACAAGGCTTGATTATCAAAGACGTAAACGCCCGTGTTAATCTCATGAATGCCCTGTTCTTCAGAAGTGGCATCCTTTTGCTCCACGATCTTTTCAACAATTCCCAGGTTATTGCGCACAATTCTTCCATAACCAGCGGGATCCGGAGCTTGAGACGTCAAAATTGTCGCCGTGGCTTTCTTTTGTTCGTGATATTCAAACAATTGTTTCAAAGTAGCAGCCGTAAATAGCGGAGTATCACCACTAATAACGAGGGTCTCGCCATCCGAGTCCTTTAAAAGTCCCTCGGCACGAGCAACAGCGTCTCCCGTTCCCAGCTGTTGATCCTGAACAACGTACTCACAACGATTACCAAGTTCATTTTCAACGTCCTCAGCACCATAGCCAACAATCGTGATGATGTTATCCATATCGAGTTGAGAAACCTGCGTTAACACATGGTCAACCATGGACTTTCCACAGATTCGGTGGAGAACCTTGTATAATTTGGATTTCATGCGGGTACCCTTACCCGCGGCTAGAATAATTGTATTTTTTGAGCTCATTTTTGTTCCCCTTGTAATTAATTTTAATTGGTACTCCCAAAAATCTTTTGGGCATAATTGCCGGGTTTAATCTCAATCTGGTCATCTTTAATATCCATCTTCAATAAAGAGGTAAAGTCAGTAACCCTTCTGTGACCAGGATCGTCGGTTTCAACGAAGACCGTACTACCCACGAGATGACAGTCAAATTCATCAATCAAAGAGGTCAAGCCGGAAATAGTACCGCCTCCACGCAAAAAGTCGTCAACGATCAAAACGTTTGAACCCGGTTGAAGGCTCCGTTTTGAGATGGTCATTCTTTTGACTTCTTGACTGGATGCTGAAACATAGTTAACACTGACGGTTGATCCTTCCGTAATTTGAGAATCATGTCTGGCAATTACTAGTGGCACATTTAAATACGTGGCAGAAGCTTCGGCGACGGGAATTCCTCTCGTTGCAACCGTTAGTACCGCGTCAACTTTTTGAAACAGGTATTGGGTAGCAATGATTCTCCCAATCGTCTTCAACTTCTCTGGTTGTCCTAAAATGTCTGACATGTAAACATAGCCACCTGGAAGGTAGCGATCGTTGTCATTTAAGATGTCAGAAACTTCACCAATAAACTGATCAGCGGCTTCTTTTAAAATGTACGGTGTAAATTTAGCACCACCGGAAGCGCCAGGAACAGTTTCAACCAAACCAATTCCACGTTGTTGAAATGCTTGCTTCACGATTCCGAGATCTTCACTGATGGAAGACTTAGCGGAATTATATCGCTTAGCGAAAAAAGTTAATGGTACTAATGTATGAGGACGGTTTAATAGATAGTTCGTCATGTCTACTAATCGTTCACTTCTTTTAAATTTCATGCTTTCACCTCGTCATAAATTGGCACACAAGGAGATTTTAGCATAAATGTTCGTGTTTTACTTCACTTTATCGAAAAAAAGCCAAAAAAAGAGAGGTTAACTTGACCAGTTAACCCTCTACAAAGTGATTATAGATTAATGAACTAAAGTAAATAACGACTTCAATAACGGCGATGAAGAAACTAACCGGCCAGTTAGTGTAATATCCCAGGGTCAATCCAACCCAGACTCCAACCAGACCAAAGACGATTGCTAGTCCAATCATTTTACTAACCGAATGAACGAAGTATTTGGCACTAGCGGCGGGAAGAGTCAAGAGAATAAAGATCAACAGTGCTCCCACGATTTGAGCAGCTACCGAAACACTTAAAGCCAACATCACCAAGAAAATTAATGACAAAATTCCACTAGGAATCTTCTGAGCCCGTGCCCCAACGGCGTCAAACGAGTCAAACTTTAAATCACGATAAATAAATAAAGTCACAATCAGTACGATGACTGATAACCAAATCATCTGATGAACCTCAGAGGCACTAATACCGACGATACTTCCGAATAGAATATTTGTCGCATAACTAGCACTACTATTCGACAGCGCCAGAAAGAGGACCCCAAGTCCAATAAACAGTGCTGAAACCGCACTAATGGTATCTTCTCGCCTTTCTGCAACCGATCCAGAACTCATTTTGCCAACCAAAACGGAACTAATGGTGGTAAAAAGTAGCATTCCATTTAGGGGACTGATTCCAATAAACATTCCAAATGAAGCTCCCGCAAATCCAATTTCGGACAAAGTGTGAGTTAAAAATGGCATGTTTCGAGAAACCACAAAGACCCCAATGACTCCACATACAACGGCAATGATGGTACTTGCCAAAAAGGCGTTCCGCATAAATTCAAAACTAAACATCAGCTTGCCCCTTCCAGAATTCCTCAACATTTAGGTTACTAATTGGTCCAAATTCATAATTATTTGGTCGCAAGAATAAGTATTTGTTAGCAAATTTCTTGGCCAGCGGAATGTCATGGGTAACAAAAATTACAGTTAATCCATGTTTAGAGTTAAGGTCGGAAACGACGTTTAACAGGCTTTCCTTCGCCTCTGGATCAAGACTGGCAGTTGACTCATCTAGGATTAACAAATCCGGCTGAACCACTAATGCCTGTGCCAGGTAAGCCCGCTGCTTTTCTCCTCCGGAAGTTCGTCCCAGTGGTTCCTTTGAAATGGCATTCAAATTAGTCTCTTTTAACACCTCATTTAATCTTTGGTGTTCTTTTTTTGAAAGCCACGGTAATTTAAAGCCGCTAAAGGCGAGTGCCACAAAATCTTTAACCGAAAGTGGATACTCAGTATCGATGTTTCGAAACTGGGGAACGTAACCGATCTTGACCTGGGACCGATTCGGAACAAATTGAACCTTCCCACTGGTTGGTTTCAATTGACCTAAAATTACCCGAACGAGGGTTGTTTTACCAACCCCATTTTGTCCCACAATACTTAAAAAATCGCCCCGTTGCACGTCAAAACTTAGGTCATTTAAAACGTGCTTTTCAGCAAAATCAACGGTTAAATTCTCTACTTTTAAAATTAAGTCATCCATTATTAAACTCCTATTATTCTGAGTCCTTTACTTGTACCATCTTACTCATTAATGATGGAAATATAAAGTAAAAAAAAAGACCTCTCGGTCAATTTAAACAAAGTTAATCTCGATGTTCTTGGTTAAAATATCGGTATAACTGTATGATACTTGTCCTAACTTCTCGTCGGAATCAAGCGTAATTAAAAATACAGCGGGAAATGTCTCAGACAAGACACCATCGTACTCATTTGTTCGTTTTCTTCCAGCTTGTGCAGTTACATGGATTTCCTGTCCAATGTGATTATCTAGAAATAATTTAATCTTAGATAGACTAGTTGGCATCATCAATCACCTCACGTACCACTATTATACATTAAAATCAATATAATGTAAAGCTAATGGGCGTAAATACCGCTATGACAGTAATCCACTGGCATGAAACTGATTTGCCATTTCAACAAATTGATCCACTGATAACTGCTCAGGTCGGTCCGATTGATTGATGTTTAACTTCTTCAAATCAGCTTTAATTTGCACTTTAACTGCTGGTTGTTTTCCAAAAATTCCCTGAAGATTATTCCACAAAGTCTTGCGACGGTGCATAAAACAACCGTGCGCAAATCCAAAGAAGGCTTTTTCATCGTAGGCAACCACATTTCGTTTTTGCTTTGGGGTAAGTTTGACTACTGAAGAATCCACTTTTGGGGACGGAATAAACGATTGCGCCGACACGTTAATCGCAATTTCCACGTTCTCAAGGTACTGGGTGATGACCGTCAGGGCACCGTAGTCACGATTTCCAGGCTTGGCACTAATCCGTTCCGCTACTTCTTTTTGCATCATCAAAACCGTCGCATCGAAGTTTACGTTTCCCTTCAAAATGTCCATAAGAATGGGTTTAGTAACGTAGTAAGGTAGGTTTGCCACCACCTTTAGACGGTGTTGTCCGTCAAAATTTTCTTTGATCAGCTTAGGCAAATTAGCCTGCAAAAAGTCTTGGTTAATCACCTTAATATTATCGTACGGACTAAGAGTCTCATCCAGAATTGGCAGTAAATTCTCGTCAATTTCAAATGCCATTACTTCATGAGCCGACTGGGCAATTTGTTCCGTTAAGGCCCCAATTCCAGGACCAATCTCAATAACATCGTCAGCCGTAGAAATATCGGCAACTTGCACAATCTCTTTTAAAACCCCTAAATCATTTAAGAAATTCTGACCAAGGCTTTTTTTAGCGTTTAATCGGTACCGATTTAAAATGGCTTGGGTTCGTGCTGGACTTCCAATTGCAGGAATTTTACTCATTTATAGCCCTCCTCATCATCAATTTGTTTTAACGCATCATTGAACTGCTTTTTAGTAATGCCAAACATGCGAAGCCTCCGCTGCATTTGTTTGGCATTCACGTAACCAAGATGGAGAATTTCTCCCATTTCAAGGCGACGTTCCTTGGCTTCCTTAGTTCCTACCAAGCCAGTTGCAATTAAATCCTGTTTACTAATTACTTCGGGATTCTCGTCACTCTTGGTGTAAACGGATGAAAGGGCATCCTGAATAGCCTGAGGACTAGCGTGTTCTACACCCAGTGAACCCTGGGATGTATCAGGAACCGCATCTGCCTTCTTTAAGAAAGCATGCTTAGCTTCTGGGATCTCATCAGAAATGATCTTACGAATTTTTTCACCAGAAAAGTCGGGATCAGTAAAAACAATCACCCCACGGGTTTGAGCCAAACGATCAATTAAGTCGAGGGTCTCATCGGAAATTGCTGAACCACGCGTCTCAATGGTGTCAGCATCCACCGTTCGTTGAATCTGTTTGGTATCATCTTTTCCCTCAACCACAATTACTTCTTTAATTCTTTTCATATTAATTTTCCAATCCAAATATTCGATTTGTGTTCGCATACGTTGCTCTAGCAACCACATCCGGGTCAACGTCTTTAAACCGCGCTACTGCCTCTAATGTATACAAAGAATAGGCCGGCTCATTTTGACGTCCTCGAAATGGTTCTGGGGTAAGGTACGGAGCATCCGTTTCAACCAGGATCTTATCCATGGGCGTTAATCGAGCGGCCTCATGGACTTCCTTGGTCTTTTTAAAACTTACGACCCCACTGTAAGAAACGACCATCCCCAGATCAATGAACTTCTTCATCCACTCACTATCGCCGTTAAAACTGTGGATGATGCCACCAACCTCTGAGATGTGTTCATCCTTTAAAATGCGGTAGACATCCTCAAAAGCATCCCGATTATGAACCGAGATTGGTAGATGCATGTTTTTAGCAATCTCAATCTGTCTACGAAAGACTCGCTCCTGCACGTCTTTGGGGGTCGTATCCTGAAAATAATCCATCCCAATCTCACCAACAGCAACCACCTTCGGATTTTCGAGTTGCTTTTCCAACAGTTGCTCCTGGTCTTGATCGTAATTCAGCGCATCTTCCGGATGCCAACCCACGATCGAATAAAGATTATCGTATCTTTGAGCGAGTTGAAGTGACCGTTCATTTAATTCGGCGTTCGAACCTACGTTAGCCATCCTCACTACTCCAAGTTTTTGGGCGTGATTGACGTATCCATCAATGTCATTTTCAAATGGCCGATCGTTTAAATGGGTGTGAGAATCAAATATTTTCATTGGATATCCTTTCATAAGCGAAAAAGTTTCACTAATCATCGACTAGTGAAACTCTTATATCTACTCTAAAGTACTGCCATTATCTAAGGTTTGATCAACAGTTGCGACCTTAATTGAACCATCATTTTGTTCAACTGACAAAATCATCCCCTGGCTCAATTGTCCACGGAGCTTTTTAGGCTTAAGGTTAGCCACAATGATCACCTTTTTGCCGATTAGTTGCTTGAAATCTGGATACCATTTGGCAATTCCAGAAACAATTTGACGATCACCATCGTCACCAGCATCGAGTTGAAATTTAAGCAACTTATCCGCATTTTCAACCTTAGCAACGTCTTTAACCTCAGCTACCTTCAACTCAACCTTTTCAAAATCATTGAAATCTAACGTTTTCTTTGCTGACTTTAAAACGGTCTTTTGGGGATCAAAGGCGGCCTTCTTTTCGTCGGCACGCTTCATTGCTGAACGTCCCTTTGTTTTATCGGACTTAGTCATTTGGTCCTTGATGAATTGCACTTCAACGTCCCGATCTAATCGAGGAAAAATGGGTTCACCATTTTCGATGACCTTTTGTTTTGCTGGTAAACCAGCCAAATCAGCATTCTTGATGTCGAAATCGGCCATTTGATCAAGGCCAAGCTGACGATCCATCTCATTGGCTGCGTTCGGCATGATTGGACTGACCAAGATAGCAATCAAACGTAGACTTGCTACCAAGTGGCTCATCACGTTTGCTAGTTTAGCTTGATCATCTGGGTTATCCGTATTTTTAGCCAGTGTCCATGGCTCAGTTTGATCAATATACTTATTAGTCTGGGAAACAAGCTTCCAAATTTCAGCCAATGCATCTGATAAATGGGTGTCATTCATTAACCGCTTAAATTCGGTAACGGTCGTTTGGGCCACCTTTTGTAAATCAACACTTGGTTGATCATCTGAATCATGGTAAGCAGGAGTGACGCCATCTTCATATTTGTTAACCATGGCAATCGTCCGGTTCAACAAGTTTCCAAGGTCATTCGCTAAATCGTAGTTGATCCGATCAACAAAATCTTCTGGAGTAAAAATTCCATCACTTGCGAAGGGAATTGCTCGAATGAGGTAGTATCTTGTGGCATCTAGTCCATAACGATCAATTAACGTCTCTGGATAAATGACGTTCCCCTTTGATTTGGACATCTTACCGTCCTTCATGGTTAACCAACCGTGTCCGTAAATTTTCTTTGGAAGTGGTAGGCCGAGAGCATGCAAAATAATCGGCCAGTAAATGGTGTGAAAACGCACGATTTCTTTTCCGACCATTTGAAGGTCAGCCGGCCAGAACTTCTTGAACAACTTATCATCATCACTGTCGTATCCAAGGGCAGTGATATAGTTTGATAAAGCATCAATCCAGACGTAAACCACGTGTTTAGGGTCAGATTTCACCGGAACTCCCCAATTAAAGGTGGTCCGAGAAACCGCCAAATCATCTAGACCTGGCTTTAAGAAATTATTCACCATTTCATTCATTCGTGAATGAGGTTCAATAAAATCAGGATGTTCCTTGTAGTAGTTCATCAGCCAGTCTGCATATTTACTCATTTTGAAGAAATAACATTCCTCGTTAACCAGCTGAACTTCATGGCCAGAAGGAGCCTTTCCGCCGATTACCTTTCCGTCAGCATCGTGATAAACTTCCGCTAATTGGGACTCAGTAAAGTACTCCTCATCGGAAACAGAATACCAGCCAGAATACTGACCGAGGTAAATATCGCCTTGGTCTAGTAACGTTTGAAAAATCTTCTGAACGGCTTTCACGTGCTTGTCATCGGTCGTTCTAATAAAAGCGTCATTTGAAATATCGAGGTTAGCCCAGAGGTCAGAAATTTGGGTGGCCATTTTATCAACGTAACTCTTGGGATCAACCCCCAATTTTTCCGCCTTTTGTTCAATCTTAAGACCATGTTCATCGGTTCCAGTCAGGTAAAAAACATCATAACCAGATTCACGCTTAAAACGAGCCAGTGCATCACAGGCAACCGTCGTGTACGCGTTTCCAATGTGTAATCTTCCTGATGGATAATAAATTGGTGTTGTAATGTAATATGTTGGTTTTTCAGCCATCCCAATTCTCTCCTTTATTTCATATCGTACAAATTCAATCGTATTAATATTATACTACTTTTACTTTTTAAAACAGATCGAGTTGCATGGGAGCCAATCCACCAAAATTCAATCCTAAAATCTTTTTTAATTGTAAGGCATTATCAGCCGCATCATGGCCAGAATTATTGTTAAAAATAACGCAGACCACTTTAGCTTGCTTCTGCAGGTCATTTACGACTTCCGCAAAGTGCTTCAGTTCATCTTCGTTATAACGGTACAAAGTTCGTTTCTTGCGCCACTGAGAGCTCTTTTCAAACCAGCCCTTCTGGTTCTGTCCATGCAGTCTCATCATAACGAAGTTTTTATCCGTCACAAAGGGCTCAAATGGCACTCCGTCTGACAGATTGTGTGGTTCGTCAACTACCACTTCACTCATTTTCAAGCTCTTTAAATAGTCATGAACATCTTGAGAGATTTCATCGCCATACCAACTCGGATTCCGAAATTCAATCGAGATGGGTAAACTTCCCATCCACTCGCGAATTAACCTCAGGTAGCGAATGTTATCGTTATTTAAGCGAAAATACGGCGGAAATTGAAATAAAACGGACGCCAACTGCTTACTGTTAACCAGTGGATCCACCATTTCGCCATATCGCATAAAGGTCTCTCTTCGAACCTGTTCATTGTCATCACCTAACTGAGGCAAATGATGTTTTGTCATTAAATAGTTTGCTTTTAGTATAAATTGAAAATTATTTGGAACCTGTTTTTGCCAATTCTCCACCGTCTTAATTTTGGGAATTCCGTAAAACGGATTATCAACTTCCACAACGGGAAAATGTTGGGCATATTCAGATAAAGTAACCTTACGATTTTTCCCATGAATTAACGATGGATGATCGGACCAGGTTGTCAGTCCAATTAAAATCACGTTACCACCTATACTTTCAGTTTATCAAAGAAGTCAACGGCATCTTCTTTAACCATTGTAAATGGAAAATCAAAGTGAAGAGCTTCCTGATTAATCGCAATGACATCAGCATTGGGATTTCGATAGTCCAATAGTCCCGCAAACGGATAAACTCGCATCGATGTTCCTACGATCACAATCAGATCACTCTGACTCATCAGTCGCACGCTGTTTTCAACCGTCTGGGTATTGATTCCTTCACCATACAAAACAATGTTTGGTCTCAGGATTCCACCACAATTCTTGTGATACATACTCTTCATGTATTCATGATAATCAACGTGTTTGCCACACTTTTGACAGTAGATGTGGTACAAGTTACCGTGAAATTCATTCAAATTTTTAGCGTCCGCTTTTTCGTACAAATTATCAACGTTTTGAGTGATGATACTAGCACGATTTTGTCGGGTTAATTCAGCCTGCTTTTCGTGAATGACGTTTGGTTTAGCATCTGGATAGTACATATTCTTTTTTACATATTCATAGAATACTTCTGGTTCATTTACCAAGCAGTCATGACTCAAGTAATATTCGGCTGGTTTATTGCTCTTGTCATTCGTATACAAGCCGCCCTTTGAACGATAATCAGGAATGCCAGATGGAGTTGAAATCCCAGCACCCGTTAAAAATACGATGTTCTTAGCATTATTAAACTTTTCTTGAATATTATCTTGATTCATATTGTCACCCTATCTCAATAAATATGGAATCCTTAAATCTTGATACAATTCTTTCACTGTCTTAGAATACAGTTCTTTAAAATAATCTTCACTAGCCTGTTTACCCGCTGGTCCACTTGTCACGAACGAGTTTTGATCATCTGACTTGGTGAAACCAACGTAGGCTCTTTTCCCGGTCTTGGTTTCTTTTAGTTCCGAATGATAAAGGTTAAAGACCTGTTTTACTTGAAGGCCTAGTTGCCGTTTTGAAAAGACGGCTGTCATCATTACAAAATCATTTAGTTGAAGGGGTGGAAGTCCCCACTTCTTCATCTGCTTATCAAAATCACGATATAATTTTACTACATCACGTCGAAGGGCAAACGGAGAGTCAACTGGCTTTTCGGTTAACATGGCGTATAATTCCTTAGCCGCCTTCAAAGAAATCGGAAAGCTCCTTTGAAACACGTCAGCAAACTGATCGAAATGGTCACCGAGAAAAATCATCGCATCTAAAATCGTGACGAGACGCAGTGGCATTTCATCGTCAACCTTCCCTGATTCAGGGGTGATCGTCTGTCTGACACCCTTAACATATTCCTTTTCGATTCTCTCATCAACTAAACCGTGTTTTCGTTGCTCAGAATAAACCACAAAATGACAAACGTCATCGTACAACTCGGTTCCCATGTACATCAACTGTTCATCAAGCTGCTTATCCCCACTAGTAAGGGGAAAGTAAATCTGAGGAAAGCCACGCAGTGTCATCAAGAGATGAAGTAACTCATGAGTGGCAGTGAAATCAGGCTCGGTCAGGTCGTTAATCTGGACGTAAAGTCGATCACCATCTTGAACCACCTGAGCCTGATCATGACGCACGTAACCAGACTTCAAGTTGCCAATAAACTGGACCTCAACGTCGCCCGGGAAAAAGTGACTAACATCGTTAATTAAGCCCTGGGTCGTTTTACTTAGTTGGACATTATTGTTATTTTCGGCCATTTGATCCAAACTTCCCTTCTAAAATTCGTTGCGTATTTTCTAAATTTCTTTGATTTTTTGGTAATTTTTTTAATTCGTTAACCACGGTATCAAGCTGGTAACTGGTGGCCCCCGCAGACATAGCAAGGGACTTCATCTGAAGGTTCATGTGACCACGCTGAATCCCGTCGGTCACAAGTGCCTTTAAGGCTGCCAGATTTTGTGCCAGTCCGACCGCCGCAATCACTTCCATAAACTGAAGTGCTGAATTAACGTTTAAAATCTGATAATTAATTCGACTCATGATAAAGAGGTGGGTCGCTCCGCCAATGATTCCTGATGGAACTGGAATGGTAATTGTTCCAGTGAGACCCTTATCTGTAACTTTCCACTGACTAAGGCCTTGGTACTGACCCTTACGAGTTGCATAAGCGTGTACTGCACTTTCAACGGCTCGCCAGTCATTTCCGGTTGCAAGCAACACGGCATCAATTCCATTCATAATTCCCTTATTATGAGTAGCCGCTCGCTTCGGATACTTTTGGGCAATCATCGATGCCTCTGCAATCTTTTTAGCCACCATTTGGCCGTCTAATTCACCACGTCTCAAAGCGGAAAATGGTACGGTTCCGCTGGCTTGAACCAGGTTCCGATCACCATAGTTTGAAAGAATGCTCATTAAGGAAGACTGATCCACATTAAGTTCAAGATAGGTCGAGAGAGCCTCCAACATCGAATTAATGATGTTGGCCCCCATTGCATCCCCCACATCAACAAATAGTTCAATGGTTAGGTAATGCTCGTCAATCTCAGTCACACTAAGATCACGAACCCCTCCATATTTCTCAACCGTGGGATGAGCCTTTCTAGCAACTTCCATAAGTTTCAATCGGTTTTCTTGAACCCACCGTTCAAACTGAGCTGGGCGATCCACCCTTAAAACCACTTCACCAGTTAAAACGCGACTCTGGGCCTTGGCGTGAATGCCATCACCAGCCCGTAACATGTTAGCACCGTTGCTTGCAGCGGCAATAACTGATGGTTCTTCAATTACCATGGGAATCAGGTGTTCCACTCCATTGATCACAAAATTAGTGGCAATTCCCTCTGGCAATCCGTAGTCGGCCAAATAATTCTCAATAAGGTGACTGCTGGTATCGTCAAAATGATGACGAATCACTTCAAGCTGAGATCCATCTAGGTCAGCAAACTGGGCAACCTGCTTTAACCGTTCATGATATGATTTTTTGTAAAAACCCTTAAAATCGTTCAAAATGACACCTATTTCCTAAAATGAGGATTATTCTCAATGTATTCGTTAATGAGTCCCTCACGAACTCCGCCATTGGAAAAAATAACCCGCTTGGAGTCAATAAAGTTCATCATCACCGTCAGACACAACGAACCACCGATGATCACATCGGCTCGGTCGTTTTCAAGACCATTGATTTTCTGTCGTTCTGCCAAATTACGGTTCAAAAACGTCTCAACCGTGACATTGACCTGCTTTCTGGTTAACTGAAAATTCTGAATGTGGTCAACATGACTAAGATGTTGATAACGCCGGTTGATGCGCGCAATGGCGCGAGCTGCTCCACCGATCAACACGATGGGATAATGAAGGGGCTTTTTAATCCACGGAATCCGACTGTAGACTTCCGCAATGTATGACTCCGCTTCAAATAAATTAGCGGCGGTTATATGATCAATGAGATGAAATTGTTCCGAAATCTTAACGGCTCCGATGGGAACACTCACACAATGAATACACTTTTGATTTCGTACGTGGATGATCTCCACACTGGCTCCACCCACGTCCATCAAAAGATAATCCTTCACCGCTAAACGATCTGAAATTCCGAGGTAATCGTAGTAGGCCTCTTCTTTCCCGGTTAACACGCGCACTTTAATGTGGAGCTGCTTATAGACATTTTTTAAAAAATCTTTTTGGTTTTGAGCTTGCCGCACCGCCGCCGTAGCGATGGCTCGCACCACCACATTCTTATACTTTGAATACTCTGACTTAAAGGATCGAAGCGCTGAAATAGTACGATTCATTGCCGTTATCTGTAAAATATTATTTTGTCCGATTCCCTCAGATAATCTGGTATCGTTCTTCACGCGTTTTATCTCATGGTAACTTCCATCTGGATCAATGCAATAAATTGCCATTCTAACTGAGTTCGAACCGATATCAATGATGACAAAGTTCTCCATTCGATTCTCCTCCTCAAGTATTTATTCGTATTTTATGCTTTGAAAATTTATGCTACTTAAAGTAGTTAATTCCCATCGCATCACGAACTTCTTCAAGAGTGTTTTCTGCAACAATGTTAGCTGCGTCGCTGCCATCCTTTAAGACCTGATAGACATATTGGGGATCTTTTGCCAATTTTTCTCGGCGCTCTCTGATTGGTTTGAGTTCATCTTGTAAAACTTCGTTTAAATACAACTTAATTTTAACATCTCCAAGACCACCATGTTGATATTGCTCTTTCAGTTCGTTAACTTTTTGTTGATCTTTAGCGAAAATATCAAGGTAGGTGAAAACGGTGTTGCCCTCCACTTTACCGGGATCCTGGACGTGAATATGATCTGGATCCGTATACATGGACATTACTTTCTTTTTAATGGTGTCGGCATCATCAGCCAGATAGATCGCATTATTCAACGATTTGCTCATCTTAGCGTTTCCATCTAATCCTGGAATTCGACCCCGCCCCTTTGGTGGGAAAAAGCCTTCTGGCTCAACCAACACATCCTTGTGGTAAGCGTTATTGAAACTTCTCACGATCTCGCGTGTCTGTTCGATCATTGGTTCCTGATCCTCTCCAACTGGCACCACGGTTGCTTTAAAGGCGGTAATGTCAGCCGCTTGACTGACCGGATAGATGAAGAAGCCAGCTGGAACACTTTCACCGAAGTTTTTCTGTTTAATCTCGGTCTTAACGGTCGGATTACGTTTTAAACGTGAAACCGTGACCAGGTTCAAGTAAATCATGGTTAATTCGTTTAAAGCTGGAATCTGAGACTGCACGAAGATGGTTGATTTAGCTGGATCAAGCCCAACTGCCAGGTAATCTAAGGCTACTTGTAACAGACTATTTTGAATCTTCTCTGGATCACGAGCATTATCAGTTAACGCCTGCATATCGGCGATCATAATAAATGGATCATAATTGCCTGAATTTTGGAGCTCAAGTCGACTCATTAATGAACCAACGTAGTGTCCAATGTGAAGCTTGCCGGTCGGACGATCACCGGTCAAAACAATTTCTTTTTCTGCCATTATAATTTCCCCTTCTTTAAGAAAAAACGTCCTATTGAATAATCAATAGGACGCCTGCACGTGGTACCACCTAAATTGCAGAAATTTTCTGCCACTCAAACTATAAGGTAGTTAACCATTAAACCATTTCGTATCGTCTGGCTAATCTCAGTAAAAATAGCCTCTCTGTCATTTGACTCTACTACTTATTAATTCAAATCTATATCAACATTATTTTATGCGATTTAAGGAGGGTTGTCAAAGCACGAAAAAATTGACAGTCCTGGCTTTTCAAATTAGAATTATTCACGAATTAAAGGGAGGAGTATGCACTTGAATAAGGATGAAAGAAACAAAGAGCAAGAGCGTGTTACCTGGGTTTCGCAACAACTAGACGAAAAAATCCAGGACACCCAAACTGAATACCAAAAAGCCAAGGCAGAAACTCAACGAGTTCAAAAGGACTATGGGACCAACACCTCTGCCAACTACTTAGAAGCAGACGATCGGATCGAAACCAGTGCGGACCTTCAACAGCAACGTAGTCTTACCAATAAAGTAGTCGAGGATCAAGCCATCGTTGAAAGCCAATTAGCAACTTATCGCGACCTACGACAGTCACCATACTTTGGACGCATCGACATTCAAGATGAAGGCTTTTCTGACGTGGACCACCTCTACATTGGGAAAGCTTCTTTCATTGACAAAGATGGCGAGTTCTTAATCTATGATTGGCGAGCTCCCATTTCGAGTGTCTACTATAATGGGACCCTTGGCAAAGTTGCTTACGATACTCCCAATGGCAAGCAAAATACCGATCTGCTAAAGAAACGTCAGTTTCAGATTAAGAACGGCAAGATTATCAACATGTTTGATACTAACGAAACGGTCGGCGATGAACTGCTTCAGAGTGCCTTAAGTGATGAAAACAACGAAAAGATGCAGAACATCGTGGCTACCATTCAACACGAACAAAATGACATCATCAGAGATACCAACAGTAACCTATTAGTGGTTCAAGGAGTCGCTGGTTCAGGGAAGACATCGGCTCTCTTGCAGCGCATTGCCTTTCTGCTGTATCACAGTCGGGACTCACTCAATGCCGACCAGATTCTACTGTTCTCGCCCAATCTTTTATTTAGTAACTACATTAAAGATGTGTTGCCAAGCCTAGGGGAACGGAACATGCGTCAGGTTACTCTGGCCGAATTCTTTGCTCACCGCCTGGAGGGCATGAAGGTTCAAACCTTGTTTCAGCGGTATGAAGATAACGATCAAGATCTTGATCCTGCTCTCCGCGAATTTAAAAACAGTCAGAATTACATTGACCAAATTGAGGAGTACGTTAAACAGCTAACTCCTGATCGCATTAAGTTTGATGACATTCACTTTAATGGTGAGGTCTACTTTTCAAAGGATGAGATTCGAGAAGTTTATGCTGCCCTTCCACAGGGAATGACCAGTAGTGAAAAACTGCTTCAAACCAAAAACAAGCTGATTAAGCGCCTCAAGAATCGGATTCACGACGAGACCAAGAAGAAATGGGTCGCAGACATCATCGACACCATGAGTGATGAACAGTATCACAACCTACTCGGCGCAAAGCACCTAAACGACTTTGAGGAACTCGATGACGAACGGGATTATATTGCTACCCAATTAGTTAAAAATCGTTTAAGCACGGTCTACGATGCCATCTATAACGATGAGTTTTTAGATCCCTACGTTCAATACGCTGATTTTCTGGACCACGTTAAGCTACCGAACCAGGTTGATTTAGACCAGTGGAAGCAAAATAAGAATGACTTTTTGAGTCACATTGAATTTCACCAGATTGGTTTAGATGACACCGCTCCGTTACTGTACCTCCGGGATCGTTTCAGCGGTGAAAATAAAAACGTCAACATTAAGTACCTCTTTGTTGATGAGATCCAAGACTATTCCATTGCCCAAATTATGTATCTCAAACTCATCTTTCCACGCGCCAAGTTCAATCTAATTGGCGATAGTGAACAGGCCATTTTTAAGGATGTGGAATCCGCTCAAACATTATTAGATAAATTAAATGATGCGATTCCAAGTAAACGTTCCCGTTTGATTCAACTAAATCGATCGTATCGTTCTACTTACCCAATTACCTCGTTCGCTAAATCATTGCTGCCCGATGGCAATGATATTGAAGCCTTTAATCGTAACGGTGATAAGCCGGAATTGATCGTCAAAGATAGTTCAGAGGAATTGGAACAAACCCTTCTCAGCGTCATTAAGCAACAACTTCAAAAGCACGAAACCGTGGCTGTCATCACCAAGGATGCTGCGTCTGCCAAGCGGGTCTACCAGAAAGTGAACGCCAGGTTCGATGCCACCCTCTTAAAAGATAGTGATCGTGACATGAATTCTCCAGTCGTGGTTCTCCCGGTCTATCTTGCAAAGGGACTCGAGTTTGACTCTGTCGTTGCATGGGATACATCCAAAAGAAACTATCCTGATGAACATTCACTTGGGGTCCTTTACACAATTCTGACACGGGCCATGCACTCGTTGACCCTGCTGTGTAATGGTGAGGTTTCTCCGTTGATTCCTAAGCGGGCCATCAGTAATAATTTAATTAAAATCAGCAAAAATTCAACGGCTGAATAAAAAAATCTCACTACACAGTAGTGAGATTTTTCAATTAATTAACTTAATCAAACGAACCGGAAAGCCATTCCCGGGAGTCGAACCCGGCACCTTTTCCTTACCATGGAAATGCTCTACCTACTGAGCTAGAATGGCATTTTCATTTTACCACACCAAAAATGTTACACTAGGATAGAATTCGACAAAGATTAGAAAAGGAAGATAAAATGAAAAGACACTTTAAGATTGCTCTATTAGTAGCCTGCCTTGCATTATTCATGATTCCATTAGTGGGATGTCATCAATCCACGTCCAATGGCTCGAAGAAAATTCAGGTCGTTAGTTCCGTTAATTTCTACGGTGATGCCGCTCAAAAGGTGGTTGGCAAGTATGGTCATAATACTTCAATCATTAACTCTGACGTTGACCCCCACGATTTTGAACCAACAACTAATAACGCGAAAGAAGTTGCTAGAGCAAACGTGGTCATTGCCAACGGAATTGGATATGATGATTGGATGAAAGAACTGATCCACAACGCTGGTAACGATCATCAACAGGACATTAACGTTGGGGCATTAATGCACAAAAAAGATGGTGATAACGAACACATCTGGTATGATCCTGAAACCATGGATCACCTCGTTGATCGTTTAGTCACCATCTATAGTAAACTTGATCCTGACCACCGTGACTATTTTAAAAAGAATGCTCAGGAATACAAGAATGAGTGGGGAAAGACTCAGCAGTTAATCAAAAAACTCTCCAAAAATTCACACGGTCAATCAGTTGCTACGAGTGAACCAGTCTTTGACTACTCGCTTGATGCCTTTGGGTACAAGCTCAAGGATTACGGCTTTTCTAATGCAATTGAAAAGGGCGTCGATCCCTCTGTCAATGATATTGCCGAGCTTCAAAGCGATATGCGCAATCATAAGATCGCCTTCTTCGTTAACAACACTCAGTCTGACAGTCCTGTGGTTACTCAGATGGTTAAATATGCTAAAAAGTACAACGTCCCAATCCTAAATGTCTCTGAAACTGCACCAAGAGGCCAAAATTATATGCAGTGGATGACGAATCAGTATCGAGAACTAGAAAAAATTCAAAATCAACAATAAAAAAACGATGCTCAAATTTTTGAGCATCGTTTTTGTTTTATTTAACTCTTAAAGCTTGATCCATGGCTTTTTGTTCCATTTGTTTTTGAACTTTAGCCTGCATCTGAGCCTTAAAGTCACTCATTGCTTTCTTCTGTAACTTAGCTTGATCAGCCTGTGACATCTTTGGATTTTCTGCCATGGCTTGTTGCATTTTAGCAGTCACAAACTGTTTTCCAGAAGCAGCTGTCTGTTGCTGAGCCTGTGGATTTTGTTGTGACTTCTTCATCTGAGCCGCCTGCTGTTTCATAGCTTGCCCAAATGCTTTCGCCTGTTCAGGTGTGAAGACCATGTATCCAGACTTTACATGGAAAGTATTGGTTCGTTTAATGAAGGATTCCTTTTGTGCAAACATAAAGAAGAACTTATAAAACGAATTCTTATAAACCCAGTCTTGCTTCTTAGTGACTAGTTGATTAGAAGTGCCACCCTGTTTAATTTCATTAGTAGTGTCAACCGCTGGGGTTACGGTTGGTTTCTTTTGTTGCTTGTTCTTCTTATAAATAATGACTTTATTATTTGTCTGACCAATCTTTTTGTATAACAACATGTTAGCTTGGTCATTAACCGAGGTAAATGAAGTCGTTTGCGTGGTAGTTTTCTTCTCCATCCCCAAGTGATTGTGATAGTTACCGATCATTAGTCCAATACTAATGATAATCAGTAACCCAAATGAGATGCCGATGATATTGGACCACTTTTTATTAGTAATCAAATTCCAACTTAAGAAGAAGCCAACTAAAAAGATAATAAATAAAATAAATATCATTAGTCATTGCCTCCTTCATCATTCTTGTCAGCAGGAACCACGTATTTACCTTTCTTTAAAAGGAAGGTGCTCAAAAAGGCAATGGCAGAAATTACAAAAGCAATTCCAAAGGCTGCCATATATCCCTTCAAAGTAGCGTTAATTGCACCGGATTGGTAAGCCAACGGATTAATCTTAAGCAAATGCTTGGCTGGCATATGATTGCTGGTAACGTTGGATAAGATTGAAATCATGACCGCCGTAGCGATTGAACCAGAAACCTGTCGAACCGTGTTATTAGCGGCAGTTCCATCACCCATCCGTTTAATTGGTAAGGCGTTCATTCCAGACGTCGTCACTGGCATCATTGACATTGAAACCCCAAACATTCTTGTAGCGTAAAGAATCGTTACGTACAATGTTGGCGTATCTTTAGTTAGAAAGATGAATGGGAAAGTTCCAACCGTCAAAAGGAACAAACCACCCATGGCAAGTCTTCTGGCACCAAACCGGTCAAAGAGTTGTCCTGTAACTGGACTCATTAATCCAGTTAAAATCGCTCCGGGCAACAGGGTTAGACCAGAATGGAAGGCACTCATTCCCCTTACAATCTGAAGATAAAGTGGCAAAACCATTTCAACTCCGACCATGGCCATGAAGACAACGGAACTGATTAAGGTTCCTAGTCGAAATTCACGGGCCTTAAAGACATCGAGATTAAGGAAGGGATGCTTCATAACTAGTTGACGCCAACCAAATAGAATAATGAAGATGACACCAATAATCAGCGACCAGATTACAACTGGACTACCCCAACCGTCGTTTCCGACTGATGAGAATCCATAGAGCAAACTACCAAAACCAATGGTAGAAAGGACTAATGAAAAGTAGTCTAGTTTACTCTTCTTGGTTGGTAGGACTGGCTTAACGAAGAAGAGACCCAAAACGATTACTACTGCCACAATTGGTGCAATAATTCCGAATAAAGACCGCCAAGATGAAATGTCGATGACCCATCCAGATAACGTAGGGCCAATGGCAGGTGCTAAACCAACAACAATGCCGGCTAGTCCTAAGGCGAATCCACGTTTTTCAGTTGGGAAGATCGAAAGCATGATGGTCTGAAGCAGTGGCATGGCAATTCCCACTCCGACCGCTTGGACCAAACGTGCAATAAACAGAACGCTAAACGTAGGTGCGACCCACGCCGTGACCGTTCCGATTTCAAAAATGATCATTGCCGATAAATATAACCATTTAGTGTTAAAACGTCCACTCAACCAGGCACTAACTGGAATCAAAATTCCGTTAACCATCATGAATCCAGTCGTTAACCACTGAACGGTTGAGGTATTAACATTAAACGCATGCATCAACGTTGGAAAAGCCGTTGATAAAATGGTCTGATTCAGAACCGTACAGAAGGTTCCAACTAAAAGAATAATGACAAACATCGTCCGATTATACTTTTTTCCATTTGCATCAACAGCTGGAAAATTATGCATTATAAATGTACCCCTTTCAAAACTTAATTAGTTTAACTCGCGTAAATTGCGATACTGATAACTATACAACTATCTAATGTATGTGTCAACTTAATTGACACATACATTATTTTACATATAATGAATAGTGTATCATTTAACGGATGCATCGAGTTTGACAAAATAAAGAAAGTAGGTGCGCATTTGGAAAATGAGAATGATCATGACGTAGCCGATCTTAATGGTCGGCTTGGCAAAATCATCGAAAAGAACAACATTTCGGTTGGAATTGGTGATATTTCAAAGTGTTCTGGCATTCCACAGAGTAAGATTCGCTATTGGGAACAACGGGGTTACATCTCATCGCTTCCCGTCCAGAAAAATCAAAATAAACGGTATAGTATTCATACTCTTATTACCGTGCTACTAATTAAATCATATCTAGAATCAGGTTTTACCTTAGTAACCGCAGTTAAAAAAGCCGAACGCCATGAGAAAATCAGTCAAGTTTTTAAGAAACTCATTCTTGACCGAGTTAAATACGTTAAAACTCGAGATGGTAATTATTGCATCAATATGGGAGCACTATCAGATGACCCAAGTAAATCAGTGGTGATCCAAATTATCGATGGTGACACTAAAATTAAATTAATGGACACAAAAAAAACACTTCCTAACTAACGGGAAGTGTTTTTACTTACTAATTAACGTTAAATTATTTGTCTTCGCCTAACTTAACCTTGTCTAAAACATTTAAATCTGAGTCAATGTCGTAAACAATTGGTTGACCAGTAGCAATTTCAACGTTCATGATGTCTTCATCAGAAATTCCTTCGATGTACTTCGTTAAAGCACGAAGAGAATTACCGTGAGCAGCAACAATAACGTTCTTATTGTCTAAAAGTTTTGGAGCAATGTGGTCTTGCCAGAATGGAATAACCCGTTCCAAAGTAACCTTGAGGTTTTCACCACCAGGAATTGCTTTAGGATCCAAGTCAGCATAACGACGGTCTTTAGCAGCTGAGCCCGCATCGTTTGCGTCCAAAAGTGGAGGCAAAACATCGTATGAACGACGCCAGATGTGAACTTGTTCTTTACCAAACTTTTCAGCGGCTTCGGCCTTGTTTTGACCTTGAAGTGCACCATAATGACGTTCGTTTAAACGCCAAGATTTTGTAACTGGGATCCATAATTGGTCACTTTCGTCCAATACGTAATCCAAAGTCTTAATTGCACGCTTTAAAACTGAAGTGTAAGCCTGATCAAACTGAATTCCTGCTTCGGCAATCAACTTACCAGCATTCTTAGCTTGCTTAACTCCCTCTTCACTTAAGTCAACGTCAACCCAACCAGTGAATTGATTTGATAAGTTCCATTCGCTTTGACCGTGTCTAACAAATACTAATTTAGCCATTGTAATACCCCTCTTTTGTTTTAATCCAAGTTTATTTTACATCATTTGAAGCATTTTTTCATTAACTTACTGATCCATCCCGGCTTTTTGTTCTTACCAACATCATCAACGTTCTGAACTCCCAGAACATCCAACAGGAAGGTAAAGATAGGAACCGAAACAATTAGACCCCATGTTCCAAAGATGTGCTCACCAACCAGTAAGACCACAAAGGTGAAGAAAATCGGTAATTCAGTCTTAGCCGACATAAACTTAGGATTTAGGACATAGGCTTCAAGTAGGTGAACCAACATGATGATGATGAAAATATAGATTACGTATCTAAAGCCACCGACCGTGTAACCAACCAGCGTCAGCGGAATTAGCGAAATGATCACTCCAGCAACAGGAATCAAACTAAGAAAGAAGATCATGACCGCCAGAATCAAAAGTTGTGGAATCTGCATAATCCACAGGCAGATCGTCGTAATGGTGGTATTACAGATCGCGATAAAGAACTGCGCTTCAATTACCACCCCGAACGTCTTCACGAACGTTTTAGCGAAATACAAAATGTCTGAGAAGAACCAACCAAAGGTGCTGGTTAGAAATTTTTTCGAAAACCGTTTGACCTGCTTCAGTTCGAGGGTAAAGAAGAAACTTAGAAGAAGCGACATGAACATGGCAATTCCAGTTGTTCCAATACTAGTAATGTAACTAAAGATCAAGTTCATACTGCTCTTAATCTGATTAGGAACGTTAAAATTCTTTAATAACCAGAGCACTGAAGCCCTCACCTGTGGATTCTTGATCGAATGGGGGCTTTCATAGAACGTGATCAGGGTCTTGGTCGTTTCCACCCCCTGCTCGGCAACTTTAGGTAGGTAAAGGACACTCACTAGGATAATAGCACCAATGATCAACAAGTAGATTACAATCACCAAAATAGGAATTGGAATCTTAATTCGAGCGCGAATCCAGAGCACCAGCTTAGTGATTAGTAAGGTAAAAATAAAGGTCAAAAGAATGGTCGTCATCATTGAACGACATAGGTACAGTACCAAGATAATCAGCAATAAGACCGTTGCTCGTCTTAGTTTCGTGTTATTTAAAAATTTCTGCCACCAGTTTGTAATATTATCCATTTTTAATTTAATTGATCCTCTTTTCCAAAGTTATGATTTTACCTCAAGATGAAATGGTAACTCTTAACCCAGTAGCCTTCTTTGGTACGTCTGGAGTCCCTAGATTAGATGTTTTACCATTATTTTTCGAACGATTAAACGATTATTAGATGAAGGCACCGCATGATTAACCTGTGCCTTCCTGTTATGTGGTGAGAAATTTGATCGTTAATGTTATGAACACTTGTATATTCATGAAATAAGAAAATGGAGCCACCTAACATGACGATGATCCAAAGCCACTTCTTTTTCACGATTATTCCTCCATTTCAACCATAAGATGGAATGTTTTTATTATACCATCGATTGTAATTTGGTGAAATTTGTGTCAGTCTATTTTACGAGTTTCACAAAAAAAGGTTATAATGTCCTTATAACTATTGAATTAAAGAGAGGTTTTTATATGCTTGAAAAGACGTTTTATAGTGAATTTATCAAACACAGTTTTAATATTCCACTAAAGGTAACTTACTGGGACGGTTCAACTAAGACATATGGTAAGGGTGAACCAAAAGCTCACATTACCATCCACAAAGCTATTCCAATCAAGGACATCACTAACAATGCTTCGATTGCTTTAGGTGAAGCTTACATGGACGGTGTCATCACCATTGAAGGAATCTCATTGGAAGACTTGGTTGCGGCTGCTTACCTTGATACCAGCAGTTTTCTTCATAACAAGAAGTTTATCAAATGGTTGCCAAAATCATCTCATTCCGAAGCTGCAAGTAAAAAAGATGTCCAAAAGCATTATGACATCGGAAACGAATTCTACAAGATTTGGCTTGATAAAACCATGACTTACTCTTGTGGTTATTGGGAAAGTCCCGAAGACAGTCTTTACGACGCCCAAATGAATAAGGTTCATCACATCATCAAAAAGTTGAACCCACAGCCTGGTGGTACCCTACTAGACATTGGATGTGGTTGGGGAACCCTCATGCTGATCGCGGCCAAAGAATACGACCTAAAGGTAACTGGTGTTACCCTTAGTCAGGAACAATGTGACTACGTCAACGAACAAATCAAGAAGTATGGCTTAGAAGATGTTGCTGAAGTTCGATTACAAGATTACCGTGAACTTCCAAAATCTGAGAAATGGGACTACATTACCTCAGTTGGAATGTTTGAACACGTTGGAAAGGAAAACCTCGACGAATACTTCAAGGTGGTTTCTGATCACCTCGCCCAAAACGGAAACGCTTTGATCCACGGAATCACTAGACAACAAGGTGGTGCCATCAATGGTTGGTTGAACAAATGGATCTTCCCAGGTGGCTACATTCCCGGTTTGACCGAAAACTTGGATCACATTATTGGTAACGGGATGCAAATTTACGATCTTGAATCACTAAGACGACACTATCAAAAAACTACGGAAACATGGGACAAGAATTTTAATGCTCACAGAAAAGAAATTGAAAACATGTTTGACGAACGTTTCTGTCGGATGTGGGACCTTTACTTACAAGCATGTGCCGCATCATTTAAGGTTGGAAACATCGACGTTATGCAATACTTAATTTCCAAGGGACCCGCTGGTGCTTCACTACCAATGACCCGAGATTACATGTATAAATAACTTTACAGATATTAAAAGACGTAACTTCAATTTTTGAAGTTACGTCTTTTTTATTGATTAAGTTAAAGGACAAAAGTTAGTAGAAACACGGCTGCTAATCCAGCCATCACCGAAACTAACATGGATCGTGTCCAGTAAGCAATTCCAATCACTAGCACGGCAGCAATTAGCTCTGGTCCCTGACCACTGATTGAAAAGGCATAGGATTGATTAATGAAAATATCCTTTACGACCAATGAAGTGAACAAACAGATCGGGACAAACTCCATCCATTCGGTAAACCATTTTGGAATTTTACGTTTCCTAAAAAATGCTAGTGGTATAAACCTTGGAGCTAAAGCAACTCCAAAACACAACAATATTAACAGAAAGTGCTGCATCGCATCCCATTTCATAACAATTCTCCCAACTTATTCCTTTGGTGTTCCCGCAGGGTTTTTAAACGTCTTAAGAAAAATACTCTTTTTGTGTGTCTTATGTCTTCGACTCCGAAAGTACTTATCAAGTATGAAACCGACAAATGAAGCTACTAAGGTCGCCGCTACCAATCCTAGCGTTGATTTGGTTAACACCAGGAAGAAGATCGCAAGGCCAGCAGCAAGAAATGCGATGAACACTTTTAGCAAATCCTTTAGTTGCATCACAATCATGTATAAGAAAAGTGCGGTTAATGCAAAATGCACCACGGTTAAATCGATGGTTAAAGCTGAACCAATCAAACTCCCTACCAGATTACTAATGGTCCAGAAAAACAGCGTAAAATGTTCAACTTGAAGAGCGTCCTTGGGTGTCCACTTCTTATCCGTTGAAAACTTCAGATAGTTCACGGCGTAATTCTCATCATTTAGCGAACAGGCAAAGAAGAACGTAAAAAGCGTATTCTGTCCATGAAGATACTTTGAAAGACTCGAGCCCAGCAAAGCGTATCGTAGTTCAAGGAAAAATAGCATCAAAACGATCGTTAAAAGTGGCGAATTAATGGTTAACATGGATGCAATCAAAAATTGGGCTCCACCAGAAAATACCAGTAGTGAAACCAAGATCGTGTTAAAAGTGTTAAACCCAGCCGCATGCAATAGAATCCCACAAGCTAATCCAATGGGAATATAGCTCAAATCTAAAGGAAATGAAACCTTTAAATTCTCTTTCCAAGCAGGTTCGTTAGGATTCGGTACTAATTTTGTCAATTGAAATCCTCCACTTGATTTCTCGAATAAAATATTTAAAAAAATTAATCAACTTTTTGCGTACAATGTTTATTATAAGAAAAAATGGTGAAATAACAAACCATAATTTGATTCTAACGGTAATTATTAGAAAAAGCTAACTACATCACGATACAATCTCACAAAGAAATTAACCTTATCAACGCTTTGTCCGGTAACGATTGGTGCCTTACCACCACTCTGATTTAAGAACTCAACTTTCTGATTTTTTAATCCAACTTGATTCGTTCCGATTTTTTGATTTTTCAGCACCGGAGCCGTAATTTCATTATTTTTTGAAACCTTGGGATCAAGCTTAATCTTATTGGTAAACTGAGCTGGTTGAGCAATTTTACCCCAAAGTGTGATGGATTTGGTCATTTTAACCTTAACTTCTTTTTGTTTTCCGTTCCTTACCCTTAATTTAAATTGGTCATTATCGTACTTCATGGGACGGTAGTTCTTTATGACATGCTCCATCAGCTCTTTGGTAACCACAAACCGTTGGTTGGGCTTTGCGCCCATGATGACGGTGATGATCCGATGACCATGATGATTATCTAGGGTTCCCGCAAAGTTCTCGCCCGCTTTTTGGGACGTTCCCGTCTTGAGACCATCCACATTTAAAGCCGGATCATAGTACCGCTGGCCCTTTAACATTTCGTCAGAAGTCTTAACCACTTCTTTTTGCTTCCCAGAGACATCACTGAACGTGTAACTTGCTTGCCTCGTCGTTTTCAAAATTGCAGGATCTTTGGCAATAATTTTCTGGGAAATAATGGCAGTGTCTCGTGCCGACATTTCGTTTTCGGCGTCTCCTTGAACCCTTGGTAAATTCATGGGAGCCACTTGTTCATTCGTCAGACCACACGCATTATAAAATTGAGCGTCTCTAATTCCCAGTTCCTTAGCGGTAGAACGCATCGTTTTTGCAAAATTCTGACTGTTGCCAGCAACTTTATCACCAAGAGCCATGGCACTGGCATTAGCTGATCCAATTAAAGCGGATGAATAGAGGGACTTCACCGTATACTTCTTATGAGCATCTAGTTTAACGTTGGTAAATCCCTTCTTGGTACTTAACTTAGCTACTTCTGGTGAGATGGTGACTTGATCATTCCATTTTAGTTGATGATCGTGAACTCGCTTCTGGACTATGTACGCGGTGAGTAACTTACTCATCGATGCCGCCGGCAAATTCTTGGTGGCATTTTTTTGATAAATAATTTGACCCGACTTGGCATCGACCGCAATTGCTGACTTACTGTCGATCCCATCTGAATTAGCTTGAGCAAGGGTTTCTGGCACCATCGCAATAAGCGCAACGACCATAATCAAAAATGAAACAATCAGCTGGTGGGTATTCGCATTACTTTTCTTGTTTTTCATTTGCCTCTCCTGTCATACGTTTATTTTTCTGTAACGGATGATTAACATCTAACGGAAGATAAATCTTAAATGCGGTAAGTTTTTTGGTTGACGAAACGTTAATGTATCCGCCCTGGTTCGTCACGATTTCACGGACGATGGCAAGACCTAACCCGGTTCCACCAGTCTTGGTATTTCGTGATTCTTCAACCCGATAGAAGCGGTCAAAGATGTGTTCTAGAGACCGTTTGGGAATCTGTTCCCCATCATTTGCGACCACAATTTCAACGCCATTTTTACCCTCAGGTTTAGCGGATAAATAAATGTTCTTACCACCCTTTCCGTACTTAAACGCATTAGAGATCAGATTATTAAAGACACGACCCAGGGATTCCGCGTTGGCTTTAATCCAAACGTTCTTTTTTAAGGGTTTCATCTCAATTGACATCCCATGTTTAGAAGCGTCCAGCTTAAACGATGCCTGCAATTGTTCTAACAGAGCGTTTACGTCGATATTATCAATTTCTTGTGATGGTTTCGATTTATCCCCTGCTTTAGCATACTCAAACAAGCGATCAACCAACTGTTTCATTTGTTGCGCCTTCAAATATGCAATGTGAGAGTATTTTAAAATTTCATCCTGATTTTTACACTGACCATCTTCGATAAGGCCAAGGTATCCCAAAATCGATGTTAAAGGAGTTCGAAGATCGTGGCTAACACTGGTAACTAATTTGTCCTTTGAGACCTCCACCTTTCGTTCGTCATTCATGGATTCAATTACACTATCAACCAAGGCATTAATGCTTTGGATAACCCGTTCGGTATCACCCTTCAATTCAAACGGAATTCGATGATCAAAATGTCCGTTAGCGATGTAGTGCAGCTCCGAAATGATATGACGTAGTTGCATCTGATGATAACGACGAATCAGCCGCCAGTAAATAATGATGACATCGATGACGCCCATCGCCAAGATGAAGAGGTTCTCCCAACTTAACAAATGGAAGTGCATCGGGCCAAACGTAACCGACTGTTTGATGATAAAGATCCCATCTCGAAGTCCCGGGTTACTTTCAATTGATTGGGTAATGATCACGGTAATGGCCAGGTTTAAAAGGAGTAATAAGATTAAAGTAACTACTCCCTCACCAAATAATTCAGTTTTTTCCTTTGTTGTTAATTTCAAACCACAGGTTCCTCTTTATGCTTCTACTTTATAGCCAACGCCCCACACGGTCTGGATGACTTTTTCACCACCAGTTGCCTCTTCAATCTTATCGCGTAAGTGACTTACGTGCACCATAACGGTTTTAGCGGAAATAATACTTTCCTGTTTCCAAACCCGTTCAAAAATTTCATCAGCCGAAAAGACTCGATTAGGATGACTAGCAAGAAGATACAGGATTCCAAATTCTAATGCGGTTAGCTGAATTTCCTTGCCATCATCTGTCTTCACCTCATGAGAATCCTTGTTAATGGTAAGTGGTCCCACGTTCAAAATGTCGGGCTTGGCTTTAGTAACATCGTTCTGACTCCGACGAAGTAACGAACGAACCCGTGCCATGATTTCAAGGGGGTTAAATGGTTTGGTAACGTAATCATCAGCTCCCGATACCAGTCCTTGAATCTTATCCATGTCAGCCGTTTTGGCAGATAAGACGATAATTGGAATCTGAGAATCTTTTCGAATCTCCTTAATCACATCAATTCCACTCATTCCGGGCATCATAATATCCAAAATGACAAGTCCAATGTCAGGTTCGGTTCGTAGCAGTGAAAGGGCATCATTCCCGTTATAAGCTGAAACTGGTTCATAACCTTCATTTTTAATATAAATTTCTAATAATTGTGCGATTTCTTTGTCATCATCAACAACTAAAATTTTCATTTTAATTACCTCTAATTCACTATTTTTCTTTAGTTTATCAGATTGAAAATAGAGATTAACCCAAATTGTTTTAACATTATAAACATTTAAACTTTTACATCAAAAAAATCGTAGACCGGTTGATCCACGATTAATTAATTAGTTTCGGTTTCCAGTAAAGAGTCCGTTGGTAATTGGGAAACGATGACGCATGTACAGAATTCCCGCAATTCCAATGACACCGATCACTGCATCAACGATCGGACCAGTAATTGGGTTAATTATTCTTGGAATATAAGTCCCACCAAAGAATACTAGCATCCAAATGGCAAACAATAGAACCATCATCAAAGCCCGAATAATCCCGTTGTACTTGTGTTTAACTCCAGGTGCAAAGAGGTTGGTCATCAGTGGCATCCCTGCTCCAGCAACAATTGATGAAACAATGATTCCGGTAATTCCCATGACACCACCCTTTGATGCCTGTGAGGAGTTGATGAAGAACATCGCAGCATATAAGAAGCAGAACAAAACCAAGAACCATAAGAAATTGTACGTCGCATCAATGACATAGGTCATGGGTGTCAACTTTTGTGGTTTCTTAGGTGGATGAACCGTAAGCTCGACTTTTTGCGTTACCGTGCCGTACAAGTTCTTAGCGGTTACCCCACGCTTCTGGGCCTTCTTTAATTCATCAACCATCTCACTAATCTTAGTAGCCTGTTTTTCTGGTTCCAGCTTGGTCTCAGACAGTTCCTGCTTGAATTTGTACATATACTCAGCGTTTCGCTTGGTTAGACCAACGTGATCAAATTGCTCCCGTTCAGCAATCTTAGTGTTTGAGTGATGTTGATGTTGCTTAGCTTTCGCATTTCGTTTTCGATTGTCTTCCTCGCTCATAGTTTCCTCCTAAACGTTGAATCTAAATTCAGCAATGTCACCGTCTTGCATGACGTAGTCCTTACCTTCAACCCGTAGTTTTCCAGCATCCTTAACAGCATTTTCACTACCATACTTATCAAGGTCATCAAATGACATGATTTCTGCTCGAATAAATCCACGTTCAAAGTCAGAATGGATAATACCAGCTGCTTGAGGAGCTTTGGTTCCCTTCTTAAAGGTCCAAGCTTTCGTTTCCTTACCACCGGCGGTAAAGAACGTTTCAAGACCGAGTAATTTGTAAGAAGCCCGAATCAATTTGTTTAATCCTGGCTCAGTTACGCCTTCCGCTTCAAGAAAATCAGCCTTATCATCGTCGCCTAGTTCCGCAATTTCTTGTTCGGTTTCAGCCGCAATGCCAATGGCCTGGGCTCCATGTTTTTTAGCGTAGTCATTAACCAGCTTAAAATACTTATCGCTAGCAGGATCAGCCATTGAAGCTTCACTAATGTTAGCAACATACAAGACCGGTTTCGATGTTAACAGGAACAATCCCTTCACGATTTTCTGCTCATCTTCATCAAAATCAATGTCACGAACTGCGCCGCCATCTTCTAAAACCGGTTTAATTTTATTTAAAACATCCAGTTCTTCTTTGGCTTCATCAGATCCCTTGGCAGCTCTTTGAACCTTACCAATTCGTTTATCAACGGCATCCAAGTCGGCAATTCCCAATTCGACGTTGATAGTTTCAATGTCACCAACTGGATCCACTTTCCCAGTTACTGAGGTAATATTGTCGTCGTCAAAAGCACGTACCACGTGCACGATGGCGTCAACCTGACGAATATTTTCCAGGAACTTGTTTCCAAGTCCTTCACCTTTACTTGCACCTTTTACGATTCCCGCAATGTCGGTAAATTCAAAGGTGGTTGGTACCACTTTCTTGGCTGGAATTAGTTCTTGAATCCGATCCAGTCGTTTGTCTGGAACTTCTACCATTCCAACATTTGGATCAATCGTTGCAAAAGGATAGTTAGCCATTTCGGCTCCAGCCTTTGTAATGGCATTAAAAAGTGTTGACTTACCAACGTTCGGCAACCCAACGATTCCCGCTGTTAAAGACATCCTGTTTACCTCTTTTTAATTAATTTTCTGCGTGTTTCTCTAATACTTTTTTTAAACGTTTCTCAAATTGTCGTCGACTAATCATAACGATATGGCCGCATCCCGTGCACTGCACCTTAATGTCGGCACCCATTCGAATGATTTCCCATCGATTGGTTCCACATGGATGAGGCTTCTTCATTTCAACGATATCATGCATTCCATACATAAAAATATCCTCCCTAGTCGAGATGAATATCCAATAAATCTAAAATCCGGTTTAAATCATCAGTTGACATATAATCAATTTGGATCTGACCCTTACCAGCTTTAGTATTCGTTTCGTTGATCAATACTTTAGTGCCAAACTTATCCTGAAGCTGATCCTCACTCTCTTTAATGTAGGGTGATTTGGTTCGCTTGGTCGGGCGCTTGTTTTTCGTTGAATTGGACTTATTAGCCTTGGCAATTAGTTTTTCTAACTGTCTAACCGTCAGGGTTTCGTCCTTAGCCTTTGCAGCTAGACTCAACAGCTGAGACTTCTCTTTTACCGAAAGCAAAGCTCGCGCCTGTCCCATTGACAACTGCTTTCGTTGGAGCATTTCTTTCACTGGTTGAGGAAGTCCCAATAACCGTAAGTAGTTGGCGATGTATGGTCGACTCTTACCTAATCGTTCTGACACCTGAGCCTGCGTTAGATTCAGTTTAGTCATTAAAGTATCATAGGCCTGAGCTTCTTCTAACGGATTGAGATCTTCTCGCTGTAAGTTTTCCATGACAGCAATTTCCATCATTTGTTCTTCAGTAGCATCACGAACAATGGCTGGGATCTTGGTCTTAGCGGCAGCTTTTGAAGCCCGAAAGCGGCGCTCACCAGCAATAATCTGGTAACGATTCTTATCAGTGTCATGTCTGACAATGATTGGCTGAAATACCCCTGATTCTTCAATCGATTTCGTTAAATCATCCAGGGCTTTTTGGTCAAACTTCTTTCGTGGTTGATAGGGATTAGGTGAAATCTTAGTTAGGTCAAGATCAACGACCGCTTCGTCATCATTGTTAACGTCATTGTCCTTAAACAATGCCTCAATTCCACGTCCTAAGCCCTTGCTATTTTTGTTGGTCATGGGCAGCTAACACTTCCTTTGTCAATTCCATGTATACTTTGGCACCTTTTGATTTAGCATCGTAGTCAATGATTGGTAATCCGTGACTGGGTGCTTCCGATAAACGAACGTTTCTTGGAATAACGGTCGTATATACCTTATCCTTAAAAAACTTACGAACTTCACTATTAACTTGTGCTCCAAGATTAGTACGGGAATCAAACATCGTCAATAACACTCCCTCAATTTTAAGATTGGGGTTAAAGTGTTTTTGGACTAGTCCAATGGTATTGAGCAATTGACTCAATCCTTCCAGAGCATAGTATTCCGATTGAACCGGAATAAGGATTGAATTACTTGCGGTAAAAGCATTAATTGTAATTAGTCCCAGAGATGGTGGACAGTCAATCAGAATATAATCATATTGATCAGAAATACTATCAAGTGCCGACTTCAGTCGGGTTTCTCGTGCCATCATGGGTGTTAATTCAATTTCAGCCCCAGATAGTTGGATGGTGGCAGGAACGATATCAAGATTTTGGTGTGAGGAGTGTAAAATGACGTTTTCAATTGGCTCTTCGTTAACTAAAACGTCATAAACATCCTTATTAATTTTTTGCTTGCTCAGACCAACTCCGCTGGTGGCGTTTCCCTGTGCATCAGCGTCAACCAGTAGAACTCTTTTACCTTGAGTAGCAAGATCAGCACCCAAGTTAACAGCCGTGGTAGTCTTTCCGACCCCACCCTTTTGGTTTGCAAGCGATATAACGGTTCCCATGTTGTTCCCTCCTTGTTACGTGATTACTTAAGTGGATCCTTATTAGGGATTCCAGCTTTTCTTGGATATTTCTTTGGTGTTTCCTTCACTTTATCAATCACAATGATGTTACGAACTTCGTTGTTTTCCGGTAACTTGAATTCGAAATCGTCTTCAACTTTTCCACCTAAGGTTGTAATGGCGTGCTGAGCCGCCTTTAATTCTTCGGGAGCTCGAGCCGCTTTTAACGCAATCAATTTGCCACCGATTTTAACCAATGGCAAACACAATTCTGAAAGAACGCTTAGACGAGCAAGAGCTCGGGCCGTTGCAAAATCAAACTTCTCACGATCCTTCGATCGTTTCCCACCGAACTCTTCGGCGCGGGCGTGAACCAACCGCACGTCCTTTAATCCCAGTTGGTCGATTAATTGTTGTAAAAAGATAATTCGTTTGTTGAGTGAATCCACGATGGTAACCTGTAAATCAGGATTAATAATCTTAAGTGGAATGGAGGGGAAGCCAGCTCCTGCCCCAACATCCACGATTGATTTATTCTGAAGTAATTCAGGAATGTAGAAGGCTGGAGTAAGTGAATCATAAAAATGTTTGAGATACACATCATCTTGTTCCACAATGGTCGTTAAGTTTACCTTTTGGTTGTAAGCAACCAGTAGCTTGTAATAAGTGGCAAACTGCTGCTCCTGTTGACCCGATAACGGCAGGTCATGCTTTTCCAATGCGGCTTTAAATTGTTCTGGATTCATTAGACTCTCCCACGATGAACAAAACGCTTCCACGTTCTGTTTCATCTAATTCAACAAATTAGATTCTTATTTCATTATAACGAAATTTTAAAGTTTTCGTTACCAAAAAAATAAAAAAGTCGAGAGATTATCAAGTGTCTAACTTTTATAGAGCACTTCAATCCTTCTCGACTCTTTACTACTTTTTCATATTTTGAACTTCTGTTTTAAACCAGCGGTTAAAAGCAGCAGCATCAATATCAACGGCCACATCAGCGTTGGTTTCACCATTATGATAAGCGCCCCGAATGTCACCAACCGTCGCACCATTAGCGGGTCCCGTAGTTTGAATATCAATCCACATTGGTTCAGTGGTGAGATCTTCGGGATGAAGCAGGTAGAAGATGGTATTAACGTCATGCATGGCGACGCCGTTCTCGCTTTGATCACCATCGCTGGTAATAATATCATGCAACATCTTTCCCGCTCGATTCATATTCTGAATCTCTTCTAGGGTTTCATTGGTTAGGAGAGCCTTTTTCGTAACATCCAAGCCAATCATCACAATGGGAACGCCACTTTGATACATGATTTTAGCAGCATCGGGATCGGTAAAGACGTTAAATTCTGCCGCACTGGTCATATTACCACGTCCCAGAGCGCCTCCCATTGCCACAATTCGGCTTAATTTAGATTTAACTTCGGGATATTCTGAAAGAAGTAGGGCTATGTTAGTGTAAGAACCAGTCGCAACTAGCGTCACCGGCTCCTCACAATTCATGATGTGTTCGTGTAAAGCTGCGACCGCCGTTTTCTTTAACGGTGATGGTAAATCATCAGAAAACTCATAGCCACGCATTCCCGACTCTCCGTGAATGCGAGCCGCGTCTTCAAATGGTTTCACCAGCGGGTCTTGTGCTCCGGCAGCTACTGGAACAGTATCACCATCATGAAAAAAGTTAATGATCTTGAGCGCATTAATCGTGGTTTTATCAACCGTCACGTTTCCAGAAACGGTCGTTACCAGGTCAACGTCTAGTTCCGGATCATTTAATGCGACTGACAGAGCAGCTGCATCATCGATACCTGGATCCATATCCATAATGATTTTTTGCATAATATCCCTCCGTTACGATTATGTGATTATCATTTAATTTTACCACACGCTTAACCTTATTCTTACTTTTGAAGCCAACAAAAAAGAGCCCGCTAAACGGACTCTTTCCTTAGATACGGAATTAAACTCTTAGAGGGACGTTTAACCTTAGCTAAAATGCCCAGTCCGTCTAATACCGTTCCACCAATCACACTGACACGATCAATATCCTCAATGTGTTTTCCATTCGATTGATTATCGTATAGCATTACTGGTAAAATCTTGTAAGTTGATAGTCCATCCTGGGTCTGCGAATCACCTACCCGACTGGACGTCACAATTAATAAATCATCATCTTCAAGGGAATCCATCAGTTCACCCAACATGACGTCGACCTTTTTTAATTCAGAAGAAAATTGGTCAAGGTCGCCCTCCATGGCAGCCGCCTGCAATTCTGGAACTTGAGCGTAAATGAAACCACTTCGCATCTTTTCCAGTTGCTGGTTCAGTTCCACAAACGTTGCCGTATTATTTGGGACCTGGATTCTTTTAGAGAAGTCCTGGACCTGAAGGTATTCCACAAACCGTGAAATGATGACCGAACTCTTTTGGGCTTTGTAAACCTCTTCAAATACGCTTGAAACGCGCGAATTAACGGCACAATCAAACATTTCACGCAAACCAGACGCTGGCTTATTTACTACCGAATTAGTCCGAACCAAACCATATGCGCCAACCGGATTAACTTCATCTGAAGAATGGTCACCGTTGAAAAAAATGTTGAAAAGTCCTAAACGTCTAAGGGTCGGTAAATCTGACTTTGAGGACTGATTCAAAACGTGTGAAAGGATGTTGTCGCTTGAGGCGTTAAGTTGTTCTGCCTCGTTGTCCGAGCGTAAACCAAGTGATGCCAAATCCACAACAATTACTCTTTTATAACTCACGTTTTCATCTCCCGTACTCAATAAAATTTAATTGTATACTATCATGCAATAATAAGCCGCCCATGTCAATTGACTTAAGGGGTAGAATAAAAGTATCAAAATTTAAAATCGAGGATTAAAAATGAAACCAATTAACGAAGACAACATCATCTTACTAGGAGATTCTTTAACCCGTGGTTTCGATGGGGAAAGGGATCTCGTTTATAACTGGCCGTACTACTTAGGCCAATTTTTACCATTTAAATCAATCACTAACGCCGGTCAGAACGCTGGTACGATCACCGGTAACTGCGAGTTAGACTTGACTTATCAGGTTGATCACCACGACTTCAAGAACTACGAGCTGGCCACGATTTTTTACGGTACCAATGACTTTGCCCATCGTTATGAAACTCTGGAAGTAGTGGGAAGGATGCTCGACCAGAACATCAAACAAATCAAGGCCGAAAATCCCTCCATTATGATTTTAGGGATCCTGCCATTAAATCGCTTCGATGGTGGGTCCGATAATTATAATGTGGAAGGACTTGCTCATTACACGTTTGGTCAATTACTAGATCGTCTCATCAAAATCTATCACCAAAATAACATTAACGTCTTGAACTGGCGGAAAGTTGCCCCTACTTTGGTTGATAACAGCAACTATCAAACTCGCCTAAATGATCATCGGCTCCATCCCAACTCATCAACCTACAAAATGATGGCCAAGATCATCGCAGAATTTATTCAAAAAAACGTTAATCAAAAAGAGCCCTAATCGGCTCTTTTTTAATTATTTCACTTCATCCAGATTTTGCAGTTGAAGCTGACCATCAACAGATTGTTTAACGTCAGCCCGATAATTGGCGGCTTTAGTGGTCTGTTGACCATTATCATCGGTCGTTTGGGTCTGGACCTCAAACTCAACGTTCGCTTTACCCTCACCGGTACTTTGCACTTTTTTAACGTTGGCCGTAATTTTACGATCCTTAATCTTATCAGTGTGATCCTGCTTGGCAATCGCAATCATTTTGCCATAAGCAGGATTCTTTTTCCCATCAATAAAGTTTTGGTCATACTGAGCCTTATCAGCCGAGGCATCGTCAGAAACATCACCGTTAATGGGATCCCAGATGGCGTTGATCAGGTTGCTAGCCGCTTTCTTATCCACTAACTTGTCAAACTTAATGGTAATTTGGGAGTTGTCATTTTTCATCGTAAGGTACTGTACCTCACTTTGCACGGGCTTGCCATTCACACTCAAGGTGGCCCAAATTGATGAATTGGCATTAATTGGTAGGTTCTTAATCTTGGTTTTTCCACTTTTATCAAGGTTAACAATGGGATGATTGTCAACGTACACCACGGCACTGGGCACACTTTTAACCCGAAATGAAACCACCTTAAAGTTCAAGTGAGCCGTGTCATCTGATTCCAGTAGACTAAACTGTCCGTTCGTTTCAAGTCTTTTCCCGTTTGCTTCCGCCGTAGCAGTAACCTGATGGACTCCTGGAATTAATTCTTTAACCTTTAATTCACCATGATCGTCAGTCTGACCAGCCTTTTTCCCGTCGACCGTTACCTGAGCGTGTGGCAAATTAGTTTTAACACTTGGTGCAACTGGTTTGACCACTAACTGGTAACGGGGAAAGACCAAGAAGTTTTTCCCCGTTTGTTCATAAGAAAAGGCTTGGCTGATTCCATCTCCACCACTCATCTGCATTTTAAGATTACTAATGGCACTGGGATGCTGATCAAAGTAAGTCATCACGGGTTGAACGGTTCCTTCATCAGGAGTTCCCTTTTGACCCGCAATTTTGATGTTTGCCATGACGCTTTTTTGCTGATGACCCTGTAATGCGCTAATTAAACGCTCTCCACTCGCTTTCTTAGAGTAATAGTTGGTTCCAACGATCCCAATCGTAACAACAATTATAATTTCAAGAACTATCAGGAACGCCAGAAACTTATGTGATTTATGCTTTGTATCCACGTGTACTTCCACCCTTTATATCAATATAGGGAAATCATAACATACGCCAAATAAAAAGAAACGGAGTGAATGCTCCGTTTCTTTTAGGTTTGATTAACTATTATCGGTACTGTCTGACACTTTTTTAGTTGATTGATTACTCTTGATAACAAACGGTAAAGCATCTGAATTATCACTTCCCGGTTTCTTGACCAGAATCGCATTGTACTCAAAGGTTTGGTGATGAACCGAAACCCCATTATCATCATTATAGAAGGTGTAATCAACGTGATAAGTGACCTGAGTCTCACCACTATCATAGGGAGCCACGGAGTCAGTTGTCTCTTCCGTATCAAAGGTATCAATCTTATCGTTATCGTTATAACTCTTTACCATCTTCAACATATCCTGACAGGCTGGATTATCGTTTCCACCATCAAAATATTTGGAAAGATCGACTCCATTATCAGCACCACTAGCGTCAGTCCACAGGCCATGTAAAACCTGATCCGCCTGGTCCTTCGTAGCAATTCCATCAAATTTTGGTTCGATCGTATTGTTATCGTCGGTCTCCTTTAGACTATATGGCTTACTAGCAATAAGCTTTCCGGACTTCCCTTTCATCTGAACCTGGACGTTCATGTTAGTACTGAAAGGATAATTAGAAAGTTTCAGGTTGCCATTATCACCGATGGTACCTACCTTCTTATTTTGAATTAATACGTCTGATCCCGGTTGCCCCTTCACTGTGAAGGTGATGATACGAAGCGGGAGAGATACCGAACTAGCCCCATCAATCCAATTAAACTGACCGTTATTGTGCAGCTCACGTCCGTTCACTTTACCAGACGTCGTAATGTTATAAAGGCCGGGAGCAAGTGGTCCAATCTTCTTCGACTTTTGGGCTCCCATGTTGCTAGTAACCTGTTTACCGTTCACACTTAATGAGACCCCGTTAAGATTAGTAGAAACGTTAGAATAAACGGGTTTTACCATCAGTTTATAGCGAGGAAAAATTAGCCATGCGTTCCCATCCTGCTTGAACTGTAAGTTATCAGTTACTGGGCTGTCATTATCCCGCATAAATTGACTTCTTAACTTCGACAATTGATCCTTGTTACTAGCGTAGTAGTTAATGGTGGGTTTCATTGCCGCTCCACTAATTTTGAAGTTGGGATCATTTGTTTCCGCCATGCCTGCCAAACGCTTTTCCTGATCATTTTTCATCGCTGAAATGACCCGATCAACTTGGTTAGTCTTGGAATAGTAACTTCTACCAAAGAAGTAACCACCGATCAGTGCCACTACTAGCACTACTACGACAATCCACACCACTTTTGTTAGTGGTTTCATTTTCTTATTTCCACGGGGATGATTCCCATTACTGGTCCGACGCGGTGGAACGTTGTCAGCGACAGTTTGATGCTGACCTCCGCGATGAGCCTGTGATCCACTGGGAGTTAATTTATATCCACAGTTCGGGCAGAACTCATCATTGGCATTAATCCGATGTCCACAATTGGGACAAAAAGAAGCTTCTTCACTCATTTTCTTTCCTCCTAGTAGTCTTGATTCAATGAGTCCATAAATCTACCAATTAATTCTTGGCCTAGATTAGACAGTTGAGAAGATAGACTACCCCACAAAAGACTGACACAAACAACCGCAACGATGGCCACGACAACGGTAATCACTAATAAAACGTAAAAACGATCGACCGAACCGAAATCCTTTGAGACCAACACCTCATAGGTTAACGCCCATCCTGAAATGGTAATGGCCAAGCTCACCAGGTAGAGTCCAATCCACATTAAAATTCCAGCTGGCATCACAGCGGCAAAGATAATCCCTACCAGCAATAAAATAATGCCAACGTTCAAAAAACGACCATACTCATTCGTATACTCACTCAAACTCATGGCGTTGTTCATGACAAAATGAATGCCAACGTAGCCCAAGATCCAAGATAGTAACCCAAGAAGTGCGATGATTAATCCCAGTCCCATCAAGCTGGTATTAAATACCCTGTTAATTTTATGAAGAACCGAATACGGGATGGATTCATTCGCCAAACCTCCATTGATTCTCATGGCTAAAACGAACGAAACTAGCCAAGTTAAAACGGTAAAAACACCTAGGGAGATGTAACCAAGATACTTTTCACCTGGAACTTCGTACTTAACGGGATGTTTTACCGATGCTACAAAGTAGGTAAAAACGTTGTTCAAGCCATTAGTAGCGTCCGACTGAGGACTACGTGGTTGTTGCTTTTTCTTTGATTCATTATGTACGTTACTGCTGTTACCAGTGAGCTTAGTTCCACACTTAACGCAGAACTTAGCTCCCGGCTGGTTATGAAAGTGACAATTGGGACATTCATTCATGTTCATTCCTCCATTGAATAAATTGTTAAGATTTTCTTACGTTTACATTATCACATACTAATCAATTCAAGAAAAGGTTGGTCAGTTACATAAATAAAAAAATCAATTAATTAACCTTAGTTAGCCATGGCATAATAGGATTTTGTCGTCATCAAGGCTGAGTCTCTTCTACTACAATTAACTTTTACATCATTTAATTGTTGATTATTCACATTATTTATTTATAATTATTATTATAAGATAATTAAGGAGGAATCATCATGATTTACAGTACTGGAAATGATGTTTTCATCGATAATCAAAGACTTTATAATACCGTTCAAATGGAGATGCAAAACTCAAATAACTTTTACGAATTCGCCGTTCACATTTCTTATGCCTTAAAGGGAAAACTGTCCATCAAGGAGATCGCCCAAATCATTGAAGCCGCTAGTAATAATAATCTAAAAGTATCGGAAAATATTAATGTTTGTCCAAAAGCCTTACAAGAAGCAATGGATAAATCTCAATATTTATAGAATCATCCTTACTTTTTAAAGGCTAAGGATGGTTCATTTTCTCCAAACGTTGCCGAAACGTTTCTCTCATACTATGATTAAAGTAACAATTAAAATTTTACTTATTTAAATGGAGAAAAAATGAAAAACCAACGTAAAATAATCCGAAATGTTAATGACATCATTTGTGGTCTGGCATTAGTGATCGCCATCATGTTTGCCCATTTCAACATTCTACTGATCACCGTCCTAGTCGTCTTCATTGATGAAATATGCTGGGGCATGTTCGGCAGAACCACCAAAACCAAATGGTATTTAGCAGCCGCCATCATGGGGTTGATTGGTGCCGTTGGTTACAACTTCATCTAAAAATTGGCAAAAAAATACTAGGACACATGTGTCCTAGTATTTTTACGTTCAATTAAATTATTCTTTTTCCATTTCAGTTTGGCTGACCCATTGATGGTTCACGTATTCTTTACCACCATTAGTTGGAGTGAAGGTAACAGCATAAGCAGGACCGTCACAAACTTTCACGATCTTACCTTTGGCACCTTTCATTCCCTTCATGTGATCGGCTTCAACGGTGACTTTTTCACCCTTCTTCAAAGCAGCTCCTGGTTTGTCAGCCTTGAGTTGATTCTTGGTAACAAATTCATGGTTCTTAACTTCTGCCTTACCATCGGTTGGCTTGTAGTCAATTACATAAAGTGGTGAATCATAAGCGCCAGTAACTTTGGCCTTGGCGCCTTTCATCCCTTTCATGTGATCGGCATTTAATTTAACCTCAGAACCAACTTTGTACTTCGGATTTTTAGCAGCTGTAAGATCAGTTGGCAGTGCCATCTTGTGCTTCATTTGCATGTTCATGTCCATGGACTTATCACCTTTGGTCTCTTTCATGTCTTTTTTGCTCATAGTCTTTTCACTACTGCTACTAGACATCTTAGATGATGAGGATGACTTTGAATTACTCTTGCTTTCACCACAACCAGTAAGTACTAGTCCAACACTAGCCACGGCGGCTAGTGTAAATAACGTTTTCTTCATTTTCATTTTGAAGAGCTCCTTTGATATTTTATGATGTTTCAACTTTTAAGATAGCACCGTTCCCGTCAAATAGGTATTAAAACGTTTCAATATAAGTTTATTTTAAGAATCTTAGTGATTCCTTCAAAATTAAGTCAGATATTTGCACATTACCGCGTAAAAGTTCATGCTAAATGTATATATTTTTATGTTTGAGAGGTGAAAATTATGGGTACAGAAAGTTTAATTATTTCTATTGTTGCATTAGTGATTGTTCTAATCATTCTAATCGCCTTAGCTTGGTTATTCTACAAGTTCCTTGGTGGCAGAGACAAGGCAGCTTGGAAATCATCAATGCAAATGGCATTTACCATTGCCTTTGGAATTATCATCGCGTTCATCGTCATGGGCTTATTCAAGATGATCGTTGCTGCCATTGCTGCCATGATTGGTATGCAAGGCGGAATGATGTAAACTACTAAAATAATGCCAATGGCATTATTTTTTTTATTCTAATTTAAGAAGAGTGTGAATTATGAAAGTTAATATCTTACAACATACCCCTGATGAAGGTCCTGGTGCCATTGCTGATTGGATTCATCAAAATCAACATCAAATGTCCATTTACTACCCAGCTCAGTTTGGTGTACTTCCCGATGTAAACGACTCTGACATGCTCATCATCCTAGGTGGACCGATGAGCGCCAATGACAACTCAAGCTGGATTAAAGCGGAACGCCGACTCATTTCACAAATGATTGATCAAAATAAACCAATCCTTGGGATTTGTTTTGGGGCTCAACAAATGGCAAAAGTCTTGGGCGCCACCGTTTCTGATTCACACGTAAAAGAAGTTGGTTGGGCTCCCGTTTACTTAAAAACGAATCAAATTGAGGGGCTCGCTAGTGAACTAGTGGTCCTTCACTGGCACCAAGAAACGTTCGAGATACCGAAGGGAGCCACTTTGTTGTACTCAAGTGAGCACCTTCTTAATCAGGGATTCATTAAGAACAATCTAATCGGACTTCAATTTCATTTAGAACCAAAAGCTAGTAACGTCCATGAGATGATCATCAACGATTATCCGTACCTCGCAAACTCCGTTTTCCATCAATCGCAAGCCGATATTTTACATCATCAAATTTCCGAACAAAATCATACTAATTTATTTAAATTCTTGGACTATATTGCAAAGAAATAGCATCCCACTTTTCGTGAGATGCTATTTTTCTTTTATTTAAAGGCAAAATACTTTGAAACAAAGTAGTTGATCACAATTGCCATGACCTGAGTCCCAACCACACAGATGAAACTGTTCAAAAGAATGGGACTCCCAATCAAGCCGTGCACGATGGGTAGCTGAAAGAGCCACGCTGAATAATTGAAATGATCAAGGAACAGAATTTTAACAAAAAACTGGGGAAACTTATCGATCATAACGTACGTCATCAAGAAATCTAGGACTAAAACGAACAACCGGCCAGCCACAAAGTTCACAATCTGAGCCTGAATGGTTTTGGACTGGGTGCCACTGTTAAAAACAAAGTATTTGTTGACCACAAAGGCAAACGCAATTGACAAAACCTGCGCAATCAAAACGGGAATGAAGTCGCTGGTAAAGATCTTCATCGAAACAAACCGACTCACAAAGTAGACCAGCGTTGTCATTGCTCCCCAAAATAAGTATTCAATTTTTTCATCAAAGACTAATCTTTTTACGATATCTAAGTAATTAGTGGTATTAGCGTCATTTGTATCATTCATTATATACATCAAACTCCTTCTTAGTTATTTTATCACAATAGATTGAACTAAAAATTTGCGATTTCCTTAAAACTTAATCTTTTCCGTCGTGTTAAAATAAAATCATTATTTAATGAAGGGATTTGACATCATGAGTTTAAAGACATTTATTGGGCTAGTCATAATGATGGTAGTGGTCTTTATCTTAGTTACAATCATTACGGTTATGATCAGTCTTCACCGGGCCAAAAAACGTCAGGAAAAAGAAAACCATCATCAAGACGTAAAGTAGGAAATCAAAGGCTAAAAGTACGACTGACATCAATAAAATTGTATAATGAGTAAGTAGAACAGCACGTGATTTTGAACCAGGATGGATGCCATGAATCACATTATTTTAGTGACCGAGAAACTATCGTTAGCACTTAGTTTTAATCAAACCTTTAATGACAATGGATACTTCGTCGATGACCTTTACGACGTTTCTAACTTGTTATCCTCAATTCGTAAATATCACGAACAGGCGATCATCTGGGACCTAGCAACGGTTTCAATTGACGAGTTAATGAAGCTGGTTCCAAAAATCCGAGTCACCGCTTCCCTTCCCATTTTTGTTTTAGATGAAAAAAAGGATCCCAGAGTCGTCACCCAACTATTTAAGGCTGGCATCGATGACTACATCATCCAACCATACGATGCTAATGAAGTGCTCCTTAGAATGAAGTGTCGAACCCGGTCCTACCAGGATCAGACGTTAAGCCAGTCCTCAGAGCGTCAGGACTCCCAACGGCCACCCTATTACTTTGGCAACATTGAGGTTGACCTAGATCATAAGACGGTCAAAAAGAATGGGACACCCCTTCGACTGACACCCAAAGAATTCAAACTACTTGAGTACTTTTTAAACCATCCCAAACACATTCTAAGCCGGGAACAAATTCTAAATGGCGTCTGGAACGACCTCTATATCGATCAATCTTCGCGAATGCTCGAAATGCACATTAGTCACTTAAGGGACAAAATCGAACCCAATCCTAAGGATCCGACGTTCATCAAAACGGTCCGTGGCTTTGGTTATAACTTTGAAGCGGATCTTAAAAATTAAATATCAATCGCAGTGCCTCAATCAAAATGATTGGGGCACTTTTTATTTTTACCAAACATTTACACAAAAAATCCTAAAATTTACTTAACATTTACATTCACTTTATATACTTAGTTCGTAATGAAAATACGACCACTCAAAAGGAGATTTTGGACATGTCATTTGGCAAAAAGGGAATTACCGCACTCATCTTAAGCTGCGGGTTCCTCGCACTTGCACTAACCGCTTGCGGCTCATCTTCTGCCACAAAGGCACAAAACGGCAATAAGATTACCGCCGTGGGATCCACGGCTTTACAGCCATTAGTGGAACAAGCGAGTCGTGAATATCAGGTCGATCACCCCCACGTCAACGTTAACGTTCAGGGAGGCGGGTCCGGAACTGGCCTGAGTCAAATTCAGCAGGGAGCCGTCAACATTGGAAATTCTGACGTCTTTGCCTCCGAACAACCAGGCGTGAACGCCAAGGAACTAGTTGATCATAAGATTGCGGTGGTCGGAATTGCCCCGGTCGCTAATAAAAAGGTGGGCGTTAAAGACTTGTCGATGAAGCAACTAGAACAAATCTTTACTGGGAAAGTTACCAACTGGAAACAGGTTGGTGGAAACAACGTCAAGATTGTGGTCATCAATCGTGTCGAAGGAAGCGGAACGCGAACAACCTTCGAACAGTCGGTCCTAAAGGGGCAAAAGGCCGTTAACGCTCAACAGCAAGATTCAAACGGGACGGTACAACAGATTGTTTCATCCACTCCCGGAGCGATTAGTTACTTGTCGTTCCCTTATCTCAATCAGAAAACCCAGGAAATCTCAATTGACCACGTCACTCCTACCGATCAACACGTGGAAAATAATGACTGGAAGATTTGGTCATACGAACACATGTATACCAAGGGCAAACCAGTTGGTACCACCAAGGATTTTATCAATTACATGCTTTCGGATAAGGTGCAGAAGCGACTCGTCAAACAGATCGGATACATTCAGGTGCAAAACATGAAGTTTGAAAAGAACGCCGACGGTCACGTCCAAAAGATTAAATAATTAAGAAAGTGGTTTTTATATGAATGAAATTAAAGAAAAATTACTGAAACCATCCAAAGAAACCCATCAGGATCAAATTGGACATTTAATTAGTTTAGTATGTATTGGCTTTATTGGCATCTTAGTGGTTGCCATCCTCTTCTTTATTACCACTAAGGGACTGGCCACCTTTACCACCGACCACGTCAACGTAATCGACTTCTTCACCAAGAGCGACTGGAGCCCAAGTCAAAAGGGGCCAAACGGGAAACCAGAAGTTGGCGCACTAGCGATGATTGTTACTTCATTTGCGGTTACCCTTCTGTCAGCCATCTTGGCCACTCCCTTTGCGATTGCGATGGCCCTCTTTATGACGGAAATTGCTCCTAAACAGGGCCAAAAAATCCTGCAACCGGTCATCGAATTACTCGTGGGAATTCCATCCGTTGTCTATGGTTTCATTGGCCTCATGGTCTTGATCCCAATGGTTCGAACCGTGTTTGGTGGAACTGGATCGGGAATCCTACCGGCTACGATCGTTTTGTTCGTCATGGTTCTTCCCACCATTACGTCAATGTCAGTTGACGCACTCAAGGCCGTCCCCCGGGACTACCGAAGTGCAGCTCTTTCACTGGGGGCCACGAGGTGGCAAATGATGTATAAAGTCGTTTTAAGGGCTGCCACTCCTGGAATCTTAACCGCCATGATTTTCGGAATGGCACGGGCTTTCGGTGAAGCCCTAGCCGTTCAGATGGTCATCGGAAATGCGGTCCTGATGCCAACTAGTCTAACTAGTCCAACGGCCACTTTAACCAGTCAGTTAACCACCCAAATGGGAAACACCATCATGGGGACTCTCCCTAACAATGCCCTTTGGACGCTGGCACTGGTTTTACTGGTAATGTCACTGGTTTTCAACGTTATCGTGAAATTAATTGGAAAGAGGAGTGCATTTAAAAAATGAAAATAAATGCCAAAAAAATCAATAAATTGGCCATTGGGACCATCTGGGCACTCGTTAGCGTCGTAGTTTTAATTTTAATCTTCCTGCTGGGCTACATTTTGGTCACTGGACTTCCTGATATTTCGTGGAAATTTCTAACCTCAACCTCGAGTTCAATCAGCGCGGGAGGTGGGATTCGTGATCAACTCTTTAATTCCGTCTACCTCCTGGTCCTAACGATTATCATCTCTCTCCCCATTAGTCTGGAAGCTGGCATCTATCTTGCCGAGTACGCCAAGGATAATTGGATAACCACCTTAATTAAAACAGCCATCGAGGTGTTAAGCTCCCTTCCATCGATTGTCGTTGGTCTTTTCGGATACCTGATCCTAGTAATCAAGTTTCAATTGGACTACTCCATTCTGTCGGGTGCCATCGCTCTTACAATCTTTAACCTCCCCTTACTCACAAGGAGTGTGGAAGACTCCATTGAAGAAGTCCCTAAGCTGCAACGTGAAGCTGGCCTGTCCCTGGGACTCTCAAAGTCCAAAACCATCGTCGGCGTGGTCTTGCCACTTGCCATCCCCGGAATTATTACCGGTGTCATCCTTAGTTCTGGGCGAATCTTCGGTGAGGCCGCCGCTTTAATCTACACTGCAGGGCAAAGTGCCCCAATCGTAAGTTACACTGATTGGAACCCGTTCAGCCCCAGCAGCTTTCTAAATCCCATGCGCCCTGCCGAAACACTAGCGGTTCACATCTGGAAACTGAACACGGAGGGGATTGTTCCTGATGCTCATATCGTTTCAAGTGGGGCATCGGCGGTCCTTATCATCGTCATCCTGATCTTTAACCTGTCATCTCGATTTTTCGGTAACTGGGCATACCGCAAGATGACCGGAACAACTAGAAAGAAACGAGGCTAACTCATGACACAACCAGACTACAACTTAGATCAACATCAAATTATCGTGCCACCAGGTGAAATCGCCCTTGAAACCAAAGACGTCAACGTTTTCTATGGTAAAAAGCAAGCCACCTTTGACACCTCACTAGCTTTTCCGCGTTTTAAGATTTCCGCCTTGATCGGGGCCTCTGGATCGGGTAAATCCACCTTTCTCCGTTGCCTCAATCGGATGAATGACGATGTGGCTACCGTGACTGGTGCCATTATGTATCGTAACGTCAACATCAATCAGAAAAATTTAAACGTCTACGTGTTAAGAAAAAACATTGGAATGGTGTTTCAGCACCCTAATCCATTTGCCAAGACCATCCGGGAAAACATTCAATTCGCACTAAAAAAACACGGAGTAAAGGATCAAACGGTTCTGGATCAACGTGTCGAACAAAGCCTAAGAGCAGCGGCTCTATGGGATGAAGTCAAGGATAAGTTGGATACAAGTGCCCTCGAATTATCAGGGGGACAGGCGCAACGACTGTGCATTGCACGTTCAATTGCCATGCAACCAGACATCCTTCTCTTGGACGAGCCGGCCAGTGCTCTGGATCCCATCTCAACCGCCAAAATTGAGGAAACACTCCTAGAACTTAAACAAAAGTACACGATCATTATTGTGACCCACAACATGCAACAAGCGGCTCGTGTGAGCGACTACACCGCCTTCTTTCATCTGGGGCACGTGATGGAATACAAAAAGACCGCTGATATCTTTACCAGACCGCAGGTAAAAGCTACCGAGGACTACATTTCCGGCAACTTCGGTTAAGGAGAAGTAAATGACAACTAAAACAGAAGCAAAAGAGATCATTAAAACTGAAAACGTTAATCTATACTATGGGGAACGAAAAGCACTTCACGGAATCAACCTCAACTTCAGGGAAAATGAGATTACCGCCTTGATTGGACCATCTGGCTGTGGAAAATCAACGTACCTCCGGTGCCTTAATCGGATGAACGACCTCATCCCTAACATCACCATCACCGGTAGTTTCACCCTCAATGGGCACAACATTTATGGTCCAAAGGAAGATACGGTCCGGCTTAGAAAGGAAGTCGGCATGGTTTTTCAACAACCTAATCCTTTCCCGTTCTCCGTGTACGACAACGTCACCTTTGGCCTAAAATTAGCTGGAATTAAGGATAAGAAGACTCTAGATGAACGAGTCGAGGAATCTCTTAAACAGGCCGCAATCTGGGACGAGGTGAAGGATAAACTGCACAAAAGTGCCCTCTCGTTTTCTGGTGGTCAACAACAACGAATCTGTATCGCTCGACTGCTAGCAATTCAACCAGACGTCATTTTATTGGATGAGCCAACAAGTGCACTAGATCCTATCTCTAGTCAAATGATCGAAGATACCCTCCTTAACATTAAGGATAGGTACACCATTATCATCGTGACCCATAACATGTCACAGGCTTCTCGGATCTCTGATAAAACGGCCTTTATGCTAAACGGCCATTTGGTGGAAGTTGGGGACACCAAGAAAATGTTTCTAACCCCCGACAAGCAGGAAACCAGTGACTACCTCAACGGAAAATTTGGATAAGGAGAACGATCATGGGAGCATTATTTGATGACGAACTAAAGAAACTCAAAGGACACTTTATGGAAATGGGATTTGACAGCAGTGAGCAGATCTATCAGGCCACCAAATCTTTCATTGACCATGACAAGGATCTAGCACGCAAGATTGTGGCTGAAGACCCTAAAATTAACAACGAAGAAATGGACTTAGAAAAGCAATCCTTGCAACTCATCGCGTTACAGCAACCAGTTGCAAGTGATTTCCGTCAGATCATCAGTATTTTAAAAGCCAGTACTGACATTGAACGCATCGGTGACCACGCCAACACGATTGCCAGAGAAACTATCAACGCCAAGGGTCACGAACGCATCCCGGCGGTCGAAAAAGTCATCAGTGAGATGACCGAACAGGTCCGTACAATGCTAGAACAGGTTCTTGAAGCTTTCTTTGAAGGCAATGCTGCCGAGGCTAAAAAGATTGCGGACCAGGACGAATCAATTGATAAGTACTACCATTCCACCAGGAAACTGGTAACAGAGTCACTAAAAAAGAACAGTCAGACTGCTCAAGCGGCCTTGAGTTACCTCATGGTGATTCGACTCTTAGAACGAATTGGCGATCACGTCGTCAACCTTGCCGAATGGTTGGTCTACAACCAAACTGGTAAGATGGTCGAACTTAGTCATAGCACCAATCATGAAGAAGAATATTTCGAAAATGGCCAATAAAAAAGAGTTCCTCTTGATTTTCTTCAGGAGGAACTCTTTTACTTAAGTATCTTACATACTAATCCTTCGCCCGGTCAAAGAAATCGAGAAACAGCTGTTCCTGCTTCCGGTCTTTTTGCCACAATAACTCCGGGTGCCACTGCACTCCCATGATGGTAGCCGCATCATTTTCCACTGCTTCAACCACTCCATCGGATGAACGAGCCGTCACATGAACATCAGAAGCGACCTTTTTTAGCGCCTGATGATGAATGGAGTTCACGACAAGATGACTCCCAACCGAATGTGCCAATGCACTATCACTTCTGACCCGAATCTCATGAAAATTATCCTTAGGATGCTCGTGATAAACGTGTTGAATTTCGGACTCTGGAAAATCAGTCGCAATGTCCTGGTAGAGTGTGCCACCCAGGGTCACGTTGATCAACTGCAACCCTCGGCAAATTCCCAACAACGGCTTTTGCTTTCGCATCATTTCTCTCACTAGCCCCATCTCCCATTGATCGTGGGGAAGATAGTGGGCTTCCGCTTTTTGGTTAGTCTCTTCATGAAATAATTTAGGATGAACATCCTGACCACCGGGAATAATCAGCCCATCAATTAATCCCACATAATCAGGAATCATATCAAAACTAGCCATCGGGATAATAATGGGAAGAATTCCATGTTTTTGTAACAAATCGATGAAAACCCGCGCCGTATAATTGGCGTAATCCAGGTTATAGTTTGGCGTGGGCATCCGATTAACGTTTGCAGCAATTCCAATTTTCATAATTCACCCTCCTAACCATTGAATTAGACCTAATTAATAAGAGCTATTCTGACATTAGTCTAGAATAGCTCTTAGTTAATTTAAATTTTAGTTTGCCTCAAACTCGTTCCAATTTCAACCGTTCGCTCTTATTCGGAACTCAAGCTAACAATTGGATCAAGCTTAGCGGCCTTAGCAGCTGGTGCCAGAGCAGCCAAGAGACAAATAAGGATGAAGACTACGGCGCCCGCAATGGCATTCATCGGTGAGATCTGAACAATTGCGTACTTAATGGCTCCACTAGAGACCGCGTCCGCTCCCCATTCAGCCAGATAGGCAATGATGACCGCCAAGATGGAAGAAAAGACTCCCAAGATAAAGGCTTCTGAGAAGAAGAGGTTTCTGATGTTCCCCTTGGTAAAACCAAGAGCTCGCAATATTCCAATCTCCTTAGTCCGTTCAGCAACACTGATGTAAAGAACCACGATGATCATGATTGCTGATACAAGAAGCGAGATCGCGGCAATTCCAGCTAGAACCCAAACCGCCACGTTAATGTAGGTATTCAGTGTTGAAACGATGGCTCCTGCACCCGTAATCTGGTACTTAGCCTGCTTGTTGGAACCCTTCAGCGACTTAATCTTATCTTGAACCGGTTGCACGTTTGGAACCCCACCGGCGATGTTAACGGCCGCAAAGTTTGGCTCATACTTCATCGAAGCACTACTAAACATGGATTTCATCGTATTAGAGCTGACTAGCGCCATTGGATTAATGTCACTGGTAACTCCGCTCACGGTAACTTCCCTTGATAAGACGTGGGGTTGTCCGTTGTCATCTGGGGCGTTCGCAAACAACTGGATCTTCTTCCCGGTCATGTCATAAGGCTTATTCTTATTAAAACTTTGAGCCGTTTTCTTATTAATTAAGACCTGATTATCTTTAGTAGGAATCGTTCCGCTTTTAATGTTTTTCTTTAAAATGGCTCCCTGATAATAGGTTTGAACGTACTGGACAGAGGCCGTCTTGTCAGCCGCTTTAAACTGCCCACCGGATAAAAACTTCCCTAAGGTTGAACTCTTGACGTTCTTTAAGTCATTTAACTGGCGGTTGTCCTGATTCGTCATTAAGGAATTTTTCGGACTTGGATTCTCACCCTGCTTCTGCTTTCGACTGACTTGAATGGTAGTGGGGTTAACCTCAGAATAAATCTCATGGTTAATGTATCCCCTCACACCATTTCCAAGTCCCAGCATGAAGATCACCGAGAAAATTCCAATGGCAGCTCCAAAGATAATTAAAAGGTTCCGCTTAAAATTGTACTTAAAGTGTTCAAACGCCATTTGAAAAATCGAACCCAATTTAGCTGGACGTGATTTAAAGGCTGGTTTGCTTTTCTCAACTGGATAGGCTGGCTTTAAGATCTTATCTTCGTCGATCTTTCCGTCCGCCAGGTGAACGATCCGGGTTCCATAGTTGGCCACAGTCTGAGAATGAGTAACGGCAATGACCAGTTTCCCGTCCTCAGCAATTTCGTTCATTAATTCAAGAATGTCATCCGTGTTCTTAGCATCTAATGCCCCGGTTGGTTCATCAGCAATGATGATGTCCGGATCGGATGCCAGTGCTCGAGCAATCGAAACTCGCTGCATCTGCCCACCAGATAGTTGGTTGGGGTACTTGTTCCGGTGATCGTATAATCCCACTTTCTTTAAAAGCTCGATCGCCCGCTCTTCCTGTTGCTTATGAGTCAGAGTCGTCATTTCAAGTGATACCATGACGTTCTCTTGGATGGTAAGGTGATTTACTAAATTGAAGTTTTGAAAAATGAATCCAATCGTACTCCGCCGATACTCGTCAAGTTGTTTACTGGTATCCTTCTTTAACGATTGGCCGTTAATTAAAACATCGCCCGAATAGTCACTGTCTAATCCTGCAATGATGTTCATCAAAGTGGTTTTCCCACCACCAGATTCACCCAGAATTGAAACAAACTCTCCGCGATCGAAGTTGAGACTGATTCCGTTTAAAACATGAAAATCTTGATTATCAATATGATAGGACTTTCGAATGTCTTTTAGTTCTAAGTATGCCATATGTCACTCTCTCCTTCTTTTTTGGTATTATCCATTGTAAACTTTTTTATCAAAAAGTACATTTTAATTAGAAACAGGCGGCTTCCTTAAGATAAAATTAAAAAAATAATTTTGTGAAATATTTTCCTTGTCATCTTTTTCATCATTATAAAATTAATTGCTTAATTCCCGTTATCATGCCGTTATTTATTTCACTTATTAAATTATGACCTTGTTCAATTTCTAATTGTGCAAAAATGCAAGGGCATATGACCTTGCAAACGGCATTGAAACGGTTTACATTAATAATTGTAAACATATCTCCTCATAGACAGTAGAATTCATAAAATTTTGCTTTTCTACCCATTATGTTCAGATTGTAACGATATTAATCCATCAACTTTTTTGAAAGGAAGTTATCTTATGTCAAAAATGAAAGCTTTAGTTATGACAGCTAAGCAACACATGGAGATTGAAGACAGAGATGTCCCAACTCCTAAAGACGACGAAGTCTTAGTTGAAACTGCCTATGCTGGTATTTGTGGTACTGACCACGCTTTATACAATGGTCTTCCCGGTTCAGCTGATGCAACTCCTCCAATTGTTTTAGGTCACGAAAATTCTGGAGTTGTTTCTGCCGTCGGAAAGAACGTTAAAGACTTCAAGAAGGGTGACCGGGTTGTTGTTGACCCTAACATCTACTGTGACAAATGTTTCTACTGTCACACTGGTCGTTACGAATTATGTGAAAACTTATCAGCCGTTGGTGTAACTAGAGATGGTGGCCTTGAAGACTACTTCACTGCTCCAGAAAAGGTTGTTTACCACATTCCTGATGAATTATCACTTCAAACAGCATGCTCAATGGAACCACTTTCATGTGCCGTTCACACTATGAAGATTACCGAAAACATTACCCCTTACCAACACGCTTTAATCATTGGTGATGGTTACATGGCTAAGTTATTCGCTCAACTTCTTAGAATTTACGGTATCCAAAACATTGACATGACTGGTCGTCATGATGACAACCTTGCTTGGGAAAAGAAAGAATTGAACCTAAACAAAGTTATCAACACTACTAAAGAAAAGATTACTGACAAGTACGACATGGTAATCGAATGTGTTGGTAAGCCTGAAACCCAAGAACAAGCTGTTGAAGCTACCAACCCTGGTGCTCAAGTTATGATGTTCGGTGTTGGTGCACCTGGCCAAACATTCAACATGAACACTTACGAAATCTTCAAGAAGCAATTAACTATCAAGGGTTCCATGATTAACCCACACAGTTTCGAAGATTCAATCGCCCTCCTTTCAGATGGTTCTGTTAAGGTTAAGCCTTTCCAAAACAACATCCTTACTTTAGAACAAGTCCCTGGCGTATTAGCCGGTACCGACAAAGTTCAAGGCAAGTCAATTGTTAAAGTTAATGGTGATCTTAAATAATTGAACCAAAATCTGATCGTGGAGGAAAACTATGGCGAAAAAAACCGCTAATAGAAAAGCAAAACGTACCATTTCCATGACAGCTTCAATTATGTTCTTTATCCTTTCATTAATAATTAACTCTGCTGGAAATGTTTTAACTCTAGTAACAACTGCTAAAATTCATCCATCTTTTCTAGGTTCAGCATATTGGACGGCAGCTGAAACTAACCTTGGAAATGCCTTTCATTGGAACTTATTCTGGGCCTTTCTAATCTTAGGAGTTGCCATTACCATTTTGAATGCTTTCTTAGTTGGCCACTGGGACTGGGGACGTGCCATTGGAAACGTAATCTTCATGGTTCCGTTCTCAGCACTGATCCAAGTCTTCGATGATTTCTTCATGGATGGTTCTCTTCCAGTTATTGGAAAAGTATCATTCTTTGCCGGATTCCCAGAAGCAAAGGGTTGGATGATGGTTGTCTTTTATGTCCTCTTGAACTTCTTTGGAGTGGCATTGATCGCAACTGCCATCTCAATTTACCAACGGGTTAACTTGGTATTGCATCCAGCTGATGACTTAATGCAGATCTTAAGGTTTAAGTACTTTAATGGTGCTGCCGGAAAAGCAATGTGGGCTTCATACATTCCGCCTACAGTAATGGCCGTGGTTGCTTTTGCAATGACACGTCAATTTACTAACTTGGGACTTGGAACGATCTTCGCGTTTCTCTTCCAAGGTGGAATCACTGGACTCGCAGATAAATACGTCTTCCCACACCTAAAGCATCAAGCTCTAGATGTCGGTGATGATGAATCAACAGTTGCCGAAGATATTGACGAAACTGATGTTAAAAAATAAGCAAAATAAATAACCGACCTCAATGAGGGCGGTTATTTTTATTACATATTCTACTTCAAACTTTTCATAATTTCACTGAGAGCCGGTTGACCATATACGTTATAACGTTTCTTATAATCATCAATCGTCTTCTGGTCAAACTGTTCTGGATCAAGTGGAACAAAACTCGTATCAATCGGATCAAAAGCCTTAATCTTGGCATCAATCACGATTGGTTTCGTGTTCCCTTCCGCCTGCATTCTGTCGACTTCTTCCATGGCAGCGTCCAGTTCATCTTGGCCTGATACTTTAAAGCCGTGACCCCCTAGACCATCAGCTACTTGAGCAAAATCAGCTTCATACAGTTTCGTCCCATAGTCACTAATATCTGATTGGGCGTCTTCGTGTTCAATGTAACCAAAGCGATCATTAGACAGAACCACATTGATAACTGGTAGATTGTACTTGGCCTGGGTCAAGAGATCTTGCATGACCATGGCGAAACCACCATCACCTGAAATCGACCAAACTTGACGATCCGGATAGGACAATTTGGCGGAGATAGACGCTGGAAGTCCAAAGCCCATTGTTCCAAACCATGGTGACATGGCAAACTTTTGCTCCTGATTAAGTGGTAATTGACGAATAGAATGCATCGTGTTGTTTCCAACGTCAAGTCCGTAAACCGCATCCGACTTGGAATGATCAGCCACTGCCTTCAAAACGGTCTCAGCTCGTAATCCCTCGTCGTAATCGGTCGCAATGCTATCGAGCCATTTCAACCAGTTTTCGCGATCCAATCGAGCAGCCTTCAAGAAATCACTCTTAGGAAGCTTTACCCCTGAATCAATTAGCATCTCCAAAAATTCTTTGGCGTCACCGTGAATGGTCAGGTTAGCCTGATATTGGCGCCCTAAATCCGCCAGGTTATTATTAACTTGAATGATCTGCTTGTCTTGAGGCATGAAACGAGCGAACGGAAAGTCATTTCCCAGCATGATAATCAGGTCGGCAGCCTGTGAGACTTCAAATCCAGGTTTTGATCCAAGCCGTCCGCGAGCTCCCATGTAACTAAGATTGTCGTTGGGCATGATCCCAGTTGCTGGAGCTGTTGATAAGACTGGCATGCTGAACCGATCAGAAACCTTCACGATTTCATCTCGAGCTCCCTTAGCACCTCTTCCGTACCAAAGAACCGGATGCTTGGCTTTCTTAATCATCTTGACGGCTTCATCAACGTCAGCCTGCTTTGGATGAACCGTCTTAATGCTGCTTGAAACGTTTGCCGTTTTAATTGGTTCATAGTCAATTTCAGTTCCAAGGAGATCGTTGGGTAAGATCACTACCGCTGGACCCTTCTTTTGATAAGCCGTTCTGATGGCTTCATCAATGATCTTGGGAATCTGTTTGGCAGTGGAAGCCTGTCGATTGTAAACGGAAACGTCCGCAAACATCGGAAGCTCGTCCATTTCCTGGAAGAAACGCGTGTTCATCATGGGTTGTGGAACTTGTCCAACGAGTGCCAACATCGGAGTATTATCTTCCTTAGCATCGTATAAACCGTTAAACATATGGGTGGCACCAGGTCCAGCTGAACCAAACGATACCCCGATCTTTCCAGTGTATTTGTGGTCAGCTGATGCTGCCATGGCTCCCACTTCTTCGTGTCTTACCTGAACATATTTAATGTTATCTTTTTCTTCATCTAGTGCATTCAATAAGTTATTCAAAGAACCAGCCGTGATGCCATATAAGTGATCGACATCCCAACTCTCAAGCACCTTTACCAGTGCTCGACTTGCTGTCATTTTACTCATAGAATCCCTCTTTTCATTTTTCAAACTTAACCTTTAACCTAACTGAATTATAAACCACTCAGTTCATTTATCCTATTATTAACAATAAAAAAAGACTCCACTCGGGAGTCTCATTTCTTGGCTAATTCATATCTTTCAACTGATCGTTTTTGTTATAAAAGCTGTGATAACCCATGTAGCAAGCAATGATGGAGCTAACCGCCGTGATTCCTAATAGCATAAAGGTTACCATGATCTGATACTTAATGGCCTTAACCGGATCAACTCCAGCAAAGATTAAACCAGCCATCATTCCTGGTAAACTAACTAATCCAACGGTCATCGCCGTATCAATGGTTGGTTGCATCCCAGTCTTGATACTGTCTCGGACAATGTCGGAGCAGGAAGTCTTAACGTCCGCTCCTAAGGCTAACTTCTCAATGATTTGTTGTCTGCGATCTTTGAACATGGAGTTCATGCTGCGATAGCAGAGTCCCAGGGCAACCATTGAATTACTGGCAACCATTCCCGTAATTGGAACGACCTGCGATGGAATGAATTTAATGGCACCAGCAAAAACCAGTACGGCGATTACCACCAAAGTACTGCTACCAAGGGCAATAATGGAAATGGGCAGCGCGTGCTCCATTCCGTTACTTCGTCCCTTAGCATTGTAAGCGGCATTGAACAAAATAATTAAAATCAAAGCGATGGTCAGAAAAAGGTTGTTAATGCGAAAGACAAATCGCAATACATATCCAACCACGAATAATTGAACCACACAACGGATGGTGGCAATGATAATGGACTTATCAATGCCTAGTTTTTCCTTCCATCCGACAAACAATGCAATTAAAACCAGCAGCCCGGTCAACGCAAGCGCTTGGTTTGAAACAATTAAATTAGGCATCTTTATCTCCCTTCACCAGTCGACCGTCAACAATTGTGACTAACTCAGTTGCATGATCAATTTCATCCTGGTCATGAGTGATCATGATAATTGTTGTGTGATCTCTCTGATTGATGTAGTTAATCATTTTATGCACACTTGCCTTAGTCTTCTCGTCAAGTCCAGTCGTTACTTCGTCTAAAATGAGCACTTCTGGAACAAACATGATGTTTCTAATCAGTGCCACTCGTTGACGTTCCCCACCAGACAAGTTGTCGACGGTTCGATCCAAATCACCATCACCTAAATCCACGGTTTGAAGGGCTTTTAGAGCATGATCCTTGTTAAATGGTTTATTCCGAATTTGATACGGGAACTCCAGATTATCCTTAACCGTGTTGCCAAATAAAGTTGGTTGTTGAACTGCGTACGATACTTTTCTGCGATATTCAATGGGATCTAGATCCGCGACGTTCTTTCCTTCAAAAATTACCTCACCGGAAGTTGGGGTGAGAAGATCCGCCAATAATCTAACAAAGGTCGTCTTTCCACTTCCTGAGGGTCCAGTGATTGTAACGATTTCTCCGGCATCAACGCTCCAGTTAATATCCTTGATGATTTCGCGACCATCAGCACTGTAGCAAAGGTTCTTAGTTTCTAATATTGCCATTTTGACACCTCTCTTTTCCTCTTAATAAATTAACAGTATGATTATACAACACTTTTGTATCATATATGAGTCTGCTATAATGGCGTAGACGTTATTATGAAGAAAAAAAGGAGTTCTAATGAGTTATAAAAGAGTTAGAAACAGTTCAAAAAGATCGTCAAATGTTTCAGTAGAACTCCACCAACGAGTTACAGTCACCATTAAACGTCTCGGAATTAATGGCGAAGGAATTGGTTATTTTCATCGTAAATTAATCTTTATTCCTGGTGCGTTAGTGGGTGAATTAGTTCAGGCTGATGTGACCGAAATCAAGCCAAAATATTTAAGGGGTACCCTGATTCAAATCGATAAAACCAGTCCATTTCGAGTTCAACCACGCGATTCATACGCTGGTGAGGTCGGTGGCTTTGAATTAGAAGATCTTGCCTACCCTAAACAATTGGAATTTAAACGCGATTTAGTTAAACAATCATTAAGAAGATATCATCCTCGTGCTTACGATCACTACGACGTAAGGGATACCATCGGCATGGATGATCCATACGAATATCGAAACAAAGCCCAGTTTCAGGTCAGAACTCAGGCAGATGGCAAAGTCATCGCCGGGTTATACAAAGAGGGAACCCATGAAGTAGTTGACATGGAAACCTGTTCCGTTCAGTACCCACTAACCATGAAGGTCATGCGTGCTCTCGTTAAAATGGTCCAAGAATTAAACATTCCAACGTTTGTTGAATCGAACCACTCAGGTATCTTAAAAACACTGGTGGTTAGAGCGGCCCTCAACACCAACGATGTGCAAGTGGTCTTTATCACCAATACACCCAAATTAATTAAAAAGCATCAATTACTGGAGATGATTGCTGATCGGCTTCCTGAGGTTACGTCGGTCATGCAAAACATTAATCCAGGTGATTCACCACTGATTTGGGGTGAAAAAACGGTTCATTTGGCGGGAAATGATAGTATCACCGAGAAAATCGATGGTCTCTCATTTGAATTGTCACCACGGGCTTTCCTCCAACTCAACAGTATTATGACACCTAAGCTCTACCACTTAGCTGGTGAAGCACTTAACCTTGATTCAGACGATCGTTTAATTGATGCTTACTCGGGAGTAGGTACCATCGGTTTGACGCTAGCCAACCAAGTAGCCGAAGTGAGAGGAATGGATACCATCCAAGAAGCCATTACTGACGCCAACCACAATGCGGAAATCAACCACATCGATAACGCTCAGTACTACTTTGGAAGTGCAGAAGATCTCATGCCCCAATGGATGGCGGAGGGCTGGCGACCAACAGCTCTCGTGGTTGATCCTCCACGAGTTGGTCTTGATCAACACTTAATCGACGCCATTTTAACCTGTAAACCGGCTAAATTCGTCTACGTTTCATGTAATCCATCGACGTTAGCACAAAATCTGGTACAACTTACCAAGTCTTACAACGTCGACTACTTACAACCAATTGATATGATGCCCCAGACTCCCCATGTCGAGGTCGTCGTCAAATTCACTTTAAAGTCTTAGAAAGGTCTAATTGTCAATGAATCCATTTGATAACGACAATAATAATGGGAATAACGGGATGAACAACATGTTCCTTCCACCTAATTACGCTGTCGTTCAGAATAAAGAAACCCAGGAGGTTAAGGTCCAAAAAGTAGGCTTCTCATTTACCACGTTAGTTTTTGGAATCTGGCCTTCTGTTTTTCGTGGTGATTTCTATAACACCCTATGTATGATTGGCGTTGACTTCATCTTGGCAATGGTGTTAACCTTCTTAACCGGACTTAACATCGCTGCTTCTGCCTACGAAGTTTTTCTAATCATGCCCCTTGCATGGAGTTTCGTCTACAATATGATGTTCTTTAGACACCTCCAAAATAAGGGCTTTGTCCCGATCGATAAAAGATCGGCTGAACTTTTAAAACGAAGTCATTACTTTAAATAAACGAATAAAAAAACACTTCACATTATGTGAAGTGTTTTTATTTGAGATTAATGATTTATAGCATAACGGTTACGGCAGCAGCTGCGATGATCAAAGCTAAACCGATCAAAGTAGCAACCATTTCCTTTGGAGTCTTCTTCTGGTGTAAGAAGTAAACACCGGTCAAGGTAGCAACAACTACTGATACCTGTGATAGAACGAATCCAGTGGAAAGACCTAACATAGTTGGTTGTGCAGCAATCAAATATGAGAATGCGGCAACTGCAAAGAAGAAACCAGCGATAATCTGTTTGTATGAAACAGCTTCAGCAAAAACATTTTCCTTCTTCATGTTCATCAAACCGTAGATAACGGCCATCAAAACCATTCCGACAGCTTGTGGCAGGAATGCTTGCATCCCGCTCATTGGAGCAGTTTGTGGTAAGAAGCCCTTGGCCCAAGTTAAGTTATCAACTTGTGGAGCGGCTGAGTACAACCAGTAACCAATCACACCAATTAACTGTAAGATAATGGCTTTCTTCAAAGCACCCTTATCAACGTTTTCTTTGTTTTGGCTCCAAGTTGTAAGCGTAGCACCGATGATGATCACGATCAAAGCAAGAATTCCAATGATCTTGTGACCAATCCCAGGCCAACTACTTAAAGCAAATGCACCCCACAAAGCAGTTACGATCAACTGGAATGCGGTGGTAATTGGCATAACTCTTGAGGATCCGATCAAAGAATAACCTTTAAAGGCCATGATTTGACCGAAGCCCCAACCCATACCAGACAAGATTCCGTAGACCAAGTTCCAGCCCATTGGGAATCCAGCTTTGGTGAATAATAAGACAACAATCGCAAAGATCAATGTACCAACTGTGGCACCAAAGATTTGGTTAGTTGGTTTACCACCAATTTTTGATGAAATGGTTGGAAATAGACCCCAACCGATCACTGGAATTAATCCAATTAATATTGTTTCAAAACTCATATCCCATACCTTCTTTTCAAAATTCTTTTTGTAACCTTTATTTACGAAATTAATTATAACACGGTAAAATCAAAAAGAAAACGTTTTCATTAAGAAAAACTTAAAAACTTGCCGAAGCAAGTCTTAGTTAATTGGTTTAAAAGCTTGGGTGGCACGGACCGCTCTTTGCCATCCTTGGTACAATTTAGCCCGTTCAGCTTCCTTCATATCAGGGGTAAAACTCTTCCCTTCTTCATAAATGGATTGAACTTCATCTAAGTCTTTCCAAAATCCGGTTGCTAATCCACTTAAGATGGCAGCTCCAAATCCAGTGGTTTCCTCGTCACTAGCTCGTTGAACCGGAATGTTCAAAATGTCAGCCTGAAATTGCATGAGATAACTATTCCGACTGGCACCTCCGTCAGCTCGAATCTGTGGAATTGTCAGTTTCGTGTCCGATTCCATCGTGTTGATGATGTCCTTGGTCCCGTACGCAATCGATTGAAGGGTGGCCTTAACGAAGTCATCACTGTTGGTCCCTCGCGTAATGCCAAAGACCGCCCCCCTCACATTTTGGTCCCAGTATGGAGCACCAAGCCCGTTAAAGGCCGGTACGACGTAAACCTCATTGTGATCTGTCGAACGCTTAGCCGCCTGTCGTGATTCAGGGACACTGGTAATGATTTTCATCTGATCCCGTAACCAAGTTAAAGCACTTCCAGCCACAAAGATTGACCCTTCAAGTGCATATGTGATTTTCCCGTTGATACCATATGCGATGGTGGTCAGCAGGTTTTCATCAGAATACTGGGGATGATGACCAGTGTTCATCATAATAAAAGCTCCGTCACCATAAGTGTTTTCCACCATGCCCTTTGAAAAGCCCATCTGCCCAATTAAAGCGGCTTGTTGATCACCAGCAATTCCCGCAATCGGAACACTGACACCGTAAAACTGATAGTTCTCCGTAGTACCGTAGACCTCATCAGAAGCGTGGACCGTCGGGAGCATCTTCTTTGGGATGTTTAAAATACTCAGAATTTCGTCATCCCATTTTAGATCATTGATGTTAAACATCATGGTTCGACTTGCATTGGTGTAATCAGTGATGTGGTACTTACCTCCAGAAAGCTTCCAAACCAGCCAGGTATCAATGGTACCAAATAACAACTCTCCGTTTTCGGCACGCTTTTGTGACCCCGCTACGTGATCCAAGATCCACCTTAACTTGGTGGCCGAAAAGTACGAATCAATCACTAGTCCGGTCTTCTGATGAACTAAATCCTCATAACCGTCATTTTTAAGCCCCTGGGCAATGGCATTGGTCTGTTTTGACAACCACCCAATGGCGTTATAAATGGGCTTGCCTGTAACCTTATCCCACACTACCGTGGTCTCACGCTGATTAGTAATACCAACCGATGCAATGTTTTCCGGATGAATGGAAGCATCAATTAAGGCACTGGCAATCGCAGATAGAACGGAATTCCAGATCTCATTGGGATCTTGTTCTACCCATCCATCACTATTAACAATTTGAGGGACCTCTTTATAGCTTTCGATCACCTTTCGCCCGCTGTGATCATAAATGATCGCCCGGGTACTGGTCGAGCCTTGATCAATCGCTAATACATAATTTTTATTAGTGGACACCATTTTCATCCTCATTTCATCATATTTTGATATTTATACTAGCACGATTCAATCATTCCAACCACTTCTAAATTATAAAAAAAGAAAGCAGGAAAACCTGCTTTCTTGATCTCGTTATTCAAATTAACGCTTTACTTCAACTCTGATATCAGCATCAATGTCTTTGGGTTCAACCTGTTCGTCATAAGAGAAGTCAGCGTCTTTAAAGTATTCCTTGATTTCAGCGTTGATTTCGTTTAAGTCCCGAACGTCATTATCCTGCCGTTTGATAAGTAAAGTATACTGTTTGTTGTCTTCATCAACGTTTTCAAAATCATATCCAACGTCAACCGTGTTCAAAATTTCTTGAATCATTTGTCTTTCAGTCATTGCCATAATTCATTCTCTCCTTAATAAACTTCATATCCTAAGCTTATGCTATTTTCTAATATTTGTAAAATCATACCGCAAAAATCATACGAAATAAAGTCTTCATGATATAATCATTGTATTACACTGCAATTGAAAGGTGGATTCCATGAAAAATCAAAGAGTTTTAACAATTCCAACGGGTGAAAATTTCCGTGAACTAGGTGGATACCCGGCGGCCAACGGTCAAAGTGTCAAATGGCATAAGTTACTTCGGGCGGGCCATCTCGGTTTGCTTAGCAAAAGTGATTTAAAAACCCTGGAGAATTACGGGGTTCGTTATGATGTTGACTTACGAAGTAAACCTGAAGTTGATATGTTAGCTGATCAAGTTGAAACTCAAAACATTGAATATATCTTCGACCCCGTCTTTAAAGAAGATGCCACTGATAACTCTAAAACCCCAGCCGAAATGAAAGACCTCCTTGAATCCCATCCGACTTACGGACGCGACCACATGGAAAACGTCTACCGAAGTATGATTAACACTGAGCACTGTCGTCGATCTTTTTATAAGTTATTTCAAATCCTACTTAAGAATCACCAAGATGGACAGTCCGTCATCTTCCATTGTACGGCTGGAAAAGATCGCACCGGAATGTCAGCCACTTTCATTCTTTCAGCCTTAGGGGTCGATCAAAAAACAATCGAAGAGGATTACCTGTTGACCAATCAGGTATCCAAACCTGTGATTGATGCCCGGCTAGAAAAAGCCAAGGAAGAGGGCTACACTGAACCAGCCTTAAAGAGTTTACGCTTCCTTTATAGCGTTTCACCGGACTTTTTCAACGCCGCTATGGATGAAATCAACAAGTTATATGGCGGGATGAAACAATTCCTTCATCAAGGAATCGGTTTGACTGATAATGACATCAAAAAGTTGCGTGAAATTTATCTTGAATAATTCAACATTGTTAATTAAGTAAACTAATGATACGATAAATTTATTCAATTAGTTTTATATCTGGGTGTAAAGAAAATTGGCGGTTGCTGCGAGCCATGCAGGATATAAAATGAACTACCTAAAACATAACAACAAATAAGTGCAGGTACATTCGTATCTGAACGTGGGTGGTACCGCGCACAAGCGTCCCAGTAGTGAAATCACTATCGGACGCTTTTTATTTGTCCAATTATAAGGAGGAAATTATGAACATTATCGAAGACTTAAAGTGGCGGGGCGCTATTAACCAAACCACTGACGAAGCTGGACTCGAAAAACTAACTAACAAGAAGAAAATTGCTTTGTACTGTGGAGTGGATCCAACCGGTGACAGCATGCACATTGGCCATCTAATTCCCTTTATGATCATGGAACGCTTCTCACGGGCTGGCTTTCACCCCTACATCCTGATCGGTGGTGCAACTGGTTCCATCGGGGATCCTAGTGGTCGAAACACCGAACGTCCCCTTCAGACCAAAAAAATGGTGAAACACAACGTTGAGGCGCTGACGAACCAAATGAAACATCTTTTTGGAAGTGACAGTAATATTCACATCGTCAACAACTACGATTGGACGTCTAATATGTCACTCTTAGATTTCTTGCGGGACTACGGAAAACTCTTTAACGTTAACACCATGCTCTCTAAGGAAGTCGTTGCTAGTCGACTCGAGAAGGGCATTTCATTTACTGAATTTACCTACCAGATCTTGCAGGCCTTAGATTTTCTAACCCTCTACCGTGACCACGACGTTCAACTTCAAATCGGTGGTGGTGACCAATGGGGAAACATTACGGCCGGAATTGACCTGATTCATCGGATTGAGGGACAGGACGCCAAGGTCTATGGTTTAACCATCCCATTGATGCTCAAATCTGATGGCACTAAATTTGGAAAAACCGCCGGTGGTGCTGTTTGGCTTGATCCTAAAAAAACCTCACCATACGAATTCTACCAGTTCTGGCTCAACCAAAATGATGCTGATGTGATTAAGTACTTGAAGTACTTTACCTTTTTACCCCAAGCTCAAATCGATGAATTGGCCCAGAAAGTTAAGGATGAACCATGGAAGCGCGAGGCCCAAAAGACCCTCGCCCGAGAAGTTACGAAGTTTGTTCACGGCGAAGACGCTGTTAAACAGGCTGAAAACATTTCTCGTATTTTATTTCAGGGAAACGTTCAGGATTTATCCACTGAGGAAGTTAGTCAAGCCTTCAACAGTGTGCCAACCACCGAAATTAGTTCTGATCCCATTAACGTCATTGACCTGATCATTGCCGTTGGGGCCGATAAGTCCAAGCGTCAAGCACGAGAGGACGTTAATAATGGTGCAATTACCATCAACGGCAGTAAGGTGACCGACGTTGACACCACCATTCAACCCCAAGACCACTTTGATGGTCAGTTTGTAATTATTCGTCGTGGAAAGAAACGTTATTTCCTCGCCAAAGTTAAGTAAATTAATCCCAGTGTCGTGTTAAACACGGTACTGGGATTTTTGTATCAAAAAAGGACGAAGAAAAATTCTTCGTCCTTTTGCATCTTGTTTTTCGTTTGAGTAATTGTTACCTAAAAGCTAAATCTTACCAGTAATTGTGTGATGCTCTAAATTGAGCAGCTGCAGCAACTGAACCGTAGCGGGAAACAGCGTATTGACGAGCTACCCGTTCTTGGTTAGCTGGAGAGTAGTCACCATTTAAGTATGATGAAGATAATTGGTATTTACCAATGTACTGACCATTTCTGGCACTGTATGAGTTACCAGATTCCACTTGTGCGATTGATGCTAAACCAGAATCATCGCCAGTGTTACTTGCACTATTGTTGCTTGCAGCTGGTGTAGCAGCAGGCTGTGCAGTAGTGGTTGTAGTAGTTGCTTGTTGTTGTGTTTGAGCAGGTTGTGCTGCTTGTGTGGTTTGCTTTGGTGCAGCAGTGTATGAAGCATTACTACTTACCTGAGCTGTTGGTTGTTGTGTTTGAGTATTGTTGCTTTGGTAAGTCATGTTGTTTGCGTTAGTAGGTAATGTTAACTTCTCTCCGACATGAATCATGTTAACGTTGTTAAGGTGGTTAACTTTAACAATGCTGTTGACGCTAGTGTTGTGTTGCTTTGCGATTTTTGAGACTGTGTCGCCGCTCTTAACGGTAACTTGTTTAGTGTTAGTGGCAGCGTTAGCGTTGAAGCTAGCGGTCATTAATACTCCGGCTACTGTGAAAATAGATGCGAAAAGCATCTTTGCGTTTCTAGATTTTAATAAAATGATAAATCACTCCTATAAATTTTTGTTACTTCCGTTTTCTTAAAACTGAAATATACTCAAACAACAATTTCATATTCTAAATATTGATATTTACACACCAAAAACAGCAATGTTAAAAAAAAAGAATATTTTGTCACGTTGTAATCTTTATGTAACAAAAATCAAAAGAATGCCCGTTTTTCAGGATTGATATCTCATTCACAAACTCATTTTTAGCAAAAGAAAAAGCCTTCTGCCATAAAAAAAGTTATTCAAAGCATAAGACTTTCCTTAAATTCATTAAAATTAATGGTTAACTAATAGTCCATTTCAATCATTTTTCGGCTAATTTACGGTCCAAATAGTGCTCCAATTTACTCTTTGGATACACTCCGGTAACCTTTTCAACTCCCTTTCCGTTGCGAAACAGAACTAGCGTTGGAATACTCATTACCCGATATTTTTTTGCGATGTCTTGATTATCATCAACATTTAACTTCGTAAACTTGATTTTACCATCATACTTTTTTTCAAGTTCTTTCATGATGGGTGCCACCATCTTACATGGTCCACACCATGGGGCCCAGAAGTCAACTACGGTCATTGGACCCGCCGTTTCCGAGGTAAAATTATTCTGATTTAGATCCACTGTCATCGTATTTTCCCCTCCTTACGTTAATCAAATGAATTATTAAGGTCACTCCGATTGTAACAATCACCAAAATCCCAAACCATCCTGCTGGGATCTCAATATCAATCATTGGGATTGATAAAAAGAGCTTTAAAGCGATGATAATGATTAGGAAATAGGCCATGGGCTGCAATTCTGGAATCTTTTTCATCAGCATCATAATAACTTCGGCCACTCCCCGCATTGCCAAAATTCCAATCATCCCACCAATCAGTACGATAACGGGATTTGGTGAGATGGCCAAGGATGCCAAGACCGAGTCAATTGAGAAAATAATGTCCATAAATTCAATTTGAGCCACTACCCACCAAAAGTATCTCCGGGTGTGGTTCTTTTTGTTGGGCTTTACCTGATGCGTGTGACTCTTCTTATGTCGATTTTGATGCATATTATAGAAGAAACTAAAAGCAAGATAAAATAGATAAGCGGCCCCTAGGACTTTAATAATCCAAAATTTAATCAGGTACACTCCGACCCCAATGATTAAGAATCGAAAGATGTAGGCTCCCCACATTCCGTAAAATAAAGATTCTTCCTGCCATTTTTTGGTAGGAAGAACCTGGGTTTGAGCCGCTAAGACGACCGCATTATCAACGGATAAAAGACATTCAATGACTACTAATGAGAAAATAATCAGCCAGTCGTTACCAGACGAGATGACCGTCTCCCAGTTGTGTAGATCAAAAAAAGGACCATATAATTTAGCGATTAGGTCAAACAATCAAAGATTCCTCCATTTAATAATTATTAATTGCCTTAACGTCATATTTCATTAATTTGTGGTTAACAATTACCCCAATTAGCTTATTGGCGTAATCTGGATCAGTGGCATAACCATTTTTCTGCAGTAAGTTAGCCTCTTGTCTGAAACTTGTAATTCCGGTTTTCTTTAAAAACTTGGTGTTCAAAGTTTCGTTGTGATCTTCAATTGCATCGGCAACTGATGGATATTTTCGAAATTGTCCAACTTCGGTGGTCTTCTTGTTGTTGACGTACTCCGTCGTATCATAAGAAATCGACTGTCCATTATAAGTTCCCTTTATTCCGAAGGGATTATTAGCTTTCTTATAAAGCTCCGATTGTCCCCAGTTGGATTCCAAAATAGCTTGTCCAATTACAACACTTGGCAATACTTGCTGTTTTTTCTCGTAAATTTTAACGGCTGGATCACCAATCTTTTGGATGAACTCCTTATGTTGGGTCTCAATCTCTTTTTCCCGTTTCTTAGTATCATTATTCATCTGTTCCTGACGAACCTGATAAGAATGATTAATTAGCATGTGTCGAACCTTAAAGGCAGCAAACACTAACAACAGAACTACAACAATCCCAATGACGATTGCAATCCAAATATTTTTCTTTTTATTGTGTTTCACGGACAACATCTCCCTATGTGGTTATTATACCTTAGCAAATTATTTTTTGGGTAAGTATTTATAATTACTTAAAAAGTTTCTAATCTATTTATAATTACGCACTATAATAGAAGAAACTGTTTAGAAAATCGACTAATTTAACCATTTAGTGTAGTATAAAGTTATCTGAAAACATAATACTGGGAGTGGTTTGCCATTGATCAAAATTGAAAAAATCAACGACAATATTAACTGGATTAAAACCATTGATTGTCGTCCAGCTGATAAAGAAATCTTAAAAACAGAATATCATTTAAATAACGAAATGCTTTATTACGCCCTTGACCGTCACGAAAGACCGCGAGTGGAATATTACGACGATGAAGGAGTCCTTCTCTTCATTTTTGATGTCGCCGAACCAACTCGTTTTAACGGTGACGTTTCCGCCGAACCGATTGGAATCATTACTCACGGCAACATGTTGTTCACGTTTACCGCGGATAAAACTAATTTTGTAAATGAACTGATCTCATCAATCGTAAAGAAAGCCAGCAAAGAAGAGTTTGAAGCGATGCAGCCCATTGATGTGATCAACAAAACACTGTACCAACTATCCGTCCAATACTTCGATTACATCAATCAAATCAATAGTGTCAGGACCAACATTCAGCGTAACCTGCGTGGCAAAGCCAACAAAAGTGCCATCAACCATCTTTTGAATCTTCAAACTGACCTGGTCTACTTTCTGACGTCCCTTGGATCCAACAACGACATGATTAATGACTTCAAACGTCGTTTCACCATGGATCTAACCGAAGATCAAAAAGCCGCCGTTGAAGACATCAGCATCGAGCTTCAACAGGGACTCTCAATGGCTGAGATGGCCAACGCGGCCACTCAACAGGTTGCGAGTGCCTATTCCAACCTCCTTGATAGTGATCTAAATAACACCATTAAGTTTTTAACCGTTTTTTCGTTAATTTTAAGTGTTCCGAACATCGTCTTCGGTTTTTATGGTGAAAACGTGAAGTTGCCCTTTATGGATAAACCGTCAGCGTGGATCATCACAATTATCATTACGATTATATTTATTATCATCGTATTGCTCTTTTTACGCGCAAACCATTTCTTTAAGAACTAATTTAATATAAGATAAAGTTAGGGAGTAGTGAAATAAGGCGAAAGGAACATGTTGAATGAAACATTTTATAAAGACGTTACACGAAAATAGGATTTTTTCTCTAATTATCTGGCTGGTGATCATTTTTGCGGCGATTGTCAGTCTCCCCAACCTAAGTCAGGTTGTAATGGAGGCTGGTAATCCCCAGATGAGTTCCAAGACACAGATGTCCAAAGCACAAAGACTGGAAAATCAGTGGGGCGGAGGACTCGACGGTACGAAAAGTATGAACGTTGTCTACCACGCCGATAAGGGTCGGATTACCAATTCCCAGCAGAAACAAATCTACGCAAAGGTTGGTAAGATTCAGAAAAGTAACGGTAATAATGGGATTAGCCGAATTACAACGGCTCACACCAGTCCCAATGGCGCCTCTAAGTTCATTTCTGATGACCAATCCACTGAGATCGTCAACATTCAAGTCCCAGAAAGCAACGCCAAAAGCTCGAGTTTTGCGAACTCCATTCGCAGTCAGTTTAACGTTAATGATGGCCTTAAGACTTACGTCACTGGCCCGCAACTAATCAATCAGAACAACAACGAAAACATCCTCAACGTAACCAACATTGTTACGATTGCTGCTTTCGCACTTGCATTACTCTTTATTGCCATTGCATTTCGATCCATTTTGGCTCCCATTCTGTCGTTTATCACGATGATGATTGCCTACCTGGTATCGCTGAGTGCAACGGCATTGATGTCAACCAGACTAGCATTACCATATTCACCATACATTCCACTACTAACTACTTTAGTAGTCATTCTCTTTGGAACCGTTGCTAGTTTCTTCTTGTACCGCCGATTTGAATTGGTCCTTAGAAACTCAAATGATGAGGACGTCGACCCGAGTAAGGTCGCTACAAAGAGCCTTGTTTATCCCTTTACCGCAGTAGCGGTCATTACCGCCCTTGCGTTTGGGTCACTCTACATTCTTGGCTTTAGTTCTGTGAGAGCCATGGGCAGTATGGCAGTGGTTGTCATAATCACCTTACTGGCCGTTATGACCATCACACCAATGTTTATGCAGTTACTGGGACCAACCTTCTTCTGGCCCAAGAAAAAGACCCTAAAATTAGTTAATGAGGGCTTCTGGAGTAACTTAACCCACATTTCACTATGGCAACCAATTGTTGGTCTAGTAATTGCGGCGGCAATAACGGTTCCGCTAGTAGCGTTTTACCGTTCTAACGTAACTTATCTTCCAAACAATAACTTAACCGCCAAGAGTCAAGCGGAAACTGGAAGCCGGGTTCTTCAGGCCCATTTCAATCAGGGTAAGCCGACTCCGGTCACGATCTACATTAAAAATAATCAACCCTTTAATAATGACAACACCATCAGTCCAATTGACGAAGTAACCACGAAGCTTCAGTCCCAAAAGAACGTTTCCCGGGTTTACTCCGTTACCCAACCTGGTGGAACCGAAATTAACAAGTACTACCTAAGGGATCAACTAAGTAAGACCGTTTCAACTTTGAAGGGCATTAGTAACTCCTTATCAGGATCACAGCGAACCCTGAAAGGTGCTAATCGAACTCTGAAACAGAAAAACATTAAGAATCAAACCAAGTCGGTTAATGCTCTCATTAAACAACTTGACCGTATTAATAACACTAGTCAACAGGCAGAAACCAATAATTTCCATACTTTCTCTCCCCTTGAGACAGCTCAATCGTCCAAGCAGGCTGAAAAGTCTAAGGCTCTTCGAAAGAACCTTTCTCAACTTTCTGATCAATTGAGTAATACCAGTCAGAGTCTAAACAAGTTGAGTAATCAAATTTCGGATGCCCAAAACTCAGGAATTGATGCCCAAGAATCGGTTCGCCAGTATAGTAACCAGGCGGCCCGAGTTCGAAGTGAAATTGCTTCGGTCAACCGAACTTTAAAAGAAAGTAAGCGTAAATTAACCCCTATAACTGGTTACATAACCGGAGTGAAAAAGTCGAGTGCCGGTAACACCTTCTACATTTCACCACAACAGATTAATGACACTGACTTTTATCAAACCAAGTATAACTTTGCCAGTGAGAATCAAAAGATTACGAAACTAGAAGTTGAGTTCAACGATGAACCAACTGGTAACACTAATCTAAACAACATTCATAACATGCAAAACACGGTTAAGACCCAGTTGCAGAATACCAACTTAAGAAACGCAACGGTGGCCTACACCGGACAACCAATTGAAAATGCCAACGTGCAAACTAACTTCGACCGTGACTTTATGGTGGGAACCCTCATGATCTTAGCCATCTTCTTTGTTGGTCTAATCATCGTTAGTCGTTCGATCCTTCATCCATTGTGGTGGCTCATTACCTATGTAATGAGTGCCCTGGCTGGTTTACAAGCCACTCAACTCATCATGCACTACACTACCAATGATGGTCGATTAAACTGGGAAGCCTTCATTGCCATGATCGTTCCCCTCGGAATCATCGGAACGTTTGAACTCACCCTCTTAGCCGTTTCATATCGAAAACAAAATCCTGATATGTTGGGATGGCTGCATAATGGCATTCATTCGTTTGGAAAAACCGTTAGTTACGTGATGTTTGCCACTATCATTATTATGGCGTCGCTCTTCTTCAGTCTCTTACATTCACTTGACTTCATCGGATTAGCGATTATCATTACCATTATTATTTTCAACGTGATCTTGCCACTTGTCATGGGTGGACTTGGTAAATTATCCGTTACCTTGCCACTTGCTCAGTTGCATCACTTACCAGAACATAAAGCTAAAAAATAAGAATAGAGTAAAAGCCATCAGTTAAAACTGATGGCTTTTTTTATTATGCTTCAGGGTTATCTTCATGAATAGATTTAAAATAAAATCCCAATATAATCAACGATAATACCATTGACGTCAAACCGAATAACACAAAGGTTACTTGAATGTTAAGAATTTTTGAGAATGCACTAATGAATAACGATTCAAGTGCCATCAAAAGGGCCGTAATCAAATTACAAAATGACATCAGTGTGACTCTTAATTGTGGCACTACGATATCCTGTAACTCCGCATTTAGAGAAGTATCCCAAATTTCAAAAACGGAACTAAAGATCACAAACGCAACTAACGCAATGATAAAATTCGAAACTCCTAAAAATAATGACATCAATAAACCAATGACCATACTTGAGAAAATCACTTTAAGTCGACCAAATTTTGCTACCACTTTAAACACGTTGACCGAAAAAACTGCTCCAATTATTTCAACGATTGTTAGAACCAGCGCAATTCCACTAGTTTTAAAACTTGTAATCTGAGAAAGGTACAAAGAACCATACTGATACATGATTGATGCCGTAGCTTGCGAAATAGCTACTACTAAAATCAGCTTCTGATAATTTCTACTACTAAATAAGAATGACTTTAATTGTTTCAAGACACCAGGCGCATTTGGATCGGCTGTAACCTGCTTTGGTTTGATTAATACCACCGTCATGATTGAAAGAAGATGCGCTATGATTGAAGCCATGAAAACCAGTGGCCACGAAATATCCGCTAAATATCCACCAACTAAATTACTAAAAGCAATGGTACAAATCATGATGGCGTTGTAGCGTCCCCAGAATTTCTGGTAATTTTGCTCATCATCCGCTTCATAAATAATCGCTTCATCGGTCCCAGAAATCAATGAAAGACCTAACCCAAACAGCGTGAAGCCGCCAAACACTAAAAAGTGATTATGAGCTACAAAGAAAGTCGCACCATACAACACGCACATGATCTGACCTAATATTAATGTCGTCTTATAACCCAACCAATCGGCAATGATACCTGATGGTAATTCACAGACAACCTGTACGATATTAATTACTAGTTGGAGCATTGCAATCTGACCAACGGACCATCCCATGTGTTTCAAATAAAGCATCCAAATCACTAATTCAAAAGTCAAATTAGAGAAGAATGCATACGTATACATTTTCCTGATATTTTTCATAATTTCCCTCATTTTAACTTAACCATTCCGAATGAAGTTGAGGGAATTCAATCACTAATTCAGGAGAAATGATTCACCCAAATAATCAAATGAAATAAGAACTCAACTTCATTTTGCGACTATTTGGGCAAATGTGTTCCTCTGAATAAATACCGTTTGGTGCATCTGTAAAAATTTAATGTCAATTTCTAATAACTTCTTATTCATTTTATGACATCTCCTATGAAATAATGATTGTCCTGAAGTATATCTCTTTTAAATTTTAAAAACAATCACCAAAAAAAGAGTCCGCGTATCTGCGAACTCCTTTCTTTAAGTTGTTAAATTTTAAAATATAAACAAAACGGAGACGAGTATCAAAATCGATACCAACCCCAGCATTGTCAAAATGACTTTTTCAAGCAACGCCATTATTGAATGACCCTTCCTAGCACTCTACTTTTTTACTGACAATCAATATGCTACCGTACATGAGCGATTCCGTCAAAAAATCACTGAGAATCATGATTCCTCCCAGTGATTTTTAATTAATCTTCGATTGTTTTAACGCGGTATTTAACGTCTCCATTATCGCCAATATAACCATATAAACGTTTAGTATGGGCGTCGTCGAAATATCCCATGTTAGCCATCCGTTTTCCGTCAACTTCATGACATCCATGGTCAACCCGTTTAAAAAATGAATACAAAAAAGCAATCCGTGACTTAAATTGGGTTGCCTTTTGGTAGGCCGTAGTTAAGGTGTAACCGTCATCTAGATAGTATTTCATTAATTTAATAAGCACAAAATTTGAAAAATCAAACACTCGCGATGCGAGTTTCTCCACCCGCGTACTCTTAACGTATCCCCTTTTTCTCCCAATATCGGAGTTGCCGCGGTGATACGCCAGTCATCTTACTAACTTCACCAATTCGAAAGATAAAGTCTTGCATGTTAAAAGAACTTATTAGCTTGTCGTCGGTATCGTGCATTTGTCGCCTCGCCTCCACTACTTGTTGTAATCAGTGACCTTGATTTGATCGCCATCAACGCTCATCTTAGTAATACTTCCGTTTGCAGGACGCTTGGTCATGTCATATTGACCGTCAGAAAAACGTTCTACCAGACTAAGAAGGGTGTTGCCGTGACTTATCAGCAAAGCATTGTCACCATCTTTAATCTTTTTATCATGAGTAATCATTGAAAGACCTTGATCGAGACGTTTCCAATAGTCTTCCGCATTTTCAGCCATATGAAATGGATCAGCCTCTTTCATATAGTCCTTGGCGGTATTGATATTATACTTGGTAACGATGTCCTTAAAAGTGGGAACCCCGTGAGGTGCACCAGCTTCGTACCAAGCCTCATCCATATTCAGTCCTTCAAAGTAACCATAAAATTGTTCACGAAAATCAGGAGATACAACCGGCTCATTGATATCCGATGCTGAATTACCATTTAAGATAATTTTAGCGGTGTCTTCTGCCCGAGTGGTGTCACTGCAGTAGGCTTGCACAAATTTAATGTTAGATAAACGCTTAGCGGTATCTTTTGCGCCAGAAATACCCTTAGTGGTCAATGGTGAGTTACTCCATCCCTGTAACTTATTGAAAATATTAAAATATGTCTGTCCGTGTCGGACAACATACAAAGTAAATTTTGCCATAGTGTCTCCTCCTTCATTCACCCCTTAAGTATATCACTTGTGAGCTTTAACTTTTCTCTAAGATTCCTATCGATCCTACCCAAATTTAAGAAATCTGATAAGATAGAGGTTGGACTTAAAAAGGGGACTTTATACCTTGAAAACGATTAAGAAGATTCTGTCCAAATGCAATACTAGAATTGGATTTTTTGTCTTACTAGTAGTGCTTTTTTGGGCTAAAACTATATACGCATACTTTACTGATTTTAATCTGGGAGTCGATAGCGGTTTTCAACTGTTTCTCCTCCTAATTAATCCCATTGCAACCGCCGTACTCATGTTGGGTCTGGCTCTCTACTTAAAGCCAGCCAAACTTTTTTATCCAGCCATTTTATTTCTGGATTTCCTAAACACGGTACTCTTATACCTCAACGTCATTTATTTCCGAGAATTTACCGACTTCATGACGGTTTCCACCATGACTGGTTACTCCAAGGTCAACCAGGGATTAAGCGGGAGCTCATTAGCGCTTACCTCACCCCATGATGTCTTTTACTGGGTTGACATTATAGCTGTCATCTTACTTTTGTTATTCCGGGTGATCAAAATTGATAAGCGACCACTGAAAGCCAGCGTTGGTTTTGCGGTTTTCTCCTTAGGATCATTGATGCTGGTTGGAAACATCACCCTGGCCGACATGGATCGGCCCCAGTTGCTTACCAGAACGTTTGACCGAACTTACATTGTTAAGTACCTAGGCCTAGATTCATTTACCGTCTATGACGGCATTAAGTCCCAACAGACTAACAACATGCGAGCCAACGCCAACAAGTCTGACCTAACGGGAATTCTCAAGTTTAATAAAGAACATTATGCGGCTCCCAATAAAAAAATGTATGGGATGGCTAAGGGTAAAAACGTCATCATCATTCATCTAGAAAGTTTTCAACAGTTCACAATTGATAAAAAAATTAACGGACAGGAAGTAACTCCTTTCCTTAACAAGCTGTATCACAGTAAGTCAACCTATTCATTTGATAACTTCTTCCATCAAGTAGGACAAGGAAAGACTTCCGATGCCGAAAATATGCTCGAAACCAGTACCTATGGATTACCACAGGGATCCCTTTTCGCCCAACTTGGAAGTGACAACACCTTCCAGGGGGCTCCTGCCATTCTGGGTCAAAAGGGATACACGTCCGCCGTCTTCCATGGAAACGTTGCTAGCTTCTGGAACCGGAATAACACGTATAAGAACTTGGGTTACGATTACTTCTTCGATGCGAGCTACTATGACACTTCCGGTGATAAGTCCACCGGATATGGATTAAAGGATAAGTTACTCTTTAGAGATTCAACGAAGTACCTCCAACACTTGCAACAACCGTTCTACGCTAAGTACATTACAGTTACTAATCACTTCCCTTATCAGCTTGACGATGAGGATCAAAAGGATTCTGACTTTAAGGCTCCAGACACCAATGACCAAGCCGTCAACAACTACTTTGTAACGGCTCACTATCTGGACCAATCAGTTCAGGAATTGTACGCCTACCTTAATAAGGCCGGCCTCCTTAAGAATTCCGTCATCGTTCTGTATGGAGATCACTATGGGTTATCCAACTCTGAAAACACGAGTTTAGCTCCGTTGCTTGGCAAAGATCCAAATAACTGGAACGATTTTGACAACGCTCAGCTCCAACGAGTGCCCTTTATGATTAACATGCAGGGAATTAAGAATGGTCACGTTGACCACACTTACGGAGGCGAAATTGACGTTCTCCCTACCCTCATGCACTTGCTTGGAATCAGTTCCAAAAAGTACATTCAGTTTGGAACCGATCTCTTCTCCAAACATCATGATCAGGTAGTGGCCTTCAGAAACCGTGATTGGGTTTCTCCTGAATATACTTCCGTTAACGGAACCGTCTATGACAACAAGACTCAGAAGGTGATCCACCCTGATAAGAAATTGAAGCAGAAATTTGAGAAGACCCAAAATAAAGTGAACGAGGAACTCTCCTTGTCCGACACTTTAAACGAACAAAATCTCCTTCGTTTCTATCATCCCAAGGGCTTCAAACCGGTCAATCCTCAGAAGTACAACTACGCTAATAGTTTAGATCATGAGGAAAATATCGAGAAGAAGCTGGGTAAGGCTTCAACTAGTCTTTACTCTAAGAATCATGATAAGAGCACCACGAAGTTGTACCATACTGATGCACCAGAAATTTATCATGGCTCAACTGATTCTAATCGGATTCAAATCACTAATCCTGATTCAAATAAAGAATAATCTAAAACCACATCACCTGATGTGGTTTTTTTGATGATCATCAACGCTTTAAACGTGTGCTATAATGCGGTCAATACTGGAAATGGAGGCTTTACAATGACCCAATATACAGTTACCCAAAGAGCTAACCAATATAAACAACCACGGGGAGGATTTATTCCCGTCGCAAGCTTGAACACTAAGCAATTTAAAGACGATGAATTTCTACCGATTGCTTCCGAAAACATCACCCCGAGCTTCATGGGCCTAGTAGTCGATTACCTGACCCGATTCGAAGTTACTGGAGACGTCGTGGGTTCCTTCGGCATTCCTGAGATTGGTGCACATAACGTTGATCTCCTGGCAGCCCAAAAGACCGGCCATCCTTACAACGGTAATATGAAACGTTTTAAGGAACTAACAAGTCAAATTAAGGGCTTGGATGATCAGAGCATTCAGTGTGCCATTCAGCTGGTTAACTACGACATTGCCTATCGCATGGATCCTTCCTACTACGTTCCCCGCCCCAAGTATCAAGCAAACCAAGTGACCTTGGAGCACGTCCAAAAAATGGTTAAACGTGGAGCGCAGTTTTTACACGCCGCTGCCAAGGGTGGCCCCATAATGGTGGATTTTGATTTTCCGGGTGCTTATACCAAGACGGTGGTTAATGGTGACGGTGACTACCTCACTAAAAGTGGCCTCTGGGACTTCAAAGTTTCCAAGGCTAAACCCACCAACAAGTTTACCCTCCAAATCTTGATGTACTACATCATGGGGATGCACTCCGAAAATCAATCATATTTTGAAACGGTTAAACAGCTGGGGTTATTTTATCCCCGCCAAAACCTGCTGTATTTGATTAACGTTTCTGACATTTCCAAATCAACCATGGCAACGGTAACCAACGATGTCATCGGATATTAAAAAGCTTCTATCTAAATGGATAGAAGCTTTTTTGTTAATTCTGATTCGCAATGGCCTGAACAATTACCACGTGACCCTTCAATTCATAATCTTTAACTTGTACGGGTAAAATATAAGTATCACCCTTCTTAACTGGATATGCTGTCCCATTAACAACTAGGGTTCCATCGCCATCAACCACCACGTTAACGGAATAGGTAGTTACGTCCTTAATTTTAGTGTCATTTTCCACGGCAATCTGATAGACGTTAAAGTATTTTGACTTTAGTAGCCGTAGTCGATCGGGATTGTCAGGATCTGGAACCCGTTTGGTTTGATCCTTTGCGGGTAAAACATTGGGAGTATTGGTAACCTTAATCGCATCGTCAATCTGGAGGGTCCGTTTTTTGCCAGTCTTCTGATTAACCCGATCAAAATCATAGAAGCGCAACGTATTGTCAGAATTTTGTTCGACTTCAAGTGCCACAATCCCCGCTCCAAGCGAATGAAGGGTACCAGCCGGAACGTAAATCATTTCACCGGGTTGGACGGTCTGCGTCTCTAAAATCTGATCAAGTTCATGATGTTTAATCGCATCCCGAATCTCATCCTTGCTTGTTGCCGAATGGCCATAGTAAACCTGCGAATCCAGTTTGGCATCCAAAATGTACCAACACTCGGTCTTTCCGTTTCTTTCATTAAAATACTTCTGAGCGTTCTCATCACTCGGATGAACTTGGATGGACAAGTTTTCCTTAGCATCCAGAATTTTGACAAGTAACGGAAAAGCGACGTGAGCCGGATGACCACCAAATAGTTCAGGATGTTTCTTCCAAGTTTCTTTCAGGGTCTGTCCGTCGTACGGTTCGTTTTCGACCACTGACAGATCATTACCATAGGTGGACGCAATCCAAGCTTCCCCAACATGATCACTATTTAGCTGATAATGATAGCGCCTCAGTTCGGTGCCACCCCACATTTTATCCTGTAAGACAGGTTTTAAAAATAACGGAATTACCTTGGTTGTCATGATTTCACTCCTTCAGTTAAGAAATTACAATCAACACCATCATAGCATCATGTTAACGTTTTCACAACATTACCAAGGTTAATTTCAACAAGTTCCTTAATTTATTTTCGATGCAATGAAGTACTGTGAACAGGACCCCTTCGATCAGGATAAATTTCCTTCATCAAAACGTTAATAGCCGTTGGCGCCTCACCAAAGCCCGTTGCGATCAAGTCTTGCTTACCAGGATAAGTAATCTGATCCCCGATGGCAAACACTCCCGGCACACTCGTCTCAAACGTCTGGTTAACCTCGATTAAACGATGATCCAACGCTGGTTGAATCTGCCACTCTTTGAGTTGCCGATTATTAGAAATGAAGCCGTAGTTCACTACCAGGTCATCAACCATCATCGCCATCTCATCGTCTTCCGTCTTGACTTTCTTGCTGGTGACTTTCAGTCGATTGTCAACTTCATCCAATCGTTTAATTAAATATGGCGTAACGACCTTAACTGATGACTCTTTTAAGCGATCCACCATGTATTCAAGACCACGAAATTCGTCACGACGATGAAGTAGGTACACCTTACTAGCAACCTTCTCCAGCATAAGTGCCATGTCAACGGCCGAATCACCGCCCCCAGCCACCATGACGTCCTGATCCTTAAACTGATTTAAATCATTGATACTATAAAAGAGGCGTTTCCCGGTCAACTCCTTGGCGTTATCAGCCCGCAACTCACGTGGTTTAAAGGCCCCATTTCCGGTCGCAATTATCACGGTCTTACTTTTGGTGACCCCATGATTCGTCTCAATCTCAAAATAATCATCTTTTTTGACCACGTCAGTAACCTTGGTATCAACTTTCTGATCAACATCCATCGTATCTAGTTGTTTCTGAAGTCGGGTAATGAGTTCATCACCCGTGACCCCAACAAACCCCGCAACATCTAAAATGGTCTTTTCGGGGTACAGGGCTTTCACCTGTCCTCCAAGTTCAGGAAGACTTTCAATAATCTGGGTTTGGGCATCCCGTAACCCCGCGTAAAAGCCCGCAAACATGCCGACGGGGCCCCCGCCGATAATCGTAATGTCGTACATCTTTTCCATTTTTATCACTCTTTATCTAAATTTAACTTCAACCAAAGTTTACCATGCCAATTAGAAATAATGAAAATCAATCCATTTTCTGTCGCATTTTACTCAAGTTTAAAGTATTATAAAGTTGTACTGGAACTGAAGTTAGACAGGAGGACTTTAAATGAGTACCAGAAAAATGATTCTAGACCTTGACACTGGAATTGATGACTCAATGGCTTTAACCTATGCGGTTGGCGATCCAGCGATCGATTTAATTGGGGTTGTTGCTTCATACGGTAATATCGAAGCGGAACGAGCTGCGGTTAATACTTTAAAGATTTTAGACTTACTTGGTGCTTCAAGCGTTCCGGTCTTCATTGGAGAAACTCATCCCCTAAGTGAAGATTACGTGCGCATGCAGGTCAGTGCTGATATTCACGGTGAAAATGGGATTGGGGACGTTACTCTTCCTGATCCAAGTGGCGCCGTTCAAGACCAAAACGGAGTCGACTTCATGATCGAATCCGCCCAAAAATATGGCAACGATTTAACCATTGTCCCCACTGGTCCTCTTACTAACCTAGCCAAAGCGATCAAACAAGCTCCTAAGGCAATGGCAAAAGTTGGCAACGTTACCCTAATGGGTGGCGCTTTAACCGTCCCTGGAAACGTCACTCCGGTTGCCGAAGCCAACATCAATCAGGATGCCATTTCGGCTAACGAGGTCTTTACCAGTAACTTAAACATCAACATGGTGGGTCTTGATGTAACCCTTCGGACCCTTTTGACTAAGAAAGAAACCCAACAGTGGCGTGATTCTGGAACGACAGCTGGTAAAAAGATGGCTGATATCGTTGATTTCTACATCAATATCTACGCTGATATGTATCCAGAACTTGGTGGATGCTCCTTACACGATCCACTAGCCGTTGGTGTGGCGGTTGATCCTAGTTTCGTCAAGTTCATTGATATGAACATGGTGGTCACCACCAAGCCTGACGCATACTACGCCCGCACAATTGGTGACAAGAATCGTTTAGACGATCCCAATACCAACGTTAAGGTGGCCGTGGCGGTTAATTCCAAACGGTACTTAAAAGAATTTATGAAGAATATGAATAACGCGTTTGCGACAATGTAAAACGGACTAAAAAATGAGCTAAACAATCGTTTAGCTCATTTTTTATTGCATATAATGCCTATTTCACTTTAAAATACTTCTGCAAGAAAGCAGCTACCCCATCATCATCATTCGACGTGGTTACGTCCGTCGCGATCTTTTTGATTGGTTCCTGGGCGTTGGCCATAGCAACTCCAACTTGCGCCTTCTTGATCATGCCAGCATCATTTTCGGCATCCCCAAACGCCATCAAGTTAGAAAAGTCATCACCATAATGACTCAGAAGGGCTCCCAGTCCATAAGCCTTATCAACGTTAGGAGCCAAAAACTCTAAGATTTTGGGCTGTGAACGCACGATATGATAATGGTCCCGAACGGTTGCTGGCATATCCTTGACGGCTCGATCCAACACGTCTGGTTCGGCCGCAATAACCGCCTTCGAATAACTTTCATCGGGCATTTCAGAAAACTTCGTTGGTACAAATTGCATATCAGCATTCAACAATTGTTGGTAAATGGATGGTTTGAGATCAGAAATGGGATAAACCTGAGTGAAATCCAGAATATCTAACGGAAAAACATTCTTTTTAGCATATTCATACAACGGTTTGAACGCATCCCGGTTCATCCCACGTTTAAACAACTCATGCTTATCGGTATTACGAACCACTAAACCACCATTGAAGGTAATGGTGTAGTCATCAGGATCATCAAGGCCCAGTTGTTTAATGTATTTCCAAATGGCATTGATCGGTCGTCCGGTACAAAGAACCACTTTAATACCCTGTTGATGTAACTTTTTTAGTTCGGCTTCATTTACTTTACTGATCTTCTTATCACTGGTAAGCAGCGTATTGTCGAGATCGAGTGCGATCATTTTAATCATTTTTATTCCTCGTTATTTATATTATTTATAAAAAAACGCCCAACTGGGCGTTTTCTTTGTTTAAGAAGTCAACTTTGACTCTAATTGTCTCAACTCTGCCTCACGAACATCGCGTGGTAAGAATCGTCTAATTTCTTCTTCGTTGTAACCAACCTCAAGTCGTTTGTCATCAAAGATAATCGGACGCTTGATTAGGTCGGGGTACTTAACTAATAGATCAACTAATTCTGTCAAAGATAAATCATCTAAGTTAAGATGAAGTTTCTTAAAAACGTTTGATCTTGTTGAAATAATATCTTCACTACCATTTTCCGTTAAACGAAGAATTTGTTTTACCTCGTCAGCGTTAAGTGGGTTAGAATTAATGTTTCGTTCCTTAAATGGGATATTATGATCTTTCAACCAAGCACGTGCTTTTCGACTTGATGCGCTGCTTGGTGCAACATATAAATTCAACATATAATAACCTCCTCATGTCTAACATTGAACATGATGCGTTTAAATAGGTACACGTGTACTTATTAAACAACTAAATTGTATCATATATCCCGACTTCGTCAACGGTCTTTTGAACTTAAATAAAGCCCGATTTCTAGGTTTTATTTACACTTTCGTTAATAAATATTATAATTTTATTATATAAAAGGGAGAGGCCAAACTATGAAACTCAAAATACTATGTACGAGCGATATTCACGGTTATTTAGCGCCAACAAATTACGTTAAACCAAATGAAAACATGCCCTTTGGTTTAGAAAAGGCAGCAACTACAATTAAGCAGGAACAAAAAGATTCCGACCACACTTTAATTTTAGATGATGGTGATTTTTTGGAGGGCTCGCCTCTTGCCTACTATTCGGCTGAAGTCGTTAAACATCCGAGTGCCAAACCCATTAATGCGGCATACGACACGATTAACTATGATTTTGGTTCCCTTGGAAATCACGAATTTAACTATGGTCAAGCTTATCTTAAAGACACCATTCAAAACACCAAGCGCCAGTTTGTGTGTGCCAACATTTTAAACAAAAATGGCGAACCAGCGTTTGGCAAACCATATGCCATAAAGGACTTTGGTGATCTAAAAGTCGGCGTACTAGGACTGACCACCCAGGCCATTAATCAGTGGGAAAATAAGGCCAATGTCAAGGGACTTCAGTTCAAGTCAGGACTTGAGACGGCACAAAAATACGTTCCAATTATGAAAAAAGAGGCTGACATTATTGTCGTTCTGTATCATGGTGGCTTTGAACGCGATAAAGCGGGCAAACTCAGTGAAAAGTTTACCGGTGAAAATGAAAGTTATCAAATCTTAGAACAAGTTCCTGGAATCGATGCGTTAGTCACTGGTCATCAACATCGCAAGTTAGCCAATCATCTCTTCGGCGTCCCATACGTTCAACCTGGTCATCGCGGAAATTACGTGGGTAAGATCACTCTTGATATTGATGACGATAAAAAAGTTACCGACAGTGACGCTAAACTCATCTCAACAGCGCAAAACAAACCCTATCAACCAACTAAGAACATTGTCGATCCCATTGATCAACAAGTTGAACGGTGGCTCTCAAAGCCACTTTCCAAAATTAACGGTAGTCTTCGTTACAAGGACCCGTTTAAAGTTCGGACCCAAGGTTCATCGTTTATCAACTTCATTCAAAGGGTACAAATGGAAACCATGGGGGTCGACATTTCGGCCACTGCCCTTTTCACCGATGAGGCCCATGGATTCGAAAATCCCATCACCATGCGTAACATCATTACCAATTATGTTTACCCGAACACCCTCGCCGTATTGAACATTACCGGTAAGGATCTAAAAGCCGCCCTTGAAAAGACGGCCGAATACTTCGCTTTAAAAGACAAACAGATCATTGTTAACCCAGCCTACAGTTATCCCAAACACAGGGATTACAACTATGACATGTACGCTGGCATTGATTACACCATCGACGTCTCCAAACCAGTTGGGTCACGAATCACGAATCTGACCTATCACGGTCGTCCCGTAAAAGATCAGCAACCACTTAAAATCGTCCTAAACGCATATCGCGCTGTCGGTGGCGGTCACTACTCCATGTACGATGAAAGCAAGATTGTCTCTTACAACACCATTACCATGAGTAATCTCATTGCCAAGTATCTTCAAAGTCATCCAATCATCGATGCCAACAACCGCCAAAACTTTAAAGTTATTTCATAAAAAAATTCCTTATCACTTTAATTTACGTGATAAGGAATTTTTTTATCCAGCTTTTTTCTTTTTATTATTTTTAGGCTTACCGCCAACGTACTGAACCGCCTGAAGTTGTCTAATCGTCGTCACTTTAATCTTACCAGGATACGTTAACTCATCCTCGATTTGATCCTTAACCTCATTGGTTAATTCGTCGCTGCCAGCATCGTCAACCTTTTTCGGGTCAACCATGATTCGGATCTCTCGACCCGCTTGAATGGCATAACTATCTTTAACACCGGGATGTTCGTTCGCAATCTTTTCGAGACTCTTCAAACGATTAATGTACTCTTCCACAGACTCACTTCGGGCGCCCGGTCTAGCCCCTGACATCCCATCAGCCACTGCAACTAAGACGGCGTATGGATTATCAGGTTCAACGTCACCATGATGAGAAGCAATCGAATTAATCACAATGGGATCTTCATCATAGGCTTCGGTCAACTTCACACCAAGTTCAACGTGGGTTCCAGCAACCTCGCGATCAATCGCTTTTCCAATATCATGAAACAATCCGGCCCGTTTGGCCATTCGGACGTCTAATCCTAGTTCCGCAGCCATGACAGCTGATAGTTCCGCTACTTCAACGGAATGTTCAAGAACATTTTGACCATACGAGGTCCGAAACTTAAGGCGTCCGACCGTCTTCATCAGATCAGGATGGACCCAACCTAGGTGTAAGTGACTTACAGTCATCTCACCGGTCTTTCGGAGTTCATCTAAAACATCCTGTTGTGTCTGATTGACTTCGTTTTCAATCACACCATTGTTCACCTGCTTGATAGCCAGTAAATCATTAATCGAATTCCTCGTAATTTCCCTTCGAACGGGATCATTAGTACTAATGATTAGAGTTTCTGGATTTTCAGGATCAAAGATTAAATCAACTCCAGTCAGAGTCTCAATCAAGCGTAATCGCTGATCATCTTTTCCAGCAATCTTGGCACGCATCCCCGCGTCTGGAATGATAACCGAACGTTCAATATGATCTCTTGGAACATCGATAGGACCACTTTGAACGGCCTCAATCATTAAATTCTGAGCCTGCTTGGCTGCATTTAACGTCACTAGGTCGTTATTTTCTTTCACAGTGGTATCAAAGTCTCGTTTTAAGTCAGCTTCAAGGCTCGCCAAAACGAGCTGCTTAGCTTGATCCTCCGTTAGCTCACCACGTTCGTGGATGACCTGTCTTCGTTGTTCCTCAAGTTTAACAACATCATTGCGCGCCTTTTTTAAGTTTTCCACCAGCAAACCGTTATTATTCTTCTTGGTTGCTAACGCAGCTTCTGATTTATCTAATCGAGCGATGGAAGTTTCTAGGCTCTTTTCTCTGTGGTCAACTCGCACCGTCCGACTCTGATTCTCTTTTACCTGGGCGTTGAGCTCGCCCTCTTCTTCTTTTCGATACTGTTCAGCAGATGCTTTACTCTTACTTTCGAGCTTTCTTTTGGTATCATCGATCTTAACTTGGTTATCATCTTTGATCTTGTCAGCAGCATTTCTAGCCGTTGCAAGCCCCTTGTAAACGTGGTTTCTGCGGATATAATAACCGACTCCCGCACCGCCAAGGATTGCGATAATAACCACAATGGAAGTTATCAATTGGACACTTCCTTTCTTTTCAATTCATTTTCATCTAATTAAATAATAACATTTAAATCTTTATTTTAAAATAAGTCACTCGTGCTTTTTGATGATATCATGAAGTATAATGGTATTAAGGAGTGATTCTATGTTTCCTGAAAGACTCAGAGCTTTACGAACCGGTCAGAAAATCACGCTAACTGACCTTGCAACTGGATTAAACACCATGTTTCCCACTGACAAAGAGCACGAGAATACGGCTTCCCAGATTGGTAACTGGGAACGTGGGATTCGTAATCCTTCTTATATTGAAGTGAAAAAGTTAGCCGAATTTTTTGGTGTGTCAATGGACTATCTAAGTGGTCGCGTTGATCATGAGGAGTCGGATCTTTCCAAGTTATTTATCTCCGGAAAGCAACTCTTCTTTAACGGTGAAGCCATCAATAATAACGATCGCTACGAGATCTTTCAGTTGATTAACGGGTATCTTCACGGGAAACAAAACCGCGGCGATGACCATGAAAATCAACAGGAATCGCTTGATTTACATTACTAAGGAAATTATATGGATAAACGCAAACTCATAAAAAAACTAAAAAAGAATCATCAATTAAAAAGAGCCACACCGACTTACATCACTAACATGGAACACTATCGGGATGAATATCGGGAATATCCTGAGATTAAGTACCTGATTAACAACGTTCTGGCAGCTGACAAACTGCTCACTGCCGGTCGCTTGCCCCAGGATCTTCCCAAGATGATCCTACCGGATAACATTCAAGACCAGATCTACCAAAAGATTAACTCGAAGTATGAGATGGATGACCCCAAGGGAGATCAGGAATGGAACCGGCTATCGGCTGACCTTCCGGAACTTGACAAACAGCTTCGTGACTTCCGGGACTATCTTGAAAATCAGTTTGGCATGTGGGCCTACATTTCTTCATCATTTACGTATCACTTGGCCCAATACCTGAACGGACACCATACTTTAGAAGTAATGGCTGGCAACGGCTACATCTCGAAGGGACTCCGTGATAATCACGCTGATGTGATCGCAACGGATAGCTTGGAATGGAAAAATGAGAACGAGACCGGTCGCCATCCGGTTACTGACGTTGAGCAATTATCAGCACTTGATGCCTTTCATAAGTATCAGGATCAGGTTGACTACGTTATCATGTCATGGTCTCCTGATGGGGTTCCCATCGATGACGAACTCTTACAGGCCATTCGTAAGGTCCCACGTGACATCAAACTAATCGTGATTGGCGAAAAAGACGGAGCAACGGATTCGAAAGCATTCTGGCAAGATGTTCATCTCTATGATGACGAAGGAATTAAGAACCTCAATCAGCATTATTCAAACTTTGATTTAATTCAAGATCACGTTTATTTAGCAAAATAAAAGAGCCTCCAACAAAAGTTGGAAGCTCTTTTTGGCATCTGAACTAGTCAGACGGACTAGCGAAGTGTTCACATCACTTGCTAATCAAACCATCTGCAATCCGGCAGGTAAACATGGTTCCCACAAATCAGACTAAAAAGTCTGTTCGGCTCGTCGCACGAAGTTAGTGTAGCATATTTTGAAATTAATTACTAATCAGAAGGCTTGTCATCCTGCTCATTTGCAGCAATCTGATCCAGTTTATCCTGGGTCCAGTCAACAAATTGGGCAAGGTAGGTTCCGTCGGGGTCTTTCACAAAGCTCGTTGAATCAGCTAACTCATCAATTCGCATTTTAGAACGGTTAACGTCTGGTGAAACGATAATCATGTAGACGTTAATGGGCTTCATCCCATCCCCAACCGTGATCTTAGCGATGTTTTTAGCGTAGTCTAACGGCAAGTTAATGACCGAGGTCTGTAGCTCTAACTGGATATCATGATCAGAAACCTTAATGCTGGCACTGGCAATGCTGTCCTCTTTCAAATTTGTCGCGATAAAATCCGTCATTTTTTTCAAGTTACCCTTTAAATCATCCTCGAGCGCCTTTAACGTCATTTCCGTTGCTTGCTTTTGAAAATCATCGTTTCCAGCTGCTTCCACAAACTCTTTTTCGTCAATTTCCATTTTGTTCACCTAATTTTATTTTCTAAATTTCATATAATGGGCCACTCGCTCCTTGGTCGTGGCCTTTCTAACCTGGTACGCGATCGTAAACCAGTAAACGTTCACCATAATCGCTACGATCACTAGCACGATCACCGCAATTTTTAGTGGCCAGCCCGCGTGACTAATTGTAATCATGGCGATGATGGCCGCAATCAGTCCAATGGTGTAGATCACCTGCACGGCTGCCAACAAATAGTATCCCAGTCGACTTTGAAACGCAACCAGAATCATAGGAATCAGGTACATAATCGCCGCAATGGCCGAAGTTCTGATCAGACCATTGACACTTACCCTAACCGCCAATCGCATTACCGGCAGGGTCATGATTACATTTACTATCCAAAACAGGACCAATGAAATTAGTGCCCACGTCAGCGTCTTTTTTCTTTTCATTTTTACCCATCCTTTTAGGTTAAGTATAACGAACTTCGCAATTTGATACCAACAATTTTTGATTTGGCTAAATCCGTTACGTAAAACCCTAAAACATGGTATAGTTAGTGTATAAGAAAACAAATGAGGTGAGCTAAATGGCCAAGAATTACAAGAGAATTTTAGCACCGGTCGATGGTGCTGAAGACACAATGCCTGTTATGAGTCGTGCGATTACAATGGCTAAACAAAATGACAGTCACTTAGATATTTTAAACGTAATTGAAGTTAACCAATTCAACCGTAGTTACGGAGATGCAATTACCGCCGACGCTGTTTACCAGTTAACTGACAAGACAAAGAAGATTCTTGAAACTTTGAAACAACAAGCAACTGATGCGGGTGTTTCCGACGTATCAATTCATATGCGTTTTGGAAATCCTAAAAAAGTCATTGCCAAGGAATTTCCAAGCGATCACCACGATGATTTAATTATCATTGGTGCTACTGGTCTCTCAGCCGTTGAACGATTGATGGTTGGCTCGGTCACTAGCTACGTTACACGTGCCGCAAAGCAAGACGTGTTAGTCGTTAAATAGTCATCATTAGTTTTGTCCACTTTTTTAGTGGGCTTTTTTATTTTGAGGAATTTTATGAAGAACTGGAAATATCAATTAATTGTACCTAACGTCGCTGAAACTACCGTTCGTGAATATTTACACGAATATCTCCTTATTCCTAAGCATCTAATCTTTTCCCTTAGAAAAGCTCAGCGGGTTCTGGTCAACGGGAATTATCGTCCCATGAACTTTCCGATCCACACTGGTGATCGGGTAATGCTCGATTTTATCCCTGCGGATTTCCAAACTCCCTTTCCACATGTCATTCCCGATGCGTCGAAACCACTAAAAGTGGTGTACGAAAATGAGGATCTACTGATCGTCAACAAAAATCGGGGCGACAAGACCCACGCTAACCAGCCTGGCGAAGTTGGCGCCACGTTAAATCAGGCAGAAAACTACCTTCAACCAGCAGCCGATGCTTACATGGTTCACCGGCTGGATCAACAAACCAGCGGAGCTCTCATCATTGGGAAGAATCCGGCGGTGGTTCCGATCCTCGTGCGCATGATTAAGGATAAAACCGTTAAACGAACCTATCTTGCCTGGGTTCATGGTAGGTTAAACCAGCCAACTGGAGTGGTCAATGACCCGATTGGACGTGATCCTAATGATCGGCGTAAACGGAAAATTAACGGAGTTCATGCCCAGTCTGCCCTTACCAATTATCGCGTAGTTCAAAGTGGAACGACCGCTACCCTAGTTTCCCTTCAACTACAGACCGGACGAACGCACCAGATTCGGGTGCACCTGGCATCCATTGGAAATCCAATCATTAACGATCCCCTGTATGATCCAAATTCTCAGCCTGGTCATCCAATGCTTCTTCATTCTTGGAAAATCAAAATGCTAACACCATTTTATTATCAGCTCTTAGAGGTTTATGCCCCACTGCCACCTGAATTTAATATGTAAACAAAAAGAGCGAACTCATAAGAGTTCGCTCTTTCTAATTAATTAGTTCAATTAATTATTTTTTAGCTGGTTTTCTAAGTGGTTCCCATTTCCAGTTTTCAACTTCTGGCAAGTCAGTACCATACTCTCTGATGTAGTGGTCATGCTTGTCCAGCATGTTGTTCATGTCTTGGATAAATCCAGTACCCTTAAGGGCGTATTCTGGAATATCAGAAACAACTTCCTTAGACAGGTTGAATCTATCTAATTGGTTCAAGACACGCATGTCAAATGGTGTAGTAATGTCACCATTTTCACGGTATCCATGAACGTGAACGTTCTTGTTGTGACGATCGAAGAAGATGGTTCTGATAATATCTTCGAAACCGTGGAATGCGAATACAACTGGTTTGTCTTTAGTAAAGAGTTGATCGAATTCCTTGTCGCTAATACCACGAGGGTCTAGTTCAGGGTTACGTAACTTAAGCAAATCAACAACGTTGATGTAACGAATCTTCATTTCAGGGAAACGCTTGTGCAAGATTGAAATTGCGGCAAGAGTTTCAAGAGTTGATTCAACACCAGCAGATGCCATAACAACATCAGGTTCTTCACCATTGTCAGTTGAAGCCCAGTCAATGTAACCGAGACCATTCTTAACAAGGTTTGAAGCTTCGTCAATGTTAAACCATTGTGGACGTGGGTGCTTTGAAGTAGTGATCAAGTTAATTCTTTCATAACTATCAAATGCTTCGTTACCTACAGCCAATAATGTGTTTGCATCAGCTGGGAAGTATTCACGGATGAACTCAGGTTTCTTCTCAGACAAGTGGGTAATCATACCTGGATCTTGGTGAGTGTAACCATTGTGATCTTGTTGGAATACAGTTGAGGAATCGATGAAGTTCAATGCAGGGTACTTGTTTCTCCATTCGAGTTCAGAAGCTTTTCTCAACCACTTGAAGTATTGAGTAAGCATTGAATCTACAACTCGACCGAAGGCTTCGTAAGTTGCGAAGAATCCATGACGACCAGTAAGGGTGTATCCTTCAAGCCAACCTTCATCTTGGTGTTCTGATAATTGTGAATCAATCAAACGGCCATAGTGAGCCATGTACTCATCATATGGTGGGTTGATGTTTGGCATCCATTGACGACGAGTAACATCGAAGAGGTGCCATAATCTGTTAGACCATGTTTCATCAGGACCGAATCCACGGAAGTTATTAGGATTTCTCTTAGTAACATCACGTAGCCATTCTGACCAAACAACCATGTCTTCGTTTTCAGTAGCACCTGGAGTCTTGATGTCAAGAGCGTAATCACGGTAGTCAGGTAAGTCTAATGGCTTAGGGTCGATACCACCGTTAGTGATTGGGTTGGTTGACATCCGTTTGTTACCCTTAGGAGCTAATTCTCTAAGGTATGGCTTTAAAGTACCATTTTCATCAAATGATTCTTCAGGTTTGTAACTCTTCATCCATTCTACGAATTCATCAGCAGTACCCATGTCGTTTGCTGATAGTGGAATTGGAACTTGGTGAGCTCTGAATGATCCTTCAATTGGAAGGCCTTCAGCGTTCTTCTTAGGACCAGTCCAGCCCTTAGGTGAACGGAAGATGATCATTGGCCATTTTGGTTCTGTAGCAGTTTCTGCAGTTTGGTTCTCACGAGCGTTCTTTTGAATTGCTTTAATTTCTTCAATTGAAGCATCCATAACTTTAGCAAGCTTTTCGTGAGTTTCCATTTGGTCAGTACCGTAAGGCATGTTGGTTTCAACGAAACGAGGCTTCCAGCCCATACCTTCAAAGTACTTAGTAATGTCTTCGTCAGTCATACGAGCTAAGACAGTTGGGTTAGCAATTTTGTATCCGTTTAAGTTAATGATTGGTAAAACAGCACCATCAGTAACAGGGTTGATGAACTTACTTGACATCCATGAACCAGCCAAAGGACCAGTTTCTGATTCACCGTCACCGATTTCAACGGCAGCGATAACATCAGGATTATCAAAGATCGCACCAACACCATGTGAAAGTGAGTAACCTAATTCTCCACCTTCATGAATTGAACCTGGAGTTTCAGGTGCAGCATGTGATGCAATTCCACCAGGGAATGAGAATTGCTTGAATAGTCGAGCCATTCCGGCTTCATCTTGAGAAATTTTTGGATAGATTTCTGAGTAGCTTCCATCCATGTATGAATTAGAAACCATAACTTGGCCACCGTGACCTGATCCTTCAATATAGAACATATTAAGGTCGTACTTGTTAATGACACGGTTCAAATGGGTGTAAACAAAGTTTTGTGAGGCAATTGTTCCCCAATGTCCAATTGGCTTAACCTTTACATCTTTAGAAGTCAAAGGCTTCTTAAGCAAAGGATTAGCACGTAAAAATAGCTGACCTACTGACAAGTAATTTGCAGTATTCCAGTATTGTTGCATTTTTTCAAAATATGATTTGGAATCATAATCTACTGCCATGCTATAACACTCCTTTTAAATAATCGTCAGCTCGAAAACGAACTGAATCTAATCTGTTTTTGAAAGCGCCAAACTTATTGGCTTACCTACAACAACTATGATAAAGACTTTTGGTGAAATGTCAACCAATTCGACAATTGATACGAACCAATTTTGAGGCCCTAAAAACCCCAATTTCAAGCCTTTTTTTGCAAGAAAAAAGCCCTCAATTTTGCAATTGAAGGCTGAAAATATTTTATTCAATTCCACGAAGTGCTTTATTAATTAATGCACTAATAACTGATGGTGAAAACAACCCCATAATTTGGGCAACTTGAGGAGCTGAAGTATCACCTGTAAAGATGACATTTAATGGGAAGTAAAGTTTTTTACCCTTCATCCCAGTTTCTTTGCCAACTTCATTTACAATCGGACCATAATCTAGTCCTTTATTTTGACCATTTTCACTGGCTTCATGAATCTTATCTTCCAAAGCGTTAAACAATTTTTCCAAATCTTCGTGAGAAAAGTCATTTAGTTTTGAGTAGTCAATGTCTTGACCCAAGATGTTGTAATAGAAGTCCACGTATTCCATGATCTCAGTCAACTTGAAAACACTGTGCTTATAAATATCAATGACATGTTCAGCGTAGTCGTGGAGGTTCGGAATATCATCTTCCTGAATCTTCTTGGCAATTGGGGTCTGACCCTCTTCAACTAGTTCAACCACGCGATCAGCAATCTCACTTGACGACATGCTCTTAATGTATTGCGAGTTAATCCAGTCGAGCTTGTGCTGGTCAAAGAATGCTGGTGACTTGGACATCCGTTTAGGGTCATAGGCTTTGATCAGTTCATCCTTGGTGAAGATTTCTTTTTCACCAACTGGAGACCAACCTAAAAAGGCAATAAAGTTAAAGATGGCTTCGCGTAGGTATCCTTCGCGCTTGTATTCGCTAATAAACTGAAGGGTATCCTTGTCTCGCTTGCTTAGTTTCTTACCAGTCTTGGGATTGTAAATTAGTGAGATGTGACCAAAGTTAGGGTGTTTCCAACCTAAAGCATCATAAACGGCCATTTGTTTTGGCGTGTTAGCAATATGATCGTCACCCCTTAAAACATCGGTGATGTCCATCAAATGATCATCGACAACTACGGCAAAGTTATAAGTTGGAAGTCCATCACTCTTTTGAATGATGAAATCGCCACCTAAGTTATCAGAGTTAAATTCAACCTTGCCTCTTACAATGTCATCCCATTCGTAGGTGTGATCCTTTGGAAGATGCAAACGAATTGTGTATGGTAACCCTTTGTCTTCAGCAGCCTTGATATCTGCTTCCGAAGCACCATACCAACGACCATCATAATGAGGAGCTTCCTTATTAGCACGCTGCTTATCACGCATTTCTTTTAGTTCATCTTCGGTAGCAAAATCTTTGTATGCGAGGCCCTTATCCATGAGTTCAGTAATGTACTTATCGTACAGGTCTCTTCGTTCGGTCTGATGATATGGGGCATACTTAGGGTTGGGCTTATCAGGACCTTCATCCCAATCAATTCCTAACCACCGTAAGTTGTCCATCTGACTCTTTTCACCACTGGCAACGTTTCGCTTTAAATCAGTATCTTCAATCCGAAGAACCATCGTTCCACCGAAGTGTTTTGCAAACAAATAATTAAATAAAGCCGATTGTGCATTTCCAATGTGTAAAAAACCAGTTGGGCTTGGTGCATATCTAACTCTAACGTCCTTTTTTGCCATCATAATACTTCCTTTTTTTGCCAACATTGGCACTCTTTTAAATCTTTATGTACATTAAAATTCAACTAATGTACGTGACTACAACAACTTTATTATATCACTTTTGCGAATTTCAAAAAAATTAGGACTGACCATCATTTAATTGTTTAAATCCACAAACGTATTGTAATTAAAGTACTTGTAATGAATCCGCATGTTCGAAATCTCAAACGGTGTTCCATCGTCAAGAAAGAAAATTCCACCCATGATCACCACTGGCTCAGTTGGCTTTAACCCTAAGAGTCTTTGGTCTTCTGTGGTCGAGGGTTGGGCCTCAATTGACATGTATGATTTCGTTCCCGTTTTGTTAAGTTTCTCCTCTAAATAGTTAAAAATCGAACCACTCACTACCCGCTCATTCATCTTCGGAGCTACCTTCACCGGGATGTAGCCCGACTCAATAATGATTGGTGTGGAGTCAACCGACCGCAAGCGCTTAATCTCATACACCTGATCTCCGGGATTTAAGAAAAGGTCCTCCGCAATTTCAGCAGTTGGTGAAACGACTTTAAACTCTAAGAGATCAATCTTAGGGTCATAGCCCTCCGTTTTCAGGTTGTTGGTAATCCCCAGGTTCGAACCCTCATAACTAAAAATGGATTTATTCTTTAAATACAGGGGGTTGATGAAAGTTCCCGACCCCCGTTTTTTAAAAATAATTCCCTGCTCGGCTAGAATGCTCAGAGCCTGTTTCACGGAACTCCGACTAACATGATACTTAGCACTTAAAGTTCGCTCGTCTGGCAAGCGGTTTTGCTTGAAGTAATTGGATTCAATCTTCTTTTTTAAATCATCCATTACACGTTTATAAACTAGATCAGTCATTCAAATACTCCTTACCGGACGTTTCCTACTTAACATTCTACCATACTAAGATACTAGTTCATTTTGACAAAAAAATAGAGCCTCGACAACATCGAAGTTCTATTATTGAAATTAATTATTCGTACTGATCAATTTCCTTTTCGGCGTTTTCATGTTCTCTCATGAAACGCTTATTACTCTTGTAAAGATCCCACATTACCCAGGCAAGCAAGGCCAAAACAAGAACAATCAGAATGTATGCGATTCCGTTCCCCATATCGGTCTGAGCTGGAGTTGGATTATCGCCGAAGAAGCTGACAATCTGACTTGGTAAACCATAGAGGTTCAAGAAAGTCAGTGCGATAACGGATGCCCAACCAGCAACCTTAACCCAGAGTGAGTTTACGAATCGTTTCCCACGCATCTCAAACTTGCTGTCAGTGAAGATTAGAAGTGGCAGCATTGAGAATGGTAGGGCAAAGGCCAGAAAGACCTGCGAGTTATTCATCAGCGTATTGAGCGCCTCATGTTCCTGAACCGCTGGCTTTCCACTACTCAAAAGCACACAGATAACAACTGGGATAATTGAAATGACACGGGTTACCAAACGACGGGCCCATAAAGGCATTCTCATGTGAATAAAGCCTTCCATAACAACCTGACCAGTTAAGGTACCAGTAATGGTTGAGTTTTGACCAGAAGCAAGCAATGCAACGGCAAACAGAATTGATAGAACCCCAGTCTTAGCAACACTTGCTAACAACGGGTTCGTCATGAATTGAGGATTCTTTAAAGCATCAAACAAACCGAAGAATGATGGATCTTTAACGGCACCTGACTTGAAGACCGCAACCCCCATGATCAATAGCAAAGCGTTAACGAAGAATGCCATTGATAACTGGATGTTTGAATCCCAAGCCGAAAACTTAACTGAACGTGCAACTGAATCTTCATCATTATTGTCGGTGTCACGAGTCTGTGAAATTGCTGAATGCAAGTACAGATTATGTGGCATAACGGTCGCACCAATGATACCTAAGGCACCACTCAATGGTGTCTGACCTCCAACGTATGGATGAGTTTCAACCGTTTTAATGTTTGGTACCAAGTTCAAGAAGACCTGTGACCATCTTGGGTTTGATAGAGCAACTTCGTAGGCAAATACCAAGAAGATAACACAAATCAAACAAACAACAATGGCCTCAATCTTTCTAAAACCGATACTCGTTAGAAGTAATAGTACCAAAACATCCAACACAGTGATCAAAACGGCAATCAACAATGGAATATGGAACAACAGGTACAACGCAATCGCCGCACCAATAACTTCCGCAATATCAGTCGCCATGATCGCCAACTCAGTGGTGATCCAAAGGACGATTCCTAACGTCTTACTCGTTCTTGCTCGAATGGCTTGCGCTAAATCCATTTGTGTCACGATACCAAGTTTAGCCGCCATGTATTGAAGTAACATCGCTATCAAACTTGAAATCAAGATAATTGACATCAGCAAGTATCCGAAATTCTGACCACCAGTAATTGAAGTGGACCAATTTCCGGGATCCATGTACCCCACTGCAACTAACGCTCCGGGGCCTGAATACATGAATAATGTTTTCCAAAATCCCATTCCTTCTGGAACTTTAACGGTTCCGTTAATCTCTTGAAGGGATTTACCGTTCGCATACTCGATTAGAGCATGCTTTTTCTTTGGTTCTTGTTTCTCGTCTTTTTCACTCATTTTCCTTTGCATCTCCCTTCACGTTGATTCTACATAAATAAGAATTAAAAGTAAATAAAATTTTTACTTAGATTTTAGTAATATGATAAAATATCTTCGAGAGGTGAGCAGTTTGGCAAAGAAAAAGAAGAACCAAGTTCATAAAACACTAGTCGAACAAATCCTAGAAAAGCACAACATTCCGTTTCAACAGATGATTTTTGCCACCCACGCAGAAGGTGACGTCCAGCAAATTACAACCGATGAGGCCGATGTGGACCAACACTTAATTTACAAAACCCTCGCCCTAACCGGCAAAACGACGGGTCCTGTGATCGGGGTGGTTCCACTCGATGAACGCTTAAGCTACAAAAAGTTGGCGAAAGCTTCTGGAAATAAAAAAGTCGGCATGGTTCCGTTAAAAAACCTCGTTAACACAACTGGATACGAACATGGAGCTAACACCCCCATCGGAATCTATGAACAAAAGGGTTATCCCATTTACATCGATCAAGAAGCCCAAAAACAGGGTGAGATCATTGTCTCTTCTGGTCAAATTGGCCGGTCAGTCAAGGTTAATGCAGAGGCCATGGCTCAATTAGTGCACGGTCACTTTGCCGATATAACTGAATAAACTAAAACGTCGATACGATCGTATCGACGTTTTTTTATTGATCCCATTCCTGCTTGAATTCCGTTACGAAATCCCGCATGTACTGGGTTCTTTTCTTTCCAATTTGTTTAGCGGCATCAGTATTCAGATCGGATGCAATCTTGAACAGTTTTTCGTAAAAATGATTGATGGTGGTGTCATCAACCGCGTTGCGATAGGCTGCTTTAGTGGTTAAATCACGGGGCTTGATGTTGGGATCGTAAATGGTCCGTCCGTGAGCACCACCATACTGAAATGCCCGCACAATCCCAATGGCACCAATGGCATCTAGTCGATCGGCATCCTGAACAATTTGCCCTTCCTTTGATAAGGACTGCTTGTGTTCAATGTTGTCACTAAATGACATGTGATTGATGATATCCATCACCTGGTTAATTTCAGCCTGGTCAAAGCCAAACTCTGTCAGCTTCGCCTTCACCTCATCACGCTTAGCATCTGGATCAGATGCAATCTTATCGTCAAAAACATCGTGCAAGTACGCCGCCGTCAGTGCAATCTCACCGTTAGCAGGTTCCGTTCCCATCAGTTGGAGCACCATGTTAGCCACCCGTTGAATATGGTCAAAACCATGGCCACTCCGATCCTTACTCATGTTTTCTTTCGCATACGTTCTGACTTTCGCAATTTTATCGTTCAATTATCTCACTCCCACAAAATAACTTACCATATTACTTTCAAACAAAAAAGAAGCCGTTTAAGCTTCTAACCAATTATACGATAAAATTAATGACTTCCATTAAGATTGGAACTACTACCACAAACAACACGGTACTGGTTACCACCAGATTGGTGGCGTAGTCCACGTCGCCATGCGCCTGACTAACCAAAATTGGTAGAACAGCTAGTTCGGGAGTAGCGGACTGAATAACCAAGGTCCCAAACTCGGGATATGTTACCGAGATTCCTGAATGCATAAAGACCAGTAACGTTCCGATCATAATGGCCGGCGCAATCACAAATCTTCCTACTAATCCAGCAATTGTATCTTTATCAAAATGAATTGAGGAAAGGCCCGCATCAGCTAGAATGATTCCAATGTAAATTAACGCCAAAGGCGTCACAAGTCCACCGATCATGTTACAGGTCTTATCGATCCACATCGGTAGTTTCACGTTAATAATTACGATCCAGGCCAATCCGAGGATAAATCCGATCAGTGGTGGTGGAAGAATTTGTTTCAAACTAAGTTTCTTCTTACTGTCACCCTTTTGTTTAGTTGGGTCATCTCCAGAAATGAAGAAGATCCCAATCGCCCAGGTTGAGACGGTATTCATCACATAGTAAACCAGAAAATAGGTCATCCCAGAATTACCAAACAAGGCAATGTTCAGTGGTAATCCCATGAAGATCGTGTTGGCGTTCACCGACATGTTAATAAAAGCTCCTCGACGACCCTTTTTGATTCTCAAAACAAACACTAACAAAATGGCGATAAGGTATCCCAAAGTAAAACTAATTAACGTGTACAGAAGTCCACCGGCTAATCCTACCAATTTCCCCCGGTTTAAATTATCTAAGACCGAGATAAAAATCGAGACGGGCAACGCGATGTTCATAATTAGAAACGAAACGTTTCCCTTAAAACCATCCGTCATCTTTCCAGAACGACGAATGAAATACCCTAAAGCAATAATAATAACAATCTCAGCGACACTCTCTAGTGAGGCAATAAATGCGGTCACTGTTTAACCCCTCCAATTAATTAATAAATTAAGTTGTACATAGTTCTACGTTAACACTTTCAAAACCCAGCCGCGTCTTTTCCCAAATAAAAAGAAGCCATAACTCATATGGCTTCTTAATTAATTATAATCTATACAATGAAGTTGATGATTGCCATTAAGATTGGTACCACAATCACGAACAAGATCGTACTGGTTACAACCAAGTTGGTTGCGTAATCCACGTCTCCGTGGGACTGGCTAACCAAGATTGGAAGAACAGCAAGACCTGGAGTTGCGGATTGAATTACCAATGTTCCAAATTCGATGTTAGGAATTCCAGCACCAGTGTGCATGAAGACCAACAAGGTTCCGATCATAATGGCCGGAGCAATTACGAAACGGGCAATCAAAGCGGCGATGGAGTCCTTATCAAAGTGAATTGATGAAAGACCAGCATCGGCTAAAATAATTCCAATGTAAATCAATGACAATGGGGTCACTAGCCCACCAATCATGTTACAGGTCTTATCGATCCACATTGGTAACTTAACGTTCACAATTAGGATCCAAGCCAATGCGATCAAGAAACCAATGAGGGGTGCTGGAAGTAATTTCTTCCAGTTAAAACTGCCCTTACTTGAACCCTTTTCCTTAGTTGGATCGTCTCCAGAAATGAAGAAGATTCCAATGGCCCAAGTTGAGATGGTGTTCATCACATAGTAAATCAGGAAGTAAGTCATTCCAGAAGTCCCAAACAGTGCCATGTTCAATGGTAAACCAATGAAGATGGTGTTGGCGTTTACCGCCATGTTAATGAAGGTCCCACGACGACCCTTTCTGATCTTTAAGATGTACACAAGGGCAATGGCGACAATATAACCTAAAGCAAAACTGATTAGGGTATAAAGCAACCCACCTGCCAGACCCACTAACTTTCCGCGGGTCAAATTATCTAATACTGATACGAAAATTGAAATTGGCAAAGCCACATTCATGATTAAGAATGAGATATTACCCTTGAAACTGTCGGCAAACTTACCCGACTTTCTTAGGAAATAACCAAGCGCAATGACAATGACAATCTCAGCGACACTTTCTAGTGAAGTAATAAACGCTGCCAATGTAACATTCCTCCAATTATTTGTTTAAATTAGTTAAATCTGGGTATACTGGATACCATTTTTCGTCTTCAACCGCCGACTTAACGTCAGAAATCTTTTCTCTAGTAATGCCTTGATCAACCGCACTTTGAGCAACGGCAATGGCCACGGTCTCAGAGAATTCAGTTAATTGATCCACTGGAGGCAAGATTGCGGCACCAGGAACCTTTGAGTCCACAATGCCACCAAGTGAGTGAGCAGCGGCACTAATCATGTCGTCATTCAACTTAGTTGCGGTGGCAGCGATGGCACCTAATCCAATTCCTGGGTATACCAGAGCGTTATTGGCCTGTCCGATTTCGTACTTCACACCATTGTATTCAACGGGAGCACTTGGGACACCAGTAGCAACTAAAGCACGACCATCGGTCCACTTGATTAGATCTGGGGCGGTTGCTTCAGCTAATTTAGTTGGGTTAGAGATTGGCATGATAATTGGACGTTCCGTGTGAGCGGCCATTTCTTTAATGACGTCTTCTGTGAATGCCCCGTGTTGAGTCGAAGTTCCTACCATAATTGATGGATGAACGGCCTTTACGATTGAAAGTAAGTCAGTGAGATCTTCTGAGTTATCAAATTCAGAACGACTCCGTGCAAATTCCTTTTGGCCAGGGGTTAAGTCGCTCATGTCATCAAACAAGAGACCCTGCTTATCAACCATGTAGAAGTGTTTCTTAGCGTCTTCTTCAGATAGACCAGCTTGAACCATTTCTTCACAGACTCTCTGAGCAATTCCAACTCCAGCAGTTCCAGCTCCGAAGCACAGATACTTCTGATCGGTCATCTTTTCACCGGAGATCTTGAGTCCACCAAGAACACCGGCAAGCACGATGATTCCAGTTCCCTGAATATCATCATTAAAGACCAAGTAGTCATCCTTGTACTTATCCAGAATGTTAGAAGCGTTAGCTCGACCAAAGTCCTCAAAGTGGAGGTACAAGTTTGGGAACAAGTCTTCTGCTTCCTTAACAAACTTGTCAACGAAGTCGTAGTACTTTTGGCCGTAGTCACGGTCTTGGTGATTACCAAGGTAGAGTGGGTTGTCTAACAAACTCTTGTTAGTAGTTCCAACGTCCATAACAACTGGAAGAACTTCTGATGGGTCAATACCGGCAGCGGCACTGTAAACCATTAACTTTCCAACGGGGATGTCGATTCCTTGAGTACCCCAGTCACCGATTCCGAGGATCCCCTCACCATCGGTTACAACAATCAACTTGATGTTGCGTCCGGCAGCAGTGTTCTTCAAACTTTCACGGATGGTTTCTGAATCATCGTGATCGATTGATAAGAAGGCTGCGTTTTGTGGATTAACATACAATCGTGAGTAGTTTTCGATTGAATCCGCAATCGTTGGATCGTAGACAACGGGCATGAATTCCGTTACATGTTTAGCAAACGTAGCGTAGAATAAAACTCGATTTTCATTGAAAATACTCATTAAGTAGACTCGTTTGTCGAGATCACTACTTTTGTGTTGGTATTCGTCATAAACATTTTCAACCTGTTCGTCTAGGGTTTGAACGTTTGGAGGAAGCATCCCAACTAGTCCTAATGTTTTTCGTTCGTCTTCAGTAAATGCGGTTCCCTTATTGATAAAGGGATTATTCAATATTTCTTCACCTTTAACCATATTTTAAGACTCCTTTTTGTAGTAAAATGGTTCTTAATTGATTCTTTTAAATATTAAGTCATGCTTAAAAATATAGTCAAACGCCAATTATTCATAAATTTAATTTATATGAGGATAGTATATGAAGCTAAAAGATTTAATGTACTTTAACAAGTTAGCAGAGCTCAAAAACTACACCGACGTTTCGCAGTACTACGACGTGAAGCAGCCAACCGTTACCATGGCAATCAAGCGGCTCGAAAATAACTTTAACGTCGAACTGGTTAACCGTAACCAGTCCCACCACAACGTCAAGTTAACCAATGCCGGGCTAAGACTAGAGGAACACGTTAAGATCATTTCTGACCAGGTCAACGAAATCGAGCAGGAGATGGGCAGTGCCAACGACCATGTGATTCGCTTCGGATTACCACCAATCATTGGCAACTACTATTTCCCCAAATTGGCCAGCGAATTACTTTCCCTCGGCATCCTAAATGACATGGACAATTCTGAAAGTGGTTCTCAGAAACTCTTAAGTGAACTAAAAGACGGCCACATTGATTTGGCCTTGCTTGGTTCAAGTGCGCCCCTTGAAAGTAGTGAGATCAGCTCCAGAATCCTGACCTCTGATACCTTTAAAATTGTGGTTAATCCCAAATCACACTTGGCCGGAATGAAGTCAGTTCGTTTTGCAAATTTAAAGAATGAAGAATTCGTCGGTTTATCCGACGATTTTGTTCACACCAAGGTTTTTTCTGACATGTGTGACCTTCACTCCATTCACCCCAACATCAAGTACCACACTTCAGATATTGAGTTAGCTAAGCAGTTAGTCTCCGAAAACGTGGGAATCACCTTTCTGGTCAGCAATGCCATTAAGTCAACCGATCCCCTCATCTCAGTCCCGATTAACGATGCCAGTTTACCCCCATTTTACGTTTCCATGGCGTATCGAAAGAGTCACGTCCTATCACCGAAAGAAAAAGAACTCATTAACGTCTTAACGAAATCGATCACACAAAAAAAGTAGGAATTCCATTTGGAATTCCTACTTTTTCTTTCTTAATGTAGCTTGTTAGTTAAACTTCTTTGTCGGTTTGTGTCTCAACTCCAACCCCTTCGTATTCATCAAGAATCATCTTCTTGAGGTCTGCGATTAGTGGTTCCTTCGGGTTAGCAGTTGTACATTGATCAGAGTATGCCAGTTCAGCAAGGTGGTCAGCAGCGGCTTCAAGCTCTGCCTTACTTACCCCTTGGGACTTCAGATCTAACTCAACCCCAACGGAGTGAGCTAATTCGATGAAGCGATGAACCAAGGCTTCCTTTAATTCTTCATTGGAGTTACCTGGGAGACCTAAGTATCTTGCGATGGTAGCGTAGTCGTCATCAGCTCTAAATGATTCGTACTTAGGCCAAGTAGCGATCTTCTTAGGCTTCTTGAAGTTGTATCTGATGACATGTGGCAAAGTAATGGCGATGGCAAGTCCGTGGGTAATCCCGAATTGACCCCCAATTTTATGAGCAATTGAGTGGGTAATTCCAAGAAAGGCGTTCGCAAATGCCATTCCGGCAATGGTAGAAGCCGTGTGCATCTTGTCTCTGGCTTCCATGTTGCCATTGTATGAGTCAGTCAGGTTATCAAAAATCATCTTGATTGCTTGTAGTGACAATGGACGAGTGTAGTCAGAGGCCATGGTTGATACGTATGACTCAATGGCATGAGTCAAAGCATCAAGACCTGAAGCGGCAATGGTACCCTTTGGAACCGTCTTAACAAATTGTGGATCAACAATGGCAACATCTGGTGTCAAAGCGTAATCAGCAAGTGGGTATTTCACGTGCAACTTCGAATCAGTAATAACTGAGAATGGAGTTACTTCTGAACCAGTTCCAGAGGTACTTGGAATGGCAACCATTTGTGATTTTTCGGGTTTGTTGTAACGGTAAGCCCGCTTTCTGATATCCAAGAACTTCTGCTTTGCACCGAAGAAATCAGTTTCAGGGCTTTCGTAAATCAACCACATCATCTTAGCGGCATCAAGTGGTGATCCACCACCTAAGGCAATGATGGTATCAGGTTTGAAGGCGTTCATTTGAGTAACACCAGCATTTACCATGTCGGTCGTTGGTTCACCATGGATATCGTCAAAGATGTAGTATTGAACGTCATCTTGTCTACGGTTCAATTCATCTAAGACCTTATCAACGTAGTGATATTTAACCATGGAAGGACTAGTAACGATGAAGGCCTTCTTGATACCTGGCATATCGTGTAAGTAACGAACTGAGTTCTTTTCGAAGTAAATTCGAGGTAATTTAATCCATTGCATATTATTTCTTCTCTTTGCGATAGTTTTAATGTTCAACAAGTCATAATCAGTAACGTTATGGGAAATTGAGTTTTTACCCCATGATCCAGTTCCAAGAGTAAGCGATGGAGTCATGTTGTTGTACAAGTTACCAACTCCGGCAAGTCCGGCTGGAGAGTTAACGATGACACGAGAAGCCTTAACGGCTACTCCAAAGTCAACGGCCAGTTGATCATCTGAAGTCTGAATGGCTGCGGTATGACCTAAACCACCGTAGTTCAATAATTCAGCACAAATTCTGAAGGCATCCTTGTGGTCCTTTGATTTGTAAACTGAGAGCACTGGTGACAACTTTTCACCAGACATTGGATACTTGGGACCAATACCGGTCATTTCAACGGCTAGAACCTGAGTGTCCTTTGGAATCTTAATCTTGGCCATGTCAGCGATTTGTTGCGCTGTGGCACCAGCGATTGGACCCTTTACACTAAGACGCTTGCTATCAAACATGGCGTCCGTTAACTTTTGCTTTTCGTTTTCGGGAACAAAGTAAACACGGTTTAATTCAAGTTGTTCCTTTACGTCCTTGTAGATGTCAGCGTCAATGACGGCACTGTTCTCAGTGGCACAGATCATCCCGTTATCAAAGGTTTTTGATAACACAATGTCATTAACGGCTCGGGGAATGTTAGCGGTCTTTTCAACGTAGACAGGACCATTACCAGGACCAACACCTAAAGCTGGCTTTCCAGCTGAGTAAGCGGCCTTAACAAGTCCAGGACCACCAGTAGCAAGGGTAATATCAACTCCAGGATTTTGGATTAAAGCGTTCGTAGCTTCACGACTTGGCTTTTCGATCCATTGAATGGCATCCTTAGGAGCACCAGCCTTAACGGCAGCATCTCTTACAATCCGTGCAGCTTCAATTGAGGATTGAAGGGCTTGGGGATGCAAACTAAAGATGATGGCGTTTCTAGTCTTCATTGAAATGATTGCTTTAAATAAAGTCGTTGAGGTTGGGTTGGTAACTGGTGTAATTCCAGCGATCACACCAAGGGGCTCAGCAACTTTAATCAAGTCATTTTCAGAATCTTCTGAGATGATTCCAACGGTCTTATCATTACGAATGTCGTGCCAAATTTCTTCAGTTGCGAACAAGTTCTTGATAGCCTTGTCTTCTTCAACTCCACGTCCAGTTTCTTCGTACGCCATTTTGGCAAGCTTTTGGTGGGCGTTTACACCTGCAAGAACCATAGCGTGAGTAATCTTATCAACCTTATCTTGGTCGAAGTTACTCATCTCGTCTACGGCAATGCGAGCTTTTTGAACTTTTGCATCAATATTCTTTTCGATCTCGTCAACATTGGGTTGTTGCTTTGCATCTGTCATATTTCCAGCCTCCAACATTTTCTTGTTATTTCTTTCACATTTAATATCTTATCATCATCTTTTTTAAAAAGCAATGGTTCGTTGTTATTTTTTTTCACTTATTATTCTGGCGGTGGTCTAACTCTTAAAAAGTAAGTAATTGAGTTTAAAGATGCTATTGTTACGAAATACACTAGCAGGCGTTAAAAAACAGGTAATCCTCAGCAAGGATTACCTGTTTTAATAATTATTTATTGAAAAATTGGTGTCGGATGAGATTGACACATTTCTGAATTCCTACAAACGAGAAGTCCGTTGTAAGTGCCAAAAGGAGTCCAATTCCGCCCACTGACCAGGTAAAGATCGTGACCAGTGAAAAGATTTTACCCAAGAAGATGAAGACCGACAGGAATAACGTCATACTTAAAATCACGATGAGCAGTTTGTAGCGGTTAAATGGTCGACAAACCATTATGAGCGCTAGCCAGCAAATGACTCCCGTAATCAAAACGCTTAAGGACGACGTAATCGAAGTATAGAGTCCGAGGATGTCGCCAATCACCCCAATTACCAGGATGTAAAACACGACACTCAATGCAGCTGGCAAAGAAATCTCATAAATGTTGGAAACAAATTTGTCCTTTAGAGCCCGGTAGTTTGGTTCGAGCGCTAGTAAGAACGATGGAATTCCTACCATTAAGTCATTAATTGGTGTCAGTTGAATTGGCTGAAACGGATAGTTTCTGGCAAAAAACAAGAAAATCACGCTTAACATAACAGAGAACATGGTCTTGATCAGGTACAGACAGGCAATGCTGTCAATGTTGTTGATGACCCTACGTCCCTCGTTTAGGACTTTAATGAGGGCATCAAAGTTGGAATCGATAATGACGAAATCGGCAATACTTTTAACACTCTCAGATCCAGAGGCCATCGCAATGCCACAGTCAGACTGTTTTAAGGCCAACAGATCGTTGACCCCATCACCAGTCATGGCAACCGTCCGTCCATTTTCCTGCAACGCCTTAATGAGACGCTGTTTTTGATCGGGCTTAACCCGACCAAAGACCACGTACTTTTTAACCAGGTCCTGATAGTTGGCATCGTCACCAACGGTGGTCATGTCTACGTAGTCAGAATAGTTTCGAATTCCAACCCGTTTGGCAATGCTTGAGACCGTCACCGGATCATCTCCGGAAATAACCTTCAAGTCCACTCCCTGATTGTAAAAGTACTGAAGCGTATCTGAAGCGTTGGGACGAATCACATCCGTAATCAGAATCAGGGCAATCAATTCACTTCCTGAGATCCTGTCTTCATTTAATTGATCAACCTTGGCCAAAGCAATCACCCGGAAGCCTTGTTCCGCGTAGTGTTGGACTTCTTTTTGTTGCTGATCGTTTAAATTAAGAATAAATTGAGGGGCACCAAAGACATACTTACCCTTGTCATCTAACTCGGCCCCACTCCACTTTCGCGCGGAGGAGAACGGCACAATCTTGGTTGCTGAGTATGGATGATCCGTAAAGTGATCTTTTAAGGCAGACGCCGTTTCGTTATTATCATCAATCTCGTTTACAAGAGATCCCATAATGGCCGCGATCTGTTGATCATCATAATGAGGAGCTTCCTTAATTAACTTGTTGAACTTTAATTCACCACTGGTAATCGTCCCGGTCTTGTCCAAACAAATAGTGTTGACCCGGGCAAGCGTCTCAATGGAAGATAAATCCCGAACGAGCACCCGCTTCTTAGCTAGATGATAAGCAGAAATGGCCAGCGTCACTGAGGTTAAAAGAACGAGTCCCTCTGGGATCATCCCGATCATCGCAGCCACGGTTCCAAGAATGGCGTTATTAACGCTCACCCCGTGCATCAAACGAGAGACAAAGAGGGCAATCCCCAATGGAATAATGATAATCGTCAAAATTTTAATGATTTTTTTGATTAATGAAATCAGGACACTGTTCTTACTCTTATCGGTTTTAGCCTGATTTGTAATCGTGTTGACGAAGGTCTCATCACCAACCTTGGTGGCCAGCATAAAAGCTTTTCCACTGACCAAAAAACTTCCGGAGGTGACTTGGTCCCCGTCATTTTTCTCAATTGGACTGGATTCACCAGTAATCTGGGACTCGTCGACTTCGATTCCCTTGGTTTCTTTGATTACACCATCGACGGGAACCTGGTCACCGCGATCCAACTCAATGATGTCACCCAATACGATCTGATCGGGTTGAATTAATTCATTTTCACCATTTCGTCTAACTTTCACTTTACTTTGAGACAGTAAAGCCATTTTGTCAACTTGACGCTTCGAACGAATCTCCTGGAAGATTCCGATTGCGGTGTTAGCTATGGCAATCACCAGGAACAGCATGTTGATATAGCTGCCGGTGTAAAAGACCAGGATACCTAATACCACGTTAATTACGTTAAATAATGTAAACACGTTTTCAACTAAAATCTGTTTCACTGATTTGGTCAATGGCTTGGGTTCCGTGTTTTTATAGCCGTCGTCAACCTGCCTTTTTACTTCAGCGGTCGTCAGTCCCTCACTGGGGTTGACGTCATCGATATTAATCTGATCATCTGCCATAGTTCCACCTCCAATATTAATTAATTCATTTCTAATCTAATTAATATTGTATAAGAAGGCATTCGATTTTGCACCACTAATGAAAGAGTTTTAAAAAGAGTTAAAAAAGAGACGATCCAAATGGGTCGTCTCCTAAAATTCGATTTAAATTTGATTATTCAATTTCAACGTGATGATTCTGGGTCTCTTCATCTTGTGACTTTGGAAGTGTAATGGTTAATACACCGCCGTCGTAGTCAGCTGAGATCTTCTTTTCATCAACGCCAGGAATATAGAATGAACGGTTAACGTCACTTGATGAACGTTCTCTGCTTAGGATACGTCCGTAGTCACCCTTGTTTTCTTTATCAATGTCATGAATTGCATGAACAGTTAAAGTGTCATTGTCGTAACTAATGTCGATATCGCTCTTCTTGAATCCAGGTAGTTCTGCTTTTACAACGTATTCATCATTTTTATCTAAAACATCGGTTTTCATTTTATTGTTTCCGGCAACTGAATTTAATAAACTTTTACCAAAGTCGCCGAAAAAGTCATCCATTGGATCGTAATTTGTTTTTCTTACATCGTTTGCCATAACTAAAACCTCTTTTATTTTTTATTTGCTAATCTCTTAGCACCTTCTATACTACGGATGAGGCCCCGTTTATACAAGAAATTAGCTCATGTTTGGGTGAAAAAAAGTGCGATTAAGAAACGTTTGGACCATTTATTTAAAAATCTTCATTAAAGGCGGCAAAAAGGGGACCCAAACTAATTAATCAGAATAATTTTTCCATTTGTCCCTCTTTGTGATAAAATCAATTGATTATGCTATTCATCTTAAATACTTAAAAAAATGAATAAATACGTTATAATATAATTACTGTTTAAAATTTTGAAATGAGGAATGAACTTTGGATACCGGTCAGATAATACTTGATCTAATAATAATTTTAATAACGTTCTTCTTTGCCGCGTTCTTTGTCGCGTGTGAGTTTTCGTTGGTTCAATCAAGGCCAAGTGCATTACAAGAACGACTCGATGACGAGGACATCAGCGCTAGCAAGAAGAAGAAAATCAACCGTGAAATGAAGATGGTTACCAACCTGAACGAATACCTTTCTACCACTCAGGTAGGGGTATCGCTTGCGGGAATCATCCTTGGTTGGATTGGTGAATCATTTGTCATTGGAATCTTAGTTTCCGTTATGGAATTAAAAGATTTCAACGTTAACCCCGCTACTGCCCACAGTGTTGGTGCGATTATCGGGGTCTTACTACTTACCTACTTAGAAGTGGTCTTCACTGAGATTGTGCCAAAGAACATCAGTATTGACATGCCTTTGAAGGTATTGAATGTGATTTCTGGTCCACTCCACTTCTTTCACATCTTGTTCTACCCGTTCGTTTGGTTACTGAACGTCTCAGCTACGGGAGTAGTTAAGTTACTTGGAATTCCAGTGGCCAACGAAAATGATGAGGCATTCTCACAGTCAGAAATTCTGAGTCTTTCTAAGGATGCCGTGAAAAACGGAGACTTGGAACGAAACGATTATCTCTACATGCAACGTTCGTTTGAACTAAACGATAAGGTTGCTCGAGACATCATGATTGACCGAACGCAACTAGTTACCATTGACATTAACGATACCGTTCAAGATGCCATTAACGTCTACATTCAGAAGAAATTCAGTCGAATCCCGGTAGTTAAGGATAACGACAAAGATAATATTCTGGGTTACGTATATAGTTACGATCTAGTTCGTCAATCACAGGTCGATTCCAACGTTAAGGTTGGAAAACTGCTGCGAAAGATCAGCACGACCCCCGAAACCACACCGATTACGATGGTGCTTCAACAAATGATCAAAATGCACCAACCAATCGTAGTGGTAATTGATGAGTATGGTGGAACTTCCGGCTTGATTACCGATAAGGATATCTACGAAGAGTTATTTGGCACCGTCCGTGATGAGATTGATCCACAGGTCAATGAATACATCTTCAAACAACCTAATGGAACTTTCCAAGTCAACGGGAAATTAAACACGTACGACTTCGAGAAGTACTTTGACGTTGAAATGCCCGCCTTCGACGACTCTGATATCGTCACCATCGCTGGTTTTATCATCGAACAAAATCCCCACATTAAGGTGGGCGACGTGGTAACGATCGATGGCTTTAAGTTTAAGGTGCTTGATTACAAGAACTCTTTCATTAACTGGCTTGAAGTCAACAAGATCGAACCCAGCGAAGAAGACGATGATTCGGACGCTGAGGACGATTCAAAAGATAAATAACTAATCTATCACCAATAAAGCCGAGGTAACCCCTCGGCTTTAATAATACATAGGGGAAATTTGCATCATGAACAAAGTAATAAAGAAATGCCCAGCATGGCTCTTTTATAGTCTTATTTTTTTTGTAATTACCATGGTATACGTTTGGACTTTTTATCTAACCGGTAATTCATTGATCTGGGGAATGGACGGAATTGCCCAACATTATCCCATCCTCATCAACTTTAAGCACATGCTGAGCGAATTCTTAACTAATCCCAGTCGTGGCTTTACCAACTGGTCGTTTAACATTGGACTGGGAGCCGATCAGCTAACCAGCTTCTCGTACTACGTAGTTGGAGACTTTTTTAACTATCTCATTGTCCTCTTTCCCGATCACTTACTTGAACTAGGCTATGGACTGCTGGTGATCTTGCGTCTCTACATAGCCGGGCTAGCCTTTTTACTATTTGCTCACCAATTTAACTTTAAAAAGATTAGTTTGGTTCTGGGCACCCTCACCTATACGTTTGCTGGTTATTCGTTATACGCAGGGATGCACCATCCCTTTTTTATTCTCCCGATGATTTTCTTTCCATTAATCTGTTACGGCGTGGAACGGATCATTCGCAACCACTCGATGATGCCTCTGATGTTGGCGGTGGCCCTTACCTTTCTCAGTAACTTCTACTTTGCCTACATCATCGGACTTGGTAGCATTATTTACGTCATTATCAGGTATTTAAGCATCCGCAAAGACCCTGACTTTCACTTTGTTAGATCAGTCGTCAAGATGGGAGCGGCCATTTTGACGGGGATCCTCATCAGTGCGGTCATCTTTGTGCCGACCCTACTCTTTGCCATGAAGTCGACCAGAATCACCTCAAACTTCGCAAACGGCTACCTCTTTTATCCCCTCTACTACTATCTCTCGATCCCAAGTAAAATCCTCGGCAACGGATATCTAACCATTAGTTTCTGGCTCATCATCAGCATTAGCGGTCTCAGCTTTTTGGGAATTGTTTACACGCTCTCCCATTTCAAAAAGTATCGCTATCTAAACTATGGCCTCATCATCGTGTTCATTGGAGCGTTAATTCCCGCTTTTGGAGCAGTCTTTAATGCCATTTCTACCCCATCAAATCGGTGGGTCTGCCTTGGCCTATTGCCAATCGGATTGGCAGCTACCATTTTTGCCGAGCACATTTCCACCCTTTCAAAACGGGACCTTGAAATTATGATTGGCGCTACCATCGGATTGATCATCGTCATCTGGGCTTTCCGTGGATTTATTATGAAATTAAGTGCACATGACTACGGCGAAATTATTTTACTGTTAGTACTGGTCGGCATCATCCTGTGCAGTCAGCTCTTTCACTGGGATCGGCGCCTGACCATGGGGAGTGTAACCGGACTTTTAGTCGTCAATTTAATTTCCCTTGGCGTTGGGTACTACAGTCCCAACGTCTCCGGCTTTTCAAAGGGGATGCTCAACAAGCAGGTGGCCACTAATTTTGTTAACAACTTCTACAACGGTGCCAACAAGTACGTCGAACCCCGCCTCAATGGTGAGCGAACCGCGCTCGGTAATCGCTACCACTACGCGGGTCGGAACGACGTTAATTTATCCAACTACTCCAACGTCAACACCAACATCCCCATGTTATTTGGTACACACGACATTTCATCATACTTAACGGTGGAAAATGGGGCCATCGGTCAACTAGAAAGTTCCGTTCAAAACAACCAAAGGACCTTCAACGCACCGGTTGCCCAAAACGACTACCGGACAACGTTAGATAACCTCATGGGCGTTAAGTACCTCTTCATTCGAAACGGTCAGCAAGACAAGTCGCAACCATTTGGTTTCAAGACTGTTAAGGGTAAAGGCCGTAAACCACTGTTGTTTACGGCCAATAATCCTCTCGTTGACGACAAAGAACCGGATGGAACGATTGTCCTCCAAAATAAAAACGCCCTTCCCCTGGCTTACACGCAGGAGCAAACGGTGTCAGACAAGCAGTATCAAGCTCTCTCGCCAACGGAACGCGAACAGTCAATGATTAGTGGAGCTCACATCGCCACGCCCGTAAGGGGGATTCCAGAGGCTAAACTGAACGATAAACAAAGGCAGCTTGATTACGAAGTAAAACCTAATTACGAAAAAACACTAGATAATTTTGACAAATTAACCACCTTTACCAATAATTCCAAACGGGTCGAATACAGTGAACCAAGCATTAACCACACGTCACCGGATACGGCACAAAAAATTCTTGATGAAAACGTCGAGCTAGAAACTGAGACTCAGAAGCAAAATGCAGACGGATTACACGTCATGACCAAGGATGTGCTTGGCAAACCCATTCCATACCTCCTTAAGCTTAAACAGCCTAACCGCACTAAGAACGCGGAACTTTATTTACAGCTAGATGGCATCAAAAGTCATGATTACACCACCGACGCCAAAAACGCGATGGTTGAAAGGCAACATGCCATTAAGAACGAACCCTACACCCGGATGATGAAACTAAACCAGATGAGGAAAAATCTTCATACCCCATTTGTTGATCAATACTCGTTTAACGCCGCTACCAAGGGAATGAAGAATGGATACTCTCAGTATGGACGGGATAATCTTTCTAACTACGCTCAGAAAAAGAACGTTCTCATTAACTTGGGTTATTCTCCAAAACGACGGGGTCAGATCAAACTGACCTTTGACGGTGTCTCACGACTAAACTTCAAACACGCCCGTTTGATCGCCGTTCCGTTCGGCAATTCATACGAGCAGCAGATCCATAAGTTACAACGCAACAGGCTTCAGAAGTTAAGAGTTAAAAGGAATGAAGTTCAGGGAATCAGTACCAATCCGAAAAAATCCGTTCTGACTACGTCCATCCCCTATTCACCAGGATGGAAACTCACTGTGGACGGAAAATCAGCCCCAACTCAAAGGGTCAATACCGGTTTTGTCGGTGCGATCCTGCCAGCTGGTAAACATCAGATTCGGCTAAGGTATCAGACACCGGGATTAATCATAGGATCAGTCGCCAGTGTCATTGGAATCCTCATTCTCATAATTAGTTCAATCGTGATTTGGATCTTCAAAAAAAGAAAATAAATTAAAAGCGTCCGGATGATCACTTCCAGACGCTTTTTGATTCCAATCAACTCCGAAAATTTTGTGCATTTAAACCTGTTAAAGGTTACACTAATAGTGATTATTTTTCGTATTTAGGAGGTTATTATCATTAAACCAATTCGTATTTTATACATCTCAATTGCTGGAAACACGCGAAACTTCGTCGAAAATCTAGAAGACTACGCTGAAGACCAGCACCAAAAAAATTCTGATCAACCACTCATTGAACTCACCGAAATCTCAGATCAAAGTGACTTTGCCGACGAAAAGTCACCATATTTCGTTTTTGTCCCAACTTATCTAGATGGAGGAAACGGAATTGACAATGGGGTCAAAGAACTGATGACCAATACCATGGGCGAGTATGTCGCATACGATCACAACGCTGATTACTGCATGGGCATTGTCGGCAGTGGTAACCGCAATTTTAACATTCAATTTTGCCTCACCGCCAGAAGATATGCTGAACGTTTCGACGTTCCCGAGATCGCCGAGTACGAACTGCGGGGAACCGATCGTGATGTATCGCGGGTCTATCAAACCATGATCAAAAGAGCGCGGGAATACGAGGACGAGCAGGCTACTGCTAAGAAATAATTAAAAATAAATAATAAATGGCAATTGATTAGCATTTCACAATACTATCTGGTAGGATATCCATAATCGATACATTAAGTTTTGGATTTAGGAGGTCATATCATGAAAATTATTGTTGTTGGTTGTACTCATGCGGGAACCTTTGCTGTTAAGCAGATCTTAAAAGAACATCCCGATTATGATTTAACGGTTTATGAAAAAAATGACAACATCTCATTTCTTTCATGTGGAATTGCGCTCTATCTCGGTGGTGAAGTCAAGGATCCTAAGGGTCTCTTCTACTCTGATCCAAAAGAATTAAAGGGTTTAGGTGCTAACGTTCAAATGAAACACGAAGTAACTGACGTTGACTCCGATAAAAAGGAAATCACCGTAAAGGATCTTGACTCCGGTGAAAGTAAAACTGAGAGTTATGACAAACTGGTCATGACCAGTGGTTCTTTGCCAATTGTTCCTCCGATTGAAGGAATCCATAATGATCACGTTCGCCTTTGCAAGAATTGGACGGACGCTCAGGTCCTATTCGATGATGCCAAGGACGCTAAACACATTGCGGTCATTGGAGCCGGATACATTGGTGCCGAGTTAGCCGAAGCTTACTCTAAGACTGGTCATGAAGTCACCTTAATCGATGGTGTGGATCGAGTTTTAAGTAAATACTATGATCCCAAATTCACCGACATTGTCGAAAAAGACTATAAAGATCATGGTGTTAAATTTGAAGGTGGCCAAATGGTCCAAAAGTTCACCGACAATGGTGATACAGTTTCGATCAAAACCACTAGTGACGAATTCACCGCTGATCTTGCCATCCTGTGCATCGGTTTCAAACCCAACACCAGCTTACTAAAGGAACAAGTTGAAATGCTGCCAAATGGTGCAATCATCGTCGACGACTACATGCACTCATCAAACCAAGACATCTACGCTGCGGGTGACAGTGCTGCCGTCCACTACAATCCAACCCACAAGAATGCCTACATTCCACTCGCTACCAATGCCGTCCGTCAGGGAATTTTAGTCGGAAAGAACATTGAAAAAGATACCGAGAAGTACATGGGCACTCAATCTTCATCTGGTTTAAAGTTGTACGACCGGAATTTGGCTTCAACTGGGTTGACCATGAGTGCTGCCAAGGCTCAGGGCATTAACGCACACCAGGTTATTCTCGAAGATAATTACCGTCCCGAGTTCATGCCAACGACGACTCCCGTCCTGATGTCACTGGTTTACGATCCTGATACCCGTAGGATTTTGGGTGGGGCATTAACCAGTTTGTATGACATTTCGCAGTCAGCTAACGTCCTTTCGGTTGCCATTCAAAACGAAAACACCATCGATGATTTAGCTATGGTTGATATGCTGTTTCAACCAAACTTTGATCGTCCGTTCAACTACCTCAACCTTTTGGGTCAGGCAGCTCAGGAAAAAGAAGCTCAAAGTAAGTAGTCATCCGTAATAGTTATAATATCGAATACAAAAAAAGAGCTCTACATAATATGTAGAGCTCTTTTTAATACTATTATTGTTCGTTAAATTGTAAGTCCAAGCTAATGTGCTTACCATCTTTACTATCAATAACACGCGAATCAACAAAGACACTGTTCTTCTTTGTCTTAGTAATGTTGTCGGTTGGGTCAACATCAACTAAAGTTTTAAAAGCGGCATCAGTTAATTTTGATAGTGGAACATACGGAATGAACGGAACACCCAAGTATGAGTGTAAGGTTTCATCATATTGGTCACGCAAAACGTTCATTTGGTCCAAAACGTCTTGGAGATCTTTACCAAAATCGGAAACGTCCAAGAAGTAAACGTTTCTAACTTCGTCAGTTTGTTCCCAAGGTTGGTCGGTCAAAATTGCTGATACTAAATCAGCCATCTTGTCTTCGTAATCTTTAATGTCATCGAGTTTTTTAATCATCTTTTTTTCGCTCATGTCATTCTTCCTCTCAATATTCAGTCTGATAGTTAATAACTATCACTTACATTAAATATAGTATCACATTTCGGGGAACTAATCGACAGTTGATCCTTCCCGTCCCTCTGGTTAACAAAGTTGGATTCTTTTTGCCAGATTAACGAATCATGGTAAGATAATTAATATAAACTACTAAAGGAGCACTTAACTAATGAATAATGAAACTGTTGGTAGTCGGATGGATCGAAACGTTGGTAATGTAATCATTAACGTCGTCGATAAGAACGATCAAATCCTTACCAACCCCTTGAAATACTCGGGAGCACTGGGAAAGGGATTTTCCATCGAAATCCCCGATTTAAACGGTTACGTTGTCCAAGGACTTAGCGGAGATCAAAATGCCGTGAGCTACCTCACTAACGTTACTTTTAAGCGCAACGTCGACTATCCAGCCAACGTTGGTCGGGTCGTGGCAGTTAACCCAGCCGAAAAGATCAATGGGACGTTTGCCAGGGGAACGCTTAACTATAATCTGGTTTACGCTCCTAGTGCTCAGGTCGTTTCACCAAACGCCGATCGTGTCGCTTCTAACCAGGCAGCTCCCTCCAAAAAGAAGCACCATTGGTTTCGCTGGATTGTCATCATCTTCCTCATTATTATTCTGCTAGGGATCTTTGGTCTGTATCATTCCGGCAAAAGTGCGCAACAACAAGTTAAACAAAATCCACCCGTAGTGGTCAAAAATTACAATAACAAACCCGCAAATAATGCGGATAATAGTACCCCAGCAAACAATTCTGATAACAGCAAACCACAAAATAACGCTGATAATGGTGGAAATGCTGGTAGTAATGATGCTAACCAAAAAGCTCAGAATGCTATCGATAACGCCAAAAAAGAAGTTGAGAGTCATATTGATAACAATAACCGAAATGACATCCAACAGGTTATCACGACAATTCAAGATGGTTTCAACATGTTGGCTGCTAAAATTCAGTCTTACATCGGATTCTAACGTTAAAACTTAAAAAGAGCGTTTCTCATTATGAGAAGCGCTCTTTTTGCTTATCTTTCTTTATAAGGTAACATGTATTTCTTTAGGGCACGACCAGTAAAGGATTGTGGAACTTTCTCCGATCCCTCTGGAATACCACTGTAGAGAACGTTTCCACCGTAAATTCCGGCTCCTGGTCCCATGTCAATCAACCAGTCCGCTTGACTAATTACGTCCAGGTTATGTTCCACGATGATTAAACTATCACCATCTGCCACCATCCGTTTAAATAACTTCAAGAGGCGCTGGGTGTCGTTCATGTGAAGGCCAGCCGTTGGTTCATCAAGAAAGTAAATTTTCCCCTTCTCTTCCAACATCTGAGCTAACCGTAGTCGTTGTAATTCACCACCAGATAACGTCGTCAGGGCCTGATTCAAGGCCAAATAGTCCAGACCAACTTCGTTCATCTGTTTCAATGGGTTAGCAATTTCATGAACATCCTTGAAAAAGGTGGCTGCTTGGGCAACGGACATTGACAAAACATCGGCAATGTCTTTTCCATGATACTTGTAACTAAGTGCTTCCTGGCTGTAACGCTTACCGTGACACAGCTCACAGGTCTGAACCACCGGATCCATAAACGCCATATTGGTGATGGTAACACCCTTTCCCTTACAACGAGGACAAGCACCCTTGCCGTTGTAACTGAAGAGTTGCGTAGAAACGTTATTAGCCTTCGCAAACAACTTTCGAATTGGATTTAAAATGTTGAGATACGTCACCGGCGTGGATCGAATGCTGATTCCAGCTTGTTTCTGAGTCAGATCCACGTAATCACCGTTTAGACGGTCTTTCATGGCCTCAGCCAGTGAACTCTTTCCAGATCCAGCCACACCTGATAGGACGGTCATAATGCCCGTTGGCACCTTAACACTTACGTCGTCAATGTTGTGCATGTGAACGTGCTCTAAGTCAACAAAGCCCTTTGGTTTCAAGGGTTTGGCAAAATGATGGGGAGCTCGTAACCATTTTCCGGTAAGCGTGTCAGAATCTAAGACTTCAGGATAGGTACCAGAGAAGGTAATTTTTCCACCGTCAGCTCCTGATTTAGGTCCCACTTCAACAACGTGATCCGCAATCGACATAATTTCTGGATTGTGATCAACGATGAAGATGGTGTTACCCTTCTTTTTCAGGTTAATCATCGCCTTTTTAATCAACGCAATGTCATGGGGATGCAACCCGACACTGGGTTCGTCAAAGACATACAAGATGTCGGACAACGAGTTCGTCAGATGATTAGCAATCTTGATCCGTTGAACTTCACCACCAGACAACGTGCTGGTCGTTCGATCTAAAGTCAAATAGCCCAGTCCAATGTCCACTAGGGGTTGAATCTTGGACTCGAGACCCCGGATGATTTCATCCCCCAGATTATCTTTAATCGAATCGAGAAAGTCCAGAAACTGAACCAGATCCATCTGCGAAACATCATTAATGTTAAATCCATTAATCTTAACGCTCAAAGAACGGGGATTGAGTCGAGCTCCTTTACATACCGGGCAAACCTCACGTGTAACGATCTCACTGATGGCTTCCTTATGGTGCTTCCCCTCTCGACTGTTGATAATGGAACGTTTGATCCGCGGAACGACCCCTTCATACTGACTCGTTTTGTAGTAATCTGGGGCATTGTACAACTTTTGTTGGGGTGCGTGCATTAACAAGTCGTACTCTTCTGGAGTGTAATCTTTAATCGGCTTGTCGTTATCAAATAACCCACTGTAGCCGTAACCACGCCAACGCCAGGTTCCTGGTCCAAAACTAACGAAAGTAATGGCACCATTATTGAGAGATTTTTCTGGATCAATTAGCTTTGATTCATCCACCTCGTCAACGTAACCCAATCCCTGACAGTAGGGACACATACCCTGCGGCAGGTTGAACGAGAAGACCTCCGAATAACCTACAAACGGCTTCCCTACTCGTGAAAAAAGTAACCGTAGTAGCGAATAAATCCCCGTGTAAGTGGCAAGGGTTGAACGGGCATTCCCTGTCAGTTGCTTCTGCTCAATCGCAATTGCGACGGGCAGATTTTTAATGTCACCGACGTGGGGTTGTCCGTATTTAGGTAAATACTGTTGCGAAAAACTGGGAAACGTTTCGTTTAATTCACGACGCGACATTGCCGCAATCGTATCAAATACTAACGATGACTTACCGGAACCGGATTCACCAACGAAAACAGTAATCTCATGCTTCGGGAGTTTTACGTTAACGTGTTTTAAATTATTTTGATGTGCATCAGAGACATCAATTGTATCTTGGTAATAAGTATCAACCATAGTTCACCTCACTAATTCTTCTGTGTTCTACTCAACTTTCTTGCTTCGCTCATCACACAGAACAACGCGAACAAGATCAGTCCGCCGGATACAATGAATAGGGCGGGATAGTTAAAGAACTCTACCATTAAACCACCAAAAAGCGGTCCAACGGCTCTCCCAAGTGACATAAAAATATTAAAGAGTCCTTGAAACTTCCCTTTCTGTCTGGGATCCGCCAATGTATCAATCCAAGCTGGAATTCCTGGCAACCCATTCATTTCACCAAAGGTCAAAATGACCATGATGATTACAAATACGGCGTATTGTTTAGCAAATATTAACATAAAGAAGCTGAGACCGAAAATGATTACCCCAAAGGCAATTTGACGACTCATCTTGAAGCGGGCTCCAATCTTATTAATAATGGGCTGAATGAAGACAATCAGGAGTCCATTAATCGTCCACAGAAAACTGTAATTCTCAAATGAAATTCCCAGTTGGGTCATGTGAACTGACATAACACTTTCCCATAAGGTGTAACTCATATAAATACAGAAAACCATGATACAAATTAGCCAGATGAGTTTTAGTCCACGATTCTTCTTTTGTTGAACGACATCATCGTCCTCAGAACGTTTTACCGCAGTTGGTGCGGGACGATGTAACTTAATGTTAAATTCAAAAATGGTCATCAATAATAAAACAATGTAAAAGCCAGTGGCAACGATGAAGACAACCGAAATTCCGTACTTCATCAAAAATCCTACCAGTGCGGTTCCAACTACGACACCTAGGTTTAATCCGACGTATAATGAGTTAAAGACGTAGCGAGTACTCTTGGATGTAATCATCGAAGCATACGAGTTCAATAGCGTCATGCTGGATCCATTTCCTAAACCGTACAGTAAGAGCATGATTCCGAAAATCGGCCAACCATGAAAGAAGATCAGGGTGACAATTGAAGCCATTGTGATCAAAACACTGATGATGGCTGTCTTATACGGTGACCAATGATCAAAGAGATACCCACCAAGATAATTGCCGATAATCATAAACATTGACATGGCAAACAAAACAATCCCCGCGGTTGTTAGTGACTCATGAAGATAATTATGCATGTAGACCGTCGTTAGTGGCCACATAAATGATGACCCAGTATTCAGTAGTAACGAATAAATTAAAACCGTACTAAGCCTTAATTCTTTTGGTTTTCCTTTTACCATTTATTTGCCTCACTTTCCCATTTTTTCGATCTTTACTAACTTTTTCACGCTAGAGCGACCATAATAAAAAGGGATGCTCAACCGTAGTTGAAATCCCTTGATAATCAGCAATGCCTACTTTTTAGAAGCACGCTTCTTTTCATTATCTCGTTTTTTGGCAACTATTCCAGCTACCATTGAACCCGCTACCAGCACCGAAGCAACACTGGTCAACAAAATTTTCATTTTATTTTTCATAATGTAACTCCTCTGCTTTTAATCCCTACTTATAGTTATATCTTGTTTATAACAAAAAAGCTACTTATTTTTTTAATTTATAATTTTTATAATATAAGTGGCGCTGGTTACACCTTACATACTGTGTAACCGCACTTAGTTAGCCCTGATTAGCAACACACTGCGGCGTTGGGACTCCCAGTGGAATTAAATTTAATTTTAACTGGGAAAAATTTAGTCCTTCTACTATAATTAAAATCTATAAGGCAAATTAACGAAACGTTAATTGGAGGGAGAAACACATGATTCACATTGTTACCGATTCAACTGCTCAATTAACACCAGATGAAATCAAAAAAAATAATCTTACGGTGGTACCGCTTCAGGTTACCATCGACGGCAAAACTTATAAGGACGGCGTTGACATTACCCGTCAGGAATTTTCCGATCACCTTGCAAACGATAAAGAGTTCCCAAAGACCAGTCAACCTTCTTTGGGTCAATTCATTGAGGCATACGAAAAAATCCAAAAGGAAGATCCAGACGCTTCGATCATTTCCATTCATCTCACTAAAGTTTTAAGTGGAACGGTGGAAACCGCCCGAACCGCTGCTAAACAGGTTGGTGGTGAAATCGCCGTTCTTGACAGTGATTCAACTGATAGTGGCCTCACCTTTGCCGTCATGCGCGCTAAAAAATTAGCCGATGAAGGGAAATCCGTTGCCGAAATCATGGATAATTTAAAATCGTTTGTACCCACCATCATGACCTACGTCTTTATCAATAGTTTTGACTACATGGTTAAAGGTGGTCGTGCCAGCCGAGCCGTTGGTTTTATTTCATCACTGATCCAACTTAAACCAGTGATTCAATTAACCAAGGGAACCTTGAAGCTTAAGTATAAATGCCGGGGTCTGAAGAAGATGACCAAGATCGCTAATCAAGTGACCGATGAAATCATTAATAACAAGGATATTTCCGAAGTTGGACTATCCTACGTTGATGATGGGACTGCACCCAAGAAGATCGCAGCTAAGATCAAGGAAGCTCGACCAGACATTGACGTGACCTGTCGTTTAACCAGTCCCATCGTCATGACCCACGTTGGTCCCGGTGGATTTGGTTACATCTTTGCATAACTAAACGTAATTATGGGAGATCGAACGGAAACGTCCGGTCTTTTTATTTTAAAAACGATCCATTTCTTTCCTACTAAAACTTCTCATTATCTATTTATGGTAAATTAGCAGTTAACACCGTGTCAACATGTGGGTATAATTAAGTTATTACATTGAACGGAGGACTTTTTTATGCCATCATCAACCTTTTTAAACCTACCGCAGGCCAAAAAAGAGCGCATCAATGCTGCCCTTCTCAATGAATTTTCCGCCCATCCGTTGGCCGACGCTCAGGTGGCTCGGATCATCAAGGATGCCAAGATATCGCGGGGAGCTTACTACAAGTACTTCATTACCCTCAAAGGCGGTTACGACTACACCAGAAGAATGGTCCTATCAACGATCCATCGGCCGTTTGCTGGAAAACGAATTAACCAGTTACAGCCCACCGACTACGTCAATGCCGCCCGTTCGTTTCTAGAAGACAGCTCTGAAAGTGAATACTTCGAGTTTATCCAGATGGACATTCTTCACAATCAGAAAAACCTTGATGATTCAACGATCATTCAATTGCCGCCCAAACGATGGGCCATTACCATTCTGTGTCACGAAACCATTAAGGAAGCCATGGAAGCCCCCGATGATTCCGAAAAACTGCTTCAACGGCTTCAAATTTCGTTAGAAGCTCTCAGTTAAATTCAATCCATAAAAAAAGAGACTCAATCATGAGTCTCTTTTAATTTGCATTAATTAAAATTCTTCGTAAGTTGCAGGATCCTGATTATGGGTTCGGCCATCAGGCTTCGTCAAAGAAGCAATGGTCTTCATGTCTTCTGGAGTAATCTCGAAGTCAAAGACGTCAAGGTTCCCACTTTGTCTACCAGGATTGGCTGACTTAGGAATTGGAAGTGTCCCTAATTGAATCTCCCAACGTAAGATCAATTGACCAACATTCTTGTGGTATTTAGCAGCCATGTCAACTAGAACTGGGTTCTTCAGCATTTCACTAGCACGACCAAGTGGACTCCAGTCTTCGGTCAAGATGCCATGTTCGTCGTCATAATGACGCATGTCAGCTTGGTTGAAGTATGGATGGAGTTCAATTTGGTTAATGGCTGGCATAACGCCCGTTTCATCAACTAATTTATCAAGGTAATCAGGTAAGAAGTTGCAGACACCAATCGTCCGGATTAAGCCATATTGTTGGGCATCAATCAGTGCTTGCCAAGCTTCCACGTAGTTGCCTTCTTTAGGATTAGGCCAGTGCAACAAGTAGATATCAAAGTAATCTAAGTTAGCCCGGTAAAGAGACTCTTGGATGGCATCAACGGCACTCTTACGATCGTAGTAACGACCAGGTAACTTGGAAGTTACCAGTAAATCAGAACGACGAACGTTTGAATTTTCAATTCCACGTCCAACCGCTCCTTCGTTTTCGTAGTTATAGGCAGTGTCAATTAAACGGTAACCCTTATGGATGGCAGAAGTGATTGCCATGGCACCTTCAAAGCCCTTTAACAGGTATGTTCCAAAGCCAATCTTTGGAACTTGCATCCCGTTACTTAAAGTATAATATTCATATTCCATGATGAGAACTCCTCTCAATATGTTTCTACAGTAAGGATAAGCGGAATGTATATTCGTTTCAAGTAAGTCGATTTGTGATATGATAGTAGTTACGATTTAAGAGGTGATAACGTGAAGAAACAAGCAAAAAATAATGGATCATTCAACTTTCGGGGATTCTTTCACCTAATTCGTGAAACCAAACCCCGCTACTGGCAGTTAGTCGTTGGTCTTCTTCTGGGACTCATCGCAACGGGAGCCCAACTGACGGTGCCAAAGATTGCTCAGGTCATGGTTAACGACTTTGCTAAAGGAGTTAGTCTACTCCTAGTCTCCGCCATGATCGTGTTATTCATTTTAAGTGCATTAATTAACGCCGGATCAGGGACCCTACTGGGCTTCTTCGGTGAAAACGTGGTGGCCAACCTCCGGGAACTACTGTGGGAGAAAATGGTCAAATTAAACGTCCACTACTTCGATAGTGTAAAAACCGGGAAGATGATTTCGCGTTTGGTTAGTGATTCTGACCAGATTAAAGACCTGTTATCAGTGTCATTTCCCAATACCATTACGTCCATTTTCCAATTAATTGGAGCTCTGATTATCATGCTGATCATGGACTGGCGAATGGCTTTAATCATGTTCATTGCCATTCCAATTGTCATGATTGTCATGCGTCCGATCATTAGAAAATCCAGTCAGATTGGAAAGTCTAGACAGGACCAAATGGCTGATTTTAGTGGGAAAGCTCAAGAAACATTAAATGAGATTCGCCTGGTAAAGTCATCAAATGCTGAACCATATGAAACCAAGGCTGGTTCCAGCTTAATTCACAACCTATATCGGGTTGGTTTAAAAGAATCCGTCTATGATTCAATTGCTGGTCCCATCTTGAATACGGTCATGATGGCCATGATCGTTGGAATCCTTGCCTACGGTGCCCATCGAGTCGCAATCGGGGCCATGACAATTGGAACCATGTTTGCCTTTCTAATGTACCTGTTCCAAATCATTGGACCAGTTAGTATGCTTGGTCGATTCATTACCGACCTTTCTAAAGCCAATGGTTCCACTGAACACGTCAGAGAGTTACTTACCGAGCCCGAAGAGGACTTTGCCTCCGGTTTTTCAGACGACATTGGTGGAAAGACACTTCGTTTAAACGATGTAAGTTTTGCGTATGACCCTGACGAACCAGTGCTAAAAAACGTTAACGTTGTCGCTAAACCCAATCAGACCACGGCGTTTGTGGGACCCTCTGGAGGTGGAAAATCTACCATCTTCAGTTTGATCGAACGCTACTATCAGCCAACGTCTGGGACACTCACGATTGGAAACGAAAATATCGATGACATTAATCTTTCCAATTGGCGCCACCAGATCGGCCTAGTTAGTCAGGATTCGGCCATTATGGCCGGAACCATTCGCCATAACCTGACCTATGGACTAAACGAAAAGTTTACAGATGACCAACTTTGGCACGTATTGAGCCTTGCTTATGCTGAAGGATTTGTCAAAGAGATGCCTGAAGGACTTTCAACTCAAGTTGGTGAACGTGGTATTAAGGTCAGTGGCGGTCAGAGACAGCGTTTGGCAATTGCTCGTGCCTTTCTCAGAGACCCTAAGATTCTGATGTTAGACGAAGCAACCGCTAGCCTAGATTCCCAGTCAGAAGCCATGGTTCAAAAGGCGCTTGGTCAACTAATGAAGGGCCGTACGACCCTCATCATCGCCCATCGCTTAAGTACCATTGTCGACTCGGATGACATTTACTTCGTTGATCATGGTGAAATTAGTGGTCACGGAACGCATGAAGAACTGATTAAGAAGCTACCGAAATACCGTGAATACGTTAAAATTCAATTCAAAAAATAAGAAATTCAGAAATGAATTTCTTTTTTTGTCCCACAAATGAATTTAATCCTGTTATACTATTAAGAATTCTTTAAGAAATTGGAGGTTACATTTGATGGATAATAAAAAATTATCATTATTTGCGTTAGTTTTGATGATATTTACTTCCGTCTTCGGATCAGCGAACATTTCCAGAGCGTTCTACTTAATGGGGTATGCCTCAATCATCTGGTATATCCTAGCAGCGCTCTGTTTCTTCATCCCGTTCGCGTTTATGATTGCGGAATTTGGCGCGGCTTTTTCCAAAAAGCATGGTGGCATCTACACTTGGATGAGTGAATCAGTCAATCCCAAGTTTGCCTTTACGGGCATTTCAATGTGGTATGCCTCTGCCATTATTTGGATGGTTAACACCAGTTCAGCAATCTGGGTCCCACTCTCAAATGCAATCTTCGGGGTTGATAAAACCTCCGACGGTCACTTGTTTGGCCTCTCAAGCGTTGAAACAATTGGAATTCTGGCTGTGATCTTAATGATTATAATCACGTTTATTGCTACCCGTGGAATCAGTCAGATTCAAAAAGTTACTTCCATTGGTGGCTTTGCGGCCATGTTAACCAACGTCATCCTGATTGTCGGTGGTGCCATTATTCTCTTAATTAATGGTCATACCTTTCAACCACTGTCTTGGAAGGCCATCCTGGTTTCCCCTAATCCTCAGTACGATTCACTAATTAACGTTTTAGGATTCGTCGTTTACGCCATCTTTGCGTACGGTGGTCTTGAAACCATCGGTGGACTAGTCGATCAGACCAAGACGCCCGAAAAGACCTTCCCAAGGGGAATCACGATCTCAGCTTTAACCATCTCGGTGGTTTACTCCATCGGAATCTTCATGGTTGGTGCTTTCACTAACTGGAGCCAAGTTCTAGGTTCACACCACAACATTAACCTAGTTAACGTGCCTTTCATCATTCTGAACAACTTTGGTTACCAACTGGGAACGGCACTCAACTTCTCTCACGGCGTTTCAGTTGAGATTGGCATGTGGGTCAGTCGTTACGTTGGAATTTCCATCTTTCTTGCCTTAAGTGGAGCTTTCATTACCCTCATCATTTCACCAATCAAGACGATTGTGGAGGGAACTCCCAAAGAGATTTGGCCGAAATTCTTTACCAAGATCAACAAGCACGACGTTCCCGGAAACGCCATGATGATCCAAGGACTACTTGTAATTGCGTTCATCTTGATCATTTCCTTTGGGGGACAAAGTGCCAAGGCCTTCTTCAACATCTTGGTTCAGATGACCAACGTGGCCATGGTCATTCCGTACTTATTCATCGCCTTTGCCTTTATCGGGTTTAAAGCTAATTCCAAAATCAAAAAGCCATTTGTATTCTATAAGAATCCATTGATTGCTAAAATCGCAGTGTGCGTGGTCATGTTGACGGTTGGCTTTGCCATCATCTTTACGATCATCGCTCCCGCTTTGAGTGGGAATTATGTAAGTAGCATTTGGATGGTAGTTGGACCCGTCATCTTCGGGATAATTGGTTACCTGTTGTACCATCACTACGAAAAGAAATACCTAAAAAATAATTAATCAGAATAGGGCGTCCCTTAAGTGAGGGACGCCCTATTTTTCTGCTTCTTATATCCCTTAGCTTGAAAACGTTGACTCATGTATAATAGTTACAAGACATCGTTTACCGCAAAACACTAAGAGGAGAAAACATTTATGGAATTATTAGTTTCAATGTTTCCGATACTAGTTCCAATTATTCTGCTGGGATTTTTAAACATGCCAGCCTTAAAGGGAATGAGTGTAACGGCAATACTTGTTATTTTAGCTAGTCTATTCATCTGGAAAATGCCATTGAAGGCTCTCGCAGCTTCAGCCATTCAAGGATTTCACAAGAGTTTGACAATTGCGTGGATTTTACTCGGAGCTCTCTTACTACTCCGAGCCCTTGAGTACACTGGATCAGTCGATCGTATCAACGCTGGCTTTACCAAGTTAACCACTGACATGCGCCTACAGACAATCCTAATTGTCTTCTTATTTGGATCATTAATCGAGGGTGTTTCTGGCTTTGGTGCTCCAGCAATGGTCACAGCGCCCCTATTAATCGCTTTAGGCTTCAAGCCCCTTTCGTCAATCGTCTTAGCACTAGTGGCCGATTCCACCGCTGCTTCATTTGGGGCCGTGGGAACGCCGCTAACGGTTGGATTAAGTAACACGGTTGGAACCGCTGAAATGGGCAAAGTTGGATTAAAAATCGCTAACCTAGAATTAATCAGCGGAACCCTGGTACCACTGATTTTAATTGTCATGTTAGTTTTTCTTCTTCCTAATCAACACACTCAAAACCGCCTTAAGTCAGTCTTACAGGTTACCCCCTGGTGCATTGCCATTGGCCTTGTCTATTCCATTTCTAATATTGGTAGTCAATTACTTTTGGGATACGAATTAACCTCCGTTATTAGTCCCATCATCGCATTGGTGATCGCAATTTTGAGTATCAAATTCAACATTTTATTACCCAAGGACGTTAAGAAAAATCCGTGGAAACAATCACCAAAAATTACTATCAAAGAACCCAAAACTAACATTTCACTTGCGCGCGCATGGATGCCATACGTTCTCGTGGTTGTCTTGTTGGTCATCCCCAAACTAATCCGTCCGATTCACGACTGGTTAAACACTCATGTTAACTTGTCACTCACGAACATTCTGGGTTTTAAAGCCATCGATTCAAGCTGGCTTCTCCTAGCGTCACCCGGAACCGTATTGCTAATTGTGGCGTTATTAACGGTCTTATTACGAGAAGAGTCGTTTCGATCCTTTTCTAAAGAAGCATGGGGCGTCGTTAAATCCATGAAGACGACCCTTTTGACGCTAATTGTCACTCTAATCATGGTCCAAGTCTTCACGAACACGAATTTCAACGGAGCTGACCTTGACAGTATGCCAGGATACCTCGCGTCATTCATGGCCACTCACCTCCACGGGGTTTGGTTAGCAATTGCTCCCATCTTAGGAGCCGTTGGTTCGTTTGTGACAGGTAGTACGACCGTCTCAACGCTAACCTTCTCTTCGATTCAGGCCGACGTGGCCATCGATGCTGGGCTAGACAAGTATCTTATTTTAGCCGGACAAGTGATTGGAGCCGCCGTTGGTAACATGATTTGTGTTTACAACATCGTTTCAGTCAGTGGCGTAGTTGGGTTGAAGGGTGAAGAAGGTAAGGTCATGCGAAAAACAGCCATCCCGGCTGCTGCCTACCTTTTTTTCCTTATTATTTCAATTTTTGTTTTTAAATAAAGTCAAAATAAAAGATCCGTTCCAACTAAGATTTGGAATGGATCTTTTTTCGAATTTACTTTTTAAACGTCCACACTTCGTTAAGCAGAAAACCAATAAAGCCTAGAATCAGGATCAAATCAGTCCACATCACGGAGAGGTGGGAGATTCCAATGATAACTAACAAGAACACGATAAGGGTTACAACTCCACCCCAAACTCGTTGTTTCTGAGTAATTTCACCAGCAATGGCCATCGTTGGATTCTTGATAAATAGGGAAACTGCCCAAACCACGATACAAATCGCGCTCAAAATGATCAGGATCCAATCAATCCAACCAATGGGAAAGCCATAAATAATTTCTTGAATTCCCTCAACAACACTGGTTCCAAACAGAATCATTGCCATTGCGGTCCAAAGTAAACTGATACGACTAGTAAATGCATTTTTCTTCATTTTTAACACCTACCTTTAGCTAAATTCTACCATACAATGTGAGCTGAAAGAAAAATGGCGTTAAAGTTAATTTGCTAGCTTTTCAATTTACACTAAGAGATAATAAAATGAAAACATAAAAAGTGGAGAATATTAATATGTATACAATTTCTGATTATTTGCTAGATCTTTTAAATTATTTAAATGTCAAAGATGTTCTAGGAGTTCCTGGTGACTACAATTTATCATTTTTAGATCACATCACTCGCCGTTCTGACATGAAATGGCGTGGTAATATGAATGAATTAAACGCAGCGTACATGGCAGATGGTTATGCTCGTCAAAACGGCATGGCAGTCCTAGTGACCACCTTTGGTGTAGGTGAACTTAGTGCGGTCAATGGACTTTCTGGAAGCCAAGCTGAAAAAGTCCCGGTTTTAGAAATCGTGGGGACCCCAACCTTAGCTGCCCAATATGACCAAAAATTAATTCATCACAGCCTCGGTGATGGGAACTTTGAACACTTTCAAAACGTCCATAAAGAACTTGGTTTCAAAGTAGAAGCTATCACTAAAGATGATGCTATCAGCGAAATCAATCAAGTCGTTAAGTATGTTTATGAAAACAAACAACCAGGATATTTAGCCCTTCCCGTTGACCTTACCGAAATGCCAGTTAATCCAATTTTTAAACAACTAATCCCTAGTTTATTTAGAAATAAAAACGAACCGCATGACCACTTACAAAATATAGAAGCAATTAGTAATCAATTGAAAAATTCTCATCACCCAATTTTGATCATCGGTGAAGATGTCCAACGTTTTCATCTCCAAGACGTAGTAAGAAACTTCATTATAAATAATGACATCCCCTTTGCAGACATGATCGAAAGCAAAGGCATCATTGATGAAACCCTCCCACAGTTTATCGGAACTTATAATGGCTCCTTATCTAAAGATTTAACTAACCAACTTATTAATAAATCTGATTTGATTTTATTATTAGGTGCCATTCTAACAGATGCCAATACGGGTGGTTTTACCCAAAGCTTTAATAGCCAGAACACCATTGATATTAATGCCAAACGAATTAATTTTTACTCCAAAATAATTAATTACAATGAACAAAATGGCTTTGTTAACCTCATTAAGATAATTAGTCAAACAAGCCTTTCTCAAAGTTTTCCAAAGGGACCACATGATTCCATTAATAACAAATTACCCGTTCCATCCGATAAACCAATCACCCAGGATTTTTATACTAGTGCAATGAGTAATTTCATTCAAAGTGATGACACCGTTATTGCCGAACAAGGGACATCACTATTTGCCCTCGAACAAATTAAATTTCCAGCTAACGTGAAATTTATTTGCCAGCCGCTTTGGTCATCAATCGGTTTTAGCTTCCCCGCCACATTAGGAAGTCAACTTGCTAATCCAAAAAGAAGAAACGTCCTTTCAATTGGTGAAGGATCACTTCTGATGACCATTCAGGAAATGGGATTTGCGGTTAAATATGACCTGAAACCAATTATCTTTGTAATTGATAATCATGGGTATTCAGTTGAAAGAGTAATTCATGGGATGCACGAACCATACAATGACGTTCCTGCATTAAATTACAGCTTAATTCCTGAAGCTTTTGGTGCTAAAAAAAACCAATATAATTATTTCGATGTTAGGACCGAAAAAGAACTGCTAATGGCGATGAAATCAATCGAGAATAATTCTTCCCAACTATCAATCGTTCGAGTCAGCATGGCAGCGTCTGATGCCCCAGAAGATTTAAAGGAGTTTGGAAAAATTATAGCAAAGCAAAATAAGGGATAAAGATATTTCTATGGAAGCACTTCAATTAAAAAAGTTGCCCTTCTGTTTCATTAAAAAATGAGCACCTTAGATATTAATATCTAAGGTGCTCATTTTTTTATTATTTATCTTTGATCCGCAGCCCACTCGGCAAATTGAGACCAAATTTCACGTTTCTGACTTTCATCCTTAGCACCCCTTGAAGCTTTAATGGTAGATGCCAATTTTGCTCGTAAAGCTTTTTTCTGGTCAGGAGATAGATTCTTAACTGATTCAGGAACTTGGATTCGGCCTTCCTCCATTCCTCGCGTAGCTAAGCTTAATGTTCCATGTTCATGGCTGTTTTCAACAAACGACCAGATTGGAATAATGATAAAGAGAACCAACGCAATTCTGGGGAAGAAGAAAGCAAGCACAATCAAAATTACGTATGCAGCAATCGAATAGTTGAAGTTCCGCGCAAAAATGTAATTGAAAACCTCATGCTGTTTAGAATGTTTACTGTACTTAACCTCAGCAATCTGTGAAACAATGATCCGAAAGACGACTAATAAGATTAACGAAAGGGTCCCGTAAAGCATTACCGTAATTTTTGACGTATCATCCGTCATCAACTTGGTAAAAGTAGGAACCAACGACATGAAAAATAAAAAGATCAAGTCCATTACGACCGTCTTATTCGCCACCCGTTCGGTGTCATTAAAGACCTGAGCGTGCTGATACCACAAGTTGCCAACAAAACAAAAGCTGACCGCATAGATTCCAATGGCCCGAAAGAGCACTAGATAATCAACGCTTCCACCAATCTTTTCGATCGGTAATTCCAATACCATCACCGTAATGATGATGGCAATAATGGCGTCACTGAAGGCGTCCAAACGGTCTTTCATTCTCTTCTTTATCTCACCCATGACCTCACCTGCTTTATTAAATTAACATAATTATAGCACGCCCCATGAGAGAGTTTAAGCACTACATTAAAGTAACCTGATTATATTCGGCATAGCCAACGTTAGCGTCAGCACCACCCACGGGCATCTTCTTCATGCTAATCCCAACTTGACTAACGTTCGGATCAAGCAAAATGTTGCGATGACCCCATGGACGGTGATCGAAAGTTTGTGCATCGTTATAGACGTAGAGGTTAAGCATGGTATAAGCACTATCTTCGGCACTAGTGTCCTTTAAGGCATTTACCTGCCCAATGCATTCAGCGTATGGTCTACTATCATTATTATCATGTCCATAACTACTTGGTCAGTTTGAGACAACTTGCCTAATGCGCTGGTTGGAAATATCCTGGGCTTCCTTAGTTTGATGAACAGATTTGAGACCACGGGCATTTCGCTCACGATTAAGTAGTGCGATAAATTTAGTTTGATACTCAGTATCAAAAGCTGACTGGTGCGCGGTGCTATATGCTACCGGAGTTGCTTCTTGTTTAATCACTTGTCTATCCGCCTTCTTATGTATTGTTTGCTTCGCTGAAACGATCATTGGACTTTTAACTTCAAATGGAACACTAACGCCCACCGTTATCATTCCTACCATTAACAAAACGATTACCAATTTTTTCTTGGCATTTTTCATACCTTGACCACCTCTCCTTAGATTTAAATACGATACTTAATCATATTTGAGCTAATCAATTTAATTATTTTGTAAAAGCTAGCAAACTTAATAAATAAAAAAGACTATCATCTAAATGATAGTCTTTAATTAAACAAATTATATAATAATTATTATCAAAAGACAAACGAATGCAGTAATTAATTGATTAGATGCATCACGCTGCCTTCACTTTTAAGGTGTTCCATCTGCCTTGGATCCGTACTTGATGTTCCAATTCAACGTTGCATCATAGTTACCTGTTTTCCCGGTTGCACTTCCAGCATAATTCATTCTGAGATCAAGGCCTTGATGTAATCCCCACTTAATGGGGTTAGTGATCTTACCTTCTTCTTTCTTCCCAGGATAATTATACACCTGTGCGCTCCCAGTTCCGGGCTGCAAGATGGTCGGTTGATTACTCTTTAAATCAAAGTAAGCAAGTGAAAACGGTGAGTTCGGTCTTCCAATCTCGTGGTTATTTTCCGGAGTATTCTCCTGTGACAACCATACACTGTATGGACTCTTAACTCGTCTGTCATCAGTTAAACTAGCTACTTCATAACCCTTGCTTATGTCAATGGGAGACTTGTTCTTCCCCATCGTTCGCGGTTGTAAATACTGATCCTTAAAGAAGTAATCATTTTGAACACCGTAATCCAGGTCCTGTGGCTGGTTCAAAACTACTGAACCGTTCCAGAAATTGTAGGTTTCCTTTTTACCCTTAAACTTAAGATCATCCCGATTACGATCCGTTCCAGTAAGTTCAGGAATTGAACTCATATTATCCGGATTATTGTCACCTAACTGTAAATCAGCGGTGATATCGGTTACCATTCGTCCATTCATGTCAGGTAAGTTATGAATCGTAATCTTTTTGGCATTCTTAAAGTCAGTGTTGGAGTTCTTCCCACTAATCTGGTAGTCCTTCGTATCACTAACCGTATAATCACTTTTACTAATTGGACTTCCATTAACGTTAATATTATTAATGTTCTTAATGCTTGGAACGACAAAGGAATACGAACCATCTTTGAATTCAGTTCCTTCAATCATGTTGTGCAGTGAAATCTTATATTGAACCTCACTGTTATTCTTCACGTCGGTCAGATTATTGGTCCAAGTGTTGCCACCATCATTTGACATCTGGTTTTGTAAAATCACTCGTGGTTTGACGTTGTCGTAAGGATTACTCGACATTTCAACGGTAGCTTGACTTGATTTGACCACTCCGTCATCTGGCGTAGTAAAGTTACTTCCCTTCGCCGTGACGGTATTTTGCTTCGTATTCGGATTTGGATCAGTAATAATGGTTCGAAATCCAACTGAATCTGGCTTCCCATCATCATCAATTGGTTCAATTCCGTTAGGATACTCCGCCACAATCTGATCGTTATCATCAAGACCACGCATCCCTAAGTTAGCAATGTTATCGGTCACCTTAACGTTATCCCATGAATTTCCTAAACCATTGTCCTTGTAATTATAGGTGTCAACTTTATAAAGGATTACATCCCCAACTTTCGCATTGGTAACGCGATCCTTAAAATCATTAGGGTCAATCTGCTTGATCATGTCGTTAGCTGCGTTTTGATCACCATCGTAGGGATCGATATTCTTGTATTTTCCGTCACGTTGTAAGGCACTCAAATCACAAGCTAACTTCTTAACTCCTGGGATTTGCGGAATTTCGGTGTTTGCGATGGCACTGATCATGTTCAATGCCCCAGTGGCACCAGTGAATCCCCACCAAGCATAATCACCCTTAAACTGATCAAGGTTAACGTTCTCAGTGGTAGTGTGTTGATCCACACCACTTACTGGATGACCAGACTTCGGATCATTATAGGTTACCGTTGCGGTTGCATGATCAGACTTAGCGTTTCCATTAGGAGTCCAACTGTTGGGCATCCATTTGTAAGTAACTGGGATCCATGTTCCCTGTCGATTAGTTAATGAGGGAGTTTCACTGTAGTCGTGATGATTAATCCCGATATGATCTTCCCATCTCCGTGAATCAAAGGGACCGGTATATTCATTAGGGTAAATGAAGGCCGTATGAGGAATTCCCTTTGGTAACTTGTGATCACTAAAGTCTCCATTATAGTAAGGGTCAAATTCAAACGATAAGGCATTGTGAATAAACTGAGTTCCCAGATAAGCTTTGGTTGGATCCTTTCCATGATGGATTTCAGCGGAAGCCTGACGCACGTTTCCGTAAGACCCTAACGATTCACCGGACGACCCGATCGCGTCTGGTTTGTCATTTTGAAGGGTAAAAGTTAATCCATCGGCTAATTTCTTCGTATTCTTCGGGTTCTTCATGTAAATATAAAACTTAATGGTAAATGGCTTCTGTAAATCTACCTGATTTCTCCACCACATGGTTTGTGCCGAATGATCTTCACCGTTATTATCGGTAACCACCTGAACGTTTGGATACTTCTTCTGAATATCCTCGTTGGGTTGAACCCCTGCAAACATGAACTTATCCATGGCAGGACCCGATTCTGGTGGTTCAGGAATGTTATACGGATTATTAGGATCCGCACTGGCATTCATCATCATGCCACAAATCATGAATAAAGCAGTACACACCACTCCTACTAATAGCTTATAAAGTACTTCTTTTTTTATTTTCATTTTTTCTCAATTCTTTTTATTTTTCTTTTTGTGATATATCATTCGACAAATCCAAAAAATAATCCAAATTTCGACGGTCATCAGAACCGCAATCATTAGCGGTTCATGCGACCTTGCTTGGTTTGATAATTTCAGTGGGGTAAATGTTTGGTGTAATCGGACTTTTTGTTGACCTGATTGGATGTTTACGTCCATTCGGTACTTACCAGTCTGCAAATTTTTATGCGGGATTACACATGCCAAAGGAGTATTCGGCGCGATGTTAATGTCCGGATACTCTTTACTTTGGTATAATCGTCCGCCATGAAAGATTTTCACTCGCATTTTGGCATGTTGAATCAACTGTGGGTAATTATTACTAATCGTAACTTTAAAAGCGTTCGAACAATTATAATTTCCACTCTCAATTTTTGAAATTTTTAAGCGATCTAATTTCAATGCATCCTGCTCACTTAATGAAACCCCAATGACATAACTGGCCAGACTATTGACCTGCTTGCTATTTTCCGCTGGATCAATCCCGGTCGCAGTTATGCCCGCAAGTTCAGTTCCAACGATCTTAGCATTCGTCTTGAGGTAATAACGAACCACTTGATTAGAACTAGGTTGAAGTGTCACTTTTTTTTCAAGTTTCCCAACTACTTGTTTAGAAACGGCACTCCTACGATTTACTAGTGCCTTTGGGTCATCATATGAAATGTTTCCCGTAGGTGTCGTGGTTGCGTTATTTAACGTCAAGCGAACCTTCATTGGATACGCCCCATAATTCTTTAACAGAATGGGTAATTGATACTCATGATTCGGTTTGGCCCGAATGGCAAAGTATTCTTTTCCCTTCTGAAGCGGCAGCCCTCCAAAGATCGGAGTGGCAGAAAATGACGTGTAGTCCTTTGAACTTGCTTGAGAAGTCATTGGTGCAAAGAGACCAATTAACAAAGCTCCAACTAAAATTACACTTTTAATTAGTTTTCGCATTTGAATTTTTTATTTCGAATTTTTAGATTCCAACTTCTTGATGAAATGACGGTTTAGCACAATGAGAAAAGCAATGAACAAGAGGATTGCTCCTGCGACCATTGTTCCCCACTGTAGCATCTGACCGGTCTGAGGCAACTTACCTTGTTGCTGTCCACTAACAGCGACTGTTGGCGGAATCTTAGTGCCTTGCTTGGCAGCTGGAGCCGGAGTTTCATTAGCCATATTTTGTGGCTTGGGTTGTGGTACCGGTTCTGGTTGCGGCTTCTGAGGATTTGCTCCAGGTTTAACTGGGCCAACCGGTTTTACATTTTTACCAATCCTAACGGTTGCGTTCGAATTATCCTGACTTTTGGCAAATGAAGTAACGCTTAAACCTAATCCAATTGCGACTAAAACAGTCATTCCAACTAACAATATTGACTTGAAAACTTTAGAATATCGTTTTCTCATTTAAACATCTCCCAACCTACTTTACTTTGGTTGATCGTTTCTTTTATCAAGTTCTGCTTGTTGTTGTGCAATCAAATTCTTTTGTTTTCTGTGTTGACGATATAAGACGTAGCACAAAATTAAGATCAAGATCAACAGGATAATCAAGAGGATGATCCACCACCAGTTCTTGTTGGCGTTGTTAATGGCAGCCTGCGTAATGGTAATGTGGAAATCTTTTTCAATTGTCCACTTATTTCCATTGTTATCAGAAGCTTTCAAACTTAAGTGGTAATTACCCGGTAATAAAGCATTTTTGCCAAATTGATTGGTAAAGTTAAAGTTTGAATTTGGAGCCATGCTCAATCCATTTTGATTGGACTTACTCAAAATCTTGCTAGGATCACTCTTACGATAAATCTTGTCTTTGATCTGCATTTGGTTAATCGTAGTGGGTTTTTCGTTTGCTAACTTAGTGTAAATCACTGGTTGATTAGCAACCTTACCCGGTTTGATCGTTTGTGCTGTCAATTTCGGCTTGATCGGCTGATTATTGTTATCACGCAGATAAACCGGCATTGCCAACGCAAACTTATTGTTAACACTGACTCCCTTTAACTTTGCAGCCTCTGGTGGTAATTGTGGCTTAATATATAATCCACCCAAGATGACTCCGTTATAAGTTTTATCAGGTGCTTTCACATTAAAATTAACGTTAGTACTCTTATTTGGTCCCAAATTAATGGTCTGTTTCTTTCCATCTTGAACCAAATCTTTAAACTTATACTTTAAAGTCTTATCAACTGGCAAATTCTTAGTGGGATTTAGTGCAATTGCACCTCCGCCAGAAGTAAATGCTGTCGTTGGTTCAATACTAAATGATTGGGATGACTTTGATAAGTTAACAATATTCAAACTGATTTGCTGGGTTTGACCCGGCTTAGTCTGAACGAAAATCACCCCATCCTGTTTAATTTGATTTTTAGTGTAGTTCGGTTTAACCGCAATTGATGGACCTTGTGAAGCATTCGTTTCCCCGATCCCCATCATTGGAATCATCAAAAAGATTGTTGCAACAGCAAGTAAAAACGGCACCCAGACTTTTTTCAATCTTGATAAAATTACAATCACGTCCTAATTACTTAATTAATTCCCCTATTTACTAAAAAGAAGACAAACCTTACTTGGAATGTCTTCTTCACTGTACAATGCATTATTAAAAATAACTATTAAGCAGTTGGGTTTTGTGGACCAGCAGCATTAAGAGTCCAAGTGATTGGTGCATTGTAGTCAGCAGGATTTACATTAGCTGGCATATTTAAACTAGCATCAGTGCTCTTTGAGTAATCAACACTAGTTGTACCTAAACCTTGACCAGGTTGTACAGAAAGTACTTGTGAAGCGTTGTTAGCTCCGGCAGTTAATAGTGGCGTATTAACAGGAACGTTATTGTCATTATTTAAACCGCTACCTTGCTTCAATTGAATTCCCCAGCCATTGCCTTGAGTGTTTTTGCCATCACTAAAGTTACTTAATGCAGCTGTAACGTTGTAACCAGCACCATTTGGTTGATCTTTAACGGCACGACCATCGGTAACAACCAATTGTGGTTTTCCAAGACCAGTTTGGTTATCGTGCAAAGGAATGTTAGTTTGTGGAGTTGATGTGTTAGCAGCTTCACCGAAGTTCAAGTCAGGAACTTCTTGTAAAGTCAAGTATCCAGTTCTTACTTGAACATGGGCATTTGATTCTCCTGATACTGAACCCGTAGTGTCGTTAGCAGTTGTGCTAGTGTCTGCTGGTAACGTAGCAGCGTTAGCATTAACGTTACCTACAGCTACTGACAAACCTAAAACGGCTGCTAGTGAAGCCACACCTAAGACCAATTTCTTACCAATATTTGCTTCCATAAAAAACTACCTCCAAAAAATATAAATTTTTGTTGTTACTAAATTACATGTTTGTGATGGCGACGAGCACATTACAAACACATAACTTAATAACATTTTTCACAAGGACACTGCATTACTAAACTGCTAACTTACCCGAAAGCAATGGGAAAGATTCACAATTCTTGTAATTTCTTCACAATGTTCGTCTAAACGCTTTCCACTCGCGCTTCAACATTATTAGTATAACTTATAAATATACTGTTTGGCAAGCTTTGTGAGAAAAAAATAAAAAAATAGTGATGATTTAATAATCATCACTATTTCACTTACTTTTTATTATTCAGTTAGACTAACTCTATCTTAGTACCAACCGTGTGATTGCCAGAATGATTGTGCACCACTCCATGAACCATAACGTGAAGTTACGTATTGGTTAGCAACTCTATCTTGGTTAGCTTGTGAATAGTCACCATTTAAGTATGACTTAGATAATTGGTACTTACCGTAGTAGTTACCATTTGAAGCAGTGTATGAGCCACCTGATTCACGTGAAGTGATCCAAGCTTTGGCTGCATCATCGCCGCCATTACTTGAAGTGTTATTATTTTGATAGCTAACACTTTGAGTTGGCTTTACAGTATTAGTTTGTACAGCATAACTTCTTTGGTTAGTTGGTTGTGCTGGTTGAGCATTGTTGTTATTTTGAGCAGCTGGCTTTGCAGCAACGTTAGCTTGTACAGCAGCCTTTGGTGCTGGTTGAGTAGCAGCTTGTTGTTTTACAGGTGCTTGAACCTTAGCAGCTGGTGTTTGTACTTGAGCTTGTTGTGCTGGTTGAGCAGCAGCTTGTTGTTGTGCAGGTGCTTGAACCTTAGCAGCTGGTGCTTGTACTTGAGCTTGTTGTGCTGGTTGAGCAGCAGCTTGTTGTTTTACAGGTGCTTGAACCTTAGCAGCTGGTGCTTGAACAGCTTTAGTAGTAGTCTTTGGTGCTTGAGCATTAGTAGTTTGTGCTGATTGTGATACTGCGTTTGGAACAGTAACACCAGTTGGGATTACTAATCTTTGACCAACAGTAATTTGGTCAGCATTTTGTAAATGATTAACTTTAGCGATTTCATTTGCAGAAACTTTGTATTGTTGAGCAATTTCTGAAATGGTGTCACCTGATTTAACTGTAACGTTAGTTGAAGCGTGGGTGGTGTTAGCACCTACTGCTAATAAACCTAATGCTGCGGCACTTGATAACACGACTGCTTTAATACTTTTTGACTTCATAATGAATAATCACTCCTAATCTAATATTCTAATTCTAATTTTTTCGTTTTCCGGTATTCTGTTTTTTAACTCGTTGACCTCCTGTATCAATCAACAATATATATAATAACCGCTAAACATTACACACAAATAACACAACGTTTAAGAAATCAGGGGATTTCTGTTATTTTGTAACATTAGTAACATCTTTTGCAACATAACCCCCGATTTTCACGTCATTTTTACCGATTTGGGCCTAAAATTGTCATTTTTGCTCTTTTTTGGGTGTAATCTTCATCTCATTTCTCTTCAATTCATTGTAAAAGTTCGTTGACAAGTCCATTTTTCGTTAAAATTAACCTTATTTCCTCATTTTTATCCAGTTTCTACCATAGTAATGAAAATTCAAGTAACATAAATGTTTCAATTCCAAAGATGTTAAATCAAATTCATCAAACATTCTATCTTTAAATTAATCCCATTACTATGGTAGAAAACTTTTTAAAATGAACTTTTTAAATTGGTAACTAAATTAACATGACGGGCTTTTAGACCATTTTAAGACCTGTACCAATTTGACCCCTTCAAATTTATTTTAACTTATCCATAATGAAGAAATGCGTCAAGTTAGGAATAGTTTAGATAGCGCTTTCATATGTGAAACAATAAGGAATAAACCACTTTTTTTGGTGGCAGTAGTGTTATATAATTGGTCTTGTATACGAATAACTACAATTATTTAAAGGAGTGAGTATTAATGGCAACTGCTAACCGTGCATTATTTATGCTTTTCGGTGGTACTGGTGACCTCGCCTTGCGAAAGTTATATCCAGCCTTGTTTGAACTTTACAAAAAAGGCAGTATTGACAATCATTTCGCACTGTTAGGTTTAGCTAGAAGACCTCACACCGATGAAGAATTTCAAAAGATGGTTTTGGATTCTATTTCATCAGAAGCAGATAATCAAGAACAAGCTGAAGAGTTTGCTAGTCATTTTTACTTCAGATCTCATGATGTTACCAACGTGGAACATTATCGAGCTTTGAGTAAATTAGCCGACGAACTCGACAAGAAATACGAACTTGATGGTAATCGAATCTTTTACGTTTCAATGGCACCCCGATTCTTTGGAATCGTTGCTAAAAACTTAAAGGACGAACACGTTCTCTCTGATAATGGTGGCTTTAACCGTTTGGTAATCGAAAAACCATTTGGTCGGGACTACGATTCTGCTGAAAAATTAAATAACGAATTAACAACTGCATTTAAGGAAGATCAAATCTTCCGTATTGACCATTACTTAGGTAAAGAGATGGTTCAAAGCATTCCAGTTATCCGATTTGGTAACCCCATTATTGATGCCGTTTGGAACCATAATTACATCGATAACATTCAGATTACGTTATCAGAAAAACTTGGTGTTGAGGATCGAGCCGGATACTATGATACGGCCGGTGCCCTCCGTGATATGGTCCAAAACCATACCATGCAAATCATGACCCTGCTCGCAATGGACAAGCCAGCATCATTTGTTGATACTGACGTTCGGGCTGCCAAGATTAAAACCTTGGAAAACATGAATTTCTATGACACAGAAGGAGTTAAAGAAAACTTCGTTCGTGGTCAATACGGTGCTGGAAGTGGCTCAGCTGCTTACCGTGATGAACCAGATGTCCCACACGATTCAAACAACGATACATTTGTCGCCGGAAAAGTTACTTACAAGCTCCCTCGTTGGGAAGGAACTCCTTTCTACGTCAGAACCGGTAAGAAGTTAGCTGCCAAAGCTACTCGAGTTGATGTTGTCTTTAAGAAAGATATCAACAATATTTTTGCCAAAGCATATTTGCCAGATACTCTTAAAACGAACGTCCTTTCAATCCTAATCGATCCTCGTGGTGGAATTACATTGAGAGTGAACGTCAAAGACTCCAAACAAGGTTTCCATACTGAAACCATTGATCTCGATTATCTTCAAAATGATGCGCGAGCTTCTGAAGTTCCACAACCATACGAACGTCTCTTCCATGACATTTTAAATGGTGACCACACCAACTTCGCAAGTTGGCCTGAAGTGGCTGCCGCATGGAAGTACGTTGATCCCATTCAAAAGTACTGGGATGAAACCCAACCAAACTTCCCTAACTACGAACCAGGGTCAATGGGTCCAAAGGCTTCTGACGAGTTATTAGCTCGCGATGGGCACAGTTGGTACTTCCCTGAAGAAAAGTAAAGAAAGTGCTTACAATTTTGAAGTTTCTATTTCACAATTCTAATGTGAAATGGTAAACTACTAGTGTAATGAATTAACATATATATTCGAAAAGGAAGGTATATTATGGCTGATAAAAAAGCAAACATCGGTGTTGTTGGTATGGCTGTCATGGGTAAAAACCTTGCCCTCAACATTGAAAGTCGCGGTTACACAGTTGCAATCTACAACCGTACTGCAAGCAAGACTGAACAAGTAATGAAGGATCACGGTGACAAACACCTGCTCCCTAGTTACAACGTCAAGGATTTTGTTGAATCAATTCAAAAGCCTCGTACAATCTTATTAATGGTTAAAGCTGGTAAACCAACTGACGCCGTTATTGATGAATTATTACCATTACTTGACAAGGGTGACACTCTTATCGATGGTGGTAACACTAACTTCCACGATACAATGGCTCGAAGTGAAAAACTTGCTAAATCAGGTATTAACTTCATCGGAATGGGTGTTTCCGGTGGTGAACTTGGTGCCCTTAAAGGTCCTTCATTGATGCCCGGTGGTCAAAAAGAAGCTTACGACCGTGTAGCTCCAATCTTGGAAAAGATCGCTGCTAAAGCCGAAGATGGCGAACCATGTGTTACTTACATCGGCCCTAATGGTGCTGGTCACTACGTTAAAATGGTCCACAATGGTATCGAATACGGTGACGAAGAGTTAATTGACGAAACTTTCAACCTCTTGAGAAACGCTGCAGGTTACTCAGTTGATGACCTTGCAAAGATCTTCAAAGATTGGGACAAGGGTGAATTAAACTCATACTTGATCGAAATCACTGCTGACATCTTAACTAGAAAAGATGACTTAGGTGACGACAAGAACAAGCCAATCGTTGATGCTATCTTAGACCGTGGTGCTAACAAGGGTACTGGTAAGTGGAGTTCAATCGATGCTTTAGACATTGGTGCCCCTCAATCAGTTATCACTGAAGCCGTTTACGCTCGTTTCATCTCAATGATGAAAGACGAACGAATGGCTGCTTCAAAGGTTCTTCATGGTCCAGCCAAAGAACCTAAGTTCAACAGTGATGAAATCGTTGAAAAGGCTCGTCAAGCATTATACTTCGGTAAAATCATGAGCTATGCTCAAGGTTTCGAACAAATGCGAATGGCCTCAGAACATTACGGTTGGGACTTGAAGTACGATGAATTAGCTAAGATTTGGCGTGAAGGATGCATTATTCGTGCTCAATTCTTACAAAACATCACCGATGCCTTTGACAAAGATCCTAAGTTAACTAACTTGTTAATGGATCCTTACTTCTCAAACATCGCTAACAAGTACCAAGATTCAGCTCGAGAAGTAGTTGCTTTTGCTACTGAAGCTGGTATTCCAGTTCCATCATTATCAGCTGCTATTTCATACTTCGACTCATACAGAGCTCAAGTATTACCAGCTAACTTGCTTCAAGCACAACGTGATTACTTCGGTGCTCACACTTACGAACGTACTGACCGTCCAGGTAACTTCCATTACCCATGGTACAAAGAACAATAAAATCAAACATTTTAAAAAGATCGACTTTAATAGTCGATCTTTTTCTATATTTTCAGCTAGAAAACAAGCATTCTAGCCTAAAAAGCTGTATTATTATGGTTGTAGTGTATAGTTAAACAATTAGGGAGGAACAAGACAATGTCCGAACGAAAAGTATACAATGATTATTTCTATGACGAACCCGCTTTTAACACCCATGACGGTGGATACATCCCACTTGAGGTGCCTGATGTTCCAGAACACAAACTGAACATCCCCGGGATTCTAAAACCAGACAAGGAAACCGATACCGACATGTGGTATACGGTTGATGCTCAACCTGGTGAAACCCAGATTTTGCCTGGTGAAAAAACTAAAACTTGGGGATATAACTCCAGCATTCTCGGTAAGACCATCATTTTAAAAGAAGGTAAGCACATGCATGTCACCTTGAAAAATGACCTACCGGTTTTGACCACGTTTCACTGGCACGGACTAAATGTTTCCGGTCCGTACGTCGATGGTGGTTGCCATGCTCCTGTTTATCCTGGTACCAGCAATGAAATTGAATTTACGGTGGATCAACCTGCTGCCACACTGTGGTTACACGCTCATCCATGTCCAGAAACCTCGGAACAAGTCTACAAGGGTCTCGCTACTCCAGTAGTTGTTCAGGATGATATTGAATCTAAACTACCCTTCCCAAGAAATTACGGGGTCGATGACATTCCAGTTGTCCTCCAAGATCGTCATTTCCACAAGGGAAATCAATTAAACTACAAAGAAGACTACGATCCTGATGGAGTTCAGGGTCCAACGGCTATGATTAACGGAACCGTTAACCCCTATTTCGACGTTACCACCCAAAAAGTTCGGTTGCGATTCCTTGACGGATCAAACCGACGTGAATGGCGACTTCATTTTGATGATGACTTAAAGTTCACTCAGATTGGTTCCGATGGTGGCATTCTACCTGAACCAGTTGAATTCACTCACTTGATGATGGTTTGTGCCGAACGTGATGAAGTCATCGTGGACTTCAGAGGTTACAAGCCCGGTGACGAGGTTCACCTTTACTCTGATGATGTTCCAATCATGACATTTAAGATTCATGAATTTGCACCTGACGATACCAAGTTGCCAGATCACCTCATTGACATGCCTCCGTTCGCTAAAGTCGATAAGAATGCTCCTGTTCATAAGGCAGCAATGTCTGGAATGGATGAATCCGTTGAAATCAATGGCAAGAAGTTCGACATGCAACGCATTGATGACCGCCAAGAAGTTGGTAAAGAGCGGATCTGGGAAGTTTCTAACTCCAACGAAATGGATGGAGGTATGGTTCACCCCTACCACATGCATGGAACGCAATTCCGGGTTCTTTCAAGAAATGGCAAAGATCCTTATCCAAACGAACACGGATGGAAAGATACCATTGGTGTCAATCCTGGCGAAGTCGTTCGTCTGCAAGTTAAGTTCGATTTCCCTGGCGTTTACATGTATCACTGCCACATCACCGAACATGAAGATGGTGGCATGATGCTTCAGATCCAGGCTTATGATAAGCAAGATCCACACAAGAAGTACAAGTTAATGAATATGGATACCCTTTTGAATGCTCTTTCAAAAGAAGAGGGAATTCCTGTAAAGGACTTAGACATCCCCGCAATGAATTCGTACAAAAAGATGGGAATCCACATGTGTTAATTAAATAACATTTAAGACAGTCGCAATTTTGCGGCTGTTTTTTTGTATCTTAGGTTTGACAATGGGCGCGAAACCAAGAATACTAGAACTATCAATTAATTAATAAGGAAAGAAGTGAAAAATCATCTTTTCAATTAGTTCTATTATCATTATGTTGGTAGCTAGTATCTTGGGTGGAATAATGAACGGAATCGTCGGGATGGCCACCGTGGCTTTGTATCCGGCGTTACTTTACGTCGGCGTTCCCCCAATCATTGCCAATGTGACCATTACTGTTGGTCTCTTGTTCAGTGACTTTAGTGCCGTTCTCTCGTCACGACGAGAATTTAAACGCGTGGTTCCCGAAACCATCAAATTTTCCACTTTAATCACGGCCGGAGCCATCGTTGGGGCAATCGTTCTTCTCTTTAGTAGCTCCAAAAGTTTCAAGGAAATCACCCCAGTAGTCATTCTCTTATCTGGAATCTTAATGATGATTCCCAAAAAAGATAACACCCACAAATCAATTTCTAAGATTGTCCTCATCATTTCAGCCATTGCTACTCTGCTAGTTGGGGTCTACGTTGGTTACTTTGGAGCCGGAGCCGGGATCCTGATGACCGCCGTTCTGTCCATCTCAAACGACTATGAATACGCCGAAAACAACGCGGTCAGAAACGTTTCCGCCCTCTGTGCCCATATTGTTACTGTCATTATCTTCATCTTTACGATGAAAATCGAATGGCTCATTGTTCCCTTAATCGCCATTGGACTTTTTGTTGGTGGATATCTGGGACCAATTATCGTCAGATACGTTCCATCCAAAGTCATGCGTTACGTTGTTAGTATCTTTGCCATCGTGGTAGCGCTGATTTTAGGTTACCAAGCGTTCTTTTAAATTAATTTCCTAAAGTTGATCAATACCGTCATGACGGTAACTTGTTTCATAATATTCAAAAAATTACAACAAAGTGGAATTGAATTTTATCAAGTTTATGATAATATTAATTATAATATGAAGCTTTAAATGGTTCAGAGAAGCCACAAGCATAACATGTTATACATAAATGATTGAACAATTGTGTTCTCATGCTATTTTGTGCGGTGAATCTGGGCCTCGCAGAATTAATGGGAGGACAATTTTTTTATGCCAAAATTGACAAAGTATCAAAGACGAATTACGTGGTCAACCGGGATTGGATTCATCCTTGAGCGAATGGACGCGATGTTCATGTCGCTGGCACTGGCTTCAATCATCATTACTTTACATATCTCAAAGGCTCAGGGTGGCCTTCTTCCAGCCATTACTGCCATCGGTTCTATTTTTGGTGGAATTGGCTTTGGTGCCCTTGCTGATCGCTACGGTCGTGTCAAGACCCTGTGCTGGACCATCATTATCTACGCCATCGGAACGGCCGGAATGGGACTTACCAATTCCTTCTGGATGCTGTGCCTCTTTCGAATTATCATCGGAGTAGGAAACTCTGGTGAATATGGGATCGCCATCACCATGCTAAGTGAAGCCTTCTCAAAGAAATACCTTGGTCGATTATCAGCTGCCGCAGGAGTCTGTGGTCAAGTTGGTTCAATTGTGGCTTCACTGTTATCGGCATTTATCCTGCCACGTTTTGGCTGGCACGTGCTCTTCTTCATCGGGATCATTCCCGTCGTCTTAGCCTGGTTTATCAGATTTCATTTACCAGAAAGTAAAGAATTTACCGAAAACCGGGACGCCATTGAAAAAGATCCTAATCGTGACTTCAGCCACTGGACCGAACTCTTCGCTACCCCAGCTGAATGCTTTCTAACGATCAGAATCATGATCATGTTCATGATTCACATTGCTGGATACAACGGTCTCATTAGTTGGTTACCGTCAATTGCCCAAGAACGAATGAACATCTCGGTGGCCGGATCATCACTTTGGATGATTGCCACCATCATTGGGATGTCACTTGGAATCATGTGTTTCGGAATTGTCCAAGATCACCTTGGAAGTCGATTGGCTTATGGAATCTGGCTTTTAGCCGCTGCCGCCTCGGTCTTCTTACTGATCATCGCCCAGAACAAGTTAGAATTCCTGATCGGTGGTGGAATCGTTGGTTTCTGTTCTGACGGAATGTACAGTGGTTATGGCACCATCGTCAGCAAACTCTACCCCACCGAAATCAGAGCCACTGCTAACAACACCATCATGAGCATTGCCAAGAGTGTTGGCAGTTTTTCCACCGTCTTAATCGGATTCTTAATGGACCACTTTAGCCTCATGGCTGTTATCCTATTCTTAAGCGGGATTTACCTCGTTAGTTTTGTTATCATGCTATCAATCAAAGAACTAAAGCACGAAAATAAAGCTCCCGTAACTACAACTGAAAATGCTGAAAAGGTGGCACAATAATTTGAAAGTTCGAATCTTATCAACCAGCGACGTTCACGGATACGTGTACCCTACGAACTACACCACGCGTGACAACCATTCCTCTCTTGGGATGCTTCAAGCTGGTTCCATCATTAAAAACGCTAAAAAAGATGAAAGGGATGACGAAATCGTCATTGCCGTCGAAAACGGCGACTGGATTCAGGGATCGCCCTTTTCAACTTATTTATCAGAACAAGCTGCGACCAAGCAAGGAATTCTAAGTGAAATCGCCGCTAACGTTGGCTACGATGCTGCAACGCTTGGTAACCATGAATTTAACTATGGTCAGGATTACATCAGAAACGCGGAAAGCAAACGCAACTACCCCATCGTGAACGCCAACATTGAGGGCGCAGTTGATAATCAAATTGCCGACCAACCGTACGTGATCGTTGAAAAGAAGGGCTTAAAAGTTGCCATTTTAGGACTGACCACTGCCTTCATCCCCAACTGGGAACGGCCTGATAACATTAAGGGTCTTGCGTTTCAATCGGCCTTAGCAACCGCGAAAAAATTCGTACCCGAATTACGTAAACAAGCTGACGTTGTGATCGTTACTTATCACGGTGGCATCGAAGCCGATCCTCAGACTGGCAAACCAACCGAAAAATACACCTCAGAAAATGAAGGGTACCGGATTGCCACTGAAGTACCTGGAATCGATGCCCTAATCACGGGTCACCAACACCGCCAGCTGGCAGCCAAAATTAACGGAGTACCGTTCACCCAACCCGGCGTCCATGGCAGTGACGTTGGTGAGATTGATTTGGATTTAAATGAACAGAAGCAGATTATTAATAGTTCAAGTCATCTCATATCAACTAAAGATACGCAACCGGACTTCGATTTAATTTCCAGTAATCAGATTGAAGACGAAGTACAGGACTGGCTCGATCAACCCATGGGACAAGCCACTGGGGCCAGTATGATCATCAATGATCCGATGAAAGTTCGGACGAACAACCATCCCTACATTGATTTCATCAACAAGGTGGAAATGAACGCGATGGGAATTGACATTGCCGGAACCGCCCTCTTCAACGATGACATCAAAGGATTTCATCATGACATCTCGATGCGCGAAATCATTAATGGTTATAGTTATCCCAACACTATCATGGCCGAAGCAATCACTGGTGCTGAGTTGAAACGAGCACTCGAAAAATGTGCGGCGTTCTTTAAGCTCCAAGACGACAAAATCGTCATTGATCCAAAGTTTGTGGCACCAAAGATGCAACTCTTTAACTATGATATCTACAGTGGCATTGACTACGAGTTCGATATCTCAAAGCCAGTTGGCAAACGGGTCGTCAAACTGAATTACCATGGAAAACCCGTTACTGCTAATCAAAAACTTCGAATTGCCTTAAATAATTACCGGGCCATTGGCGGTGGCGACTACGACATGTTCAGTGCTAAGAAGGTCGTAAACGAGAGCCCCGATAGTGCCTCGGACTTAATCGTTAAGTACTTAAAAAAGCACGATCCGTATGAAGCCACTACGCCACACAATTTAAAGGTTACGAAATAAAAAGAGTTTCCAACGTTAAAATTGGAAACTCTTTTTGTGTCTACTCGTCTTCGTTAATAATCTTATTGATAAACTCCTTAGTTCGCTCATTTTCGGGATGGTCGAACAACTGGTCAGGGGTATTTTTCTCCTGAATGTAACCGTCCGCCATGAACCAGACTTCGTCAGCAACCTTTTTAGCGAACCCCATTTCATGGGTAACGACGACCATTGTCATCCCCTCGTTCGCTAATTCCTGCATTACCTCAAGCACTTCCCCAACCATCTCGGGATCAAGCGCACTCGTTGGCTCATCAAACAGCATTACCTGCGGATTCATTGCCAGAGCTCGGGCCATGGCCACCCGTTGGGCTTGTCCACCTGAGAGACTGGAAGGATAGACATTCGCTTTTTCTTTTAACCCCACTCGGTCCAACAATTTAAGCGAAACTTCCGTAGCTTCTTGGTCCATCATGTGCTTTACTTTTTTAGGTGCAAGCTTCATGTTATCTAACACCGTCATGTTAGGAAAAAGATTGAAACTCTGGAAGACCATCCCAATTCGTTCACCAAGCGTGGCCACTTCTTTATGGGTGAATTTGGTTAAGTCTTTGCCATCGAAGATAATTTGTCCACTGGTGGGTTGTTCTAGCATATTGAGGCAACGAAGAAAGGTACTCTTTCCGGATCCAGATGGACCAATCACACAGATTACCTGCCCGGTTTGAATGTTTCCGTTAATGCCCTTCAAAACTTCATTTTCGCCGAAAATTTTCTTTAAATCATTTACCTGAATTAATGCTTGCTCACCATTCTTAGTCATGATTCATCCTTCTTTCAAAGTAGTTTAATACTCGAGACAACGAGAACGAGAGGATGAAGTACAGTATCATGGCGACTGCGATTGGAGCTACCCCTCTGTAAGTATCGGCACGCACGATGTTTAGTTCGTAGACGATTTCGGTCACTCCGATAATGGAAACGATCGAGCTGTCCTTGATGATGGTAATAAATTCATTGCCAAGGGCGGGCCAGATGTTCTTGAAAGCCTGCGGCAAGATGACCGAGGCCATCATGTCTTTCTTGGATAGTCCCAAACTTCTAGAAGCTTCCGATTGTCCCTTGTCAACGGCGTTAATCCCACCTCTGATAATCTCACTGACGTACGCGCCACTGTTCAGTGAGACGGCAATGATTCCGGCGGTCAATGCGGGAATGTTAACTAAAACTCCCAGTCCGAAATAAACGAACAGGACTTGCACCATCATTGGGGTTCCTCTGACAAATTCCGTATACGCAATTGAGGGCCAACTTAAGAACTTGTACTTGGATAGTCGCATCAAAACCAAGATAATCCCGAGGATAATCCCAAAGAAGACGGAAACAACTGAGATGATTAACGTATACTCAACCCCAGTAGCAAAGTACTTCCAGTAGTGCCACATTGAGGTATTATTGGTGTTAACTTTCATGTGCTTTCCGGCGTCCTTAAGGTACTGTGGGATTAAATTCTTTTTGTGGATTTGATCGATACTCTGATTAACGGCGTTGACCAAGGAAGTGTTCCCCTTTTTAAATGCGATTGCGGTCCCAACGTCATTTTTGTTTAACTTGTATCCTGAATCAATGGCCTTTAAATCGTGGTCATTAGCGACGTAAGCCTGGGCGACTGGTTTTTCCACTCCGACAGCCGCTACTTTATGGGTCTTAAGGGCGAGAACCAGATCGGGTGTTTTGTCCATTCCAACGACGTGGGCGTTGGGGATGTCTTTTTTAGCTAAACTCTGTTGCAGGGTTCCGGTCTGAGTTCCGACCTTCTTGCCCCTTAAACTATTCTTATTTTTAATTTGACCAGCATCATTCTTGTTGATTAAGAAGTCTTGACCACCACTGTAATAAATCTTGGAAAAATCAGCATTCTGCTTCCGTTCGGGAGTAGGATTAATACCACCAATGGCCATGTCAATCTTACCGGACTGAACGGCCACAAGCAGTGATTCAAAACTCATATTCTTAATCTTTAGCTTAACGTGGAGGTTCTTGGCAATTTGTTTGGCAATGTCAATATCCATCCCGACATCCTCCTGATTGCCGCCCTTATTTACCTGAAACTCAAACGGTGGGTAGTCCGGTGCCGTTCCCACCGTCAAAGTTCCTGACTGTTTGACTCGGTTCAATGATTGATCGTCAGCATGTGCTGGTCGTCGTGCTAGTAAACTCCCCATTCCAACTATGACAACGACTAACAACAACTGCATGACCGTCTTTAAATTCGACTTGCCCATTGAACTTCATCTCCTTAAGGTTTTCTTAATTAATTTTTCAAAGTGTACCACCTGTGAAATTAATTGCAAATCTAATTTAAGTTTACTTAGTAACAAAGAAGCAAAAAAGACTGAAGCCATGCGACTTCAGTCTTTTTTATTAATTATTTTAATTCATGCTTAGCGCGCTCGATTTGTGCTCTAACCTGCTTAAATCCAGTTCCACCTTCCGAGTTGCGACGCTCTACGGCTACTTCAGGGTCTAACTCTCTGTAAACATCATTTTGGATTACAGGTGAGGCTTTTTGTAACTCTTTCAGACTCATGTCCTGCAAATCACGATGCGTTTGAATACAGTTTAGGACCAACTTTCCAACGATTCCGTGAGCTTGCCTGAACGGAACGCCCTTCGCTGCCAAGTAATCAGCAAGTTCAGTGGCGTTTGACAAGTCATGCTTGGTACTATCACGCATCTTGTCCTTATTGACTTTCAGCGTTGCAATCATCCCGTTAAAGACTTTCAAGGCGGGGAGCACGGTTTTAACCGCATCGAAGACCCCCTCTTTGTCTTCCTGTAAGTCCTTATTGTAGGCAAGTGGTAGTGATTTCATGGTTGCAAGTAGTCCCATTAAATCGCCGTAGACTCGTCCCGTCTTACCACGAATTAGCTCAGCCATGTCAGGATTCTTTTTCTGAGGCATGATGGAACTTCCCGTCGAATACTCGTCACTGATTTCGAGGTACTGAAACTCATAACTGACCCACATGCTAATTTCCTCACAGAAACGGGACAGGTGCATCATCAAGATGGAACAGTTACTTAAAAACTCCAACGCAAAGTCTCGATCGGACACGGCGTCTAATGAATTCGCATAGACCTCGTCAAAACCAAGTTCTTTGGCAGTATACTGACGGTCAATGGGAAAAGTGGTTCCGGCTAACGCAGCTGCCCCTAGTGGCAACATGTCGGTATGCTTTTCGTTGAACTCAAATCGTTCCTTGTCCCGTTTAAGCATCTGATAATAGGCCATTAGATAGTGTCCGTATGAGATGGGTTGGGCATGTTGAAGATGCGTATACCCTGGCATGATGGTCTCGACGTTTTCCTCCGCCATTTTAACCAGCGTCTTCTGTAGGGTCGTAATCTCATCAATAATTTTTGGGAGGCGCCTCTTTAAGTACAGGTGAAAATCAGTAGCAACCTGGTCATTTCGCGAGCGAGCCGTGTGCAATTTCCCAGCAACTGGTCCAATGCGATCGGTGAGAATCTTTTCAATATTCATGTGAATATCTTCGTTCTCTTTGGAAAACTTAACTTTCCCCGCATGGAGATCCTTTTGGATTCCCTCTAGACCAGCCACGATCTGTTTCACATCCCCAGACGAAAGAATGTCGGTCTTTTCCAGCATTTTAACGTGTGCCAGAGATCCCTCAATATCCTCGTCAGCCATTAACTGGTCAAAGGAAATGGAGGAACCAAAATCGTCAACTGACTCATCGGGCTGTTCGGTAAAACGGCCGCCCCATAATCGATCGCTCATTTGCTCTGGTCCTTTTGTTTGGCGTTCTTGATCTGCACTTGGGAATTAACCTTGGTTGGCAGACCCCACAATTTGATAAAGCCCTTGGAAGCTACCTGATCAAATGAATCCGATGAGGTGTAAGTAGCGAGATCCTTATCGTAGAGTGAGTTCTGCGACTTTCTGCCCAGCACAGTGACGTTACCCTTAAAGAGTTTGACCCTGACCACACCGCTGACGTTCTTTTGGGAATCTTTCAAGAATGCTTGAAGTGATTCCATCAGGGGTGAGAACCAAAGACCATCGTAAATGACTTCACTGATTTCATTTTCAACCAATGGTTTAAAGTGAGCTAAACCCCTTTCAAAGGTTAGATCTTCTAACTCTTTGTGGGCTTTCATCAATACTTCAGCTCCAGGAGTCTCATAGACTTCTCTAGATTTGATTCCGACTAATCGGTTCTCAATGTGGTCAATTCGACCAATCCCATTTTCACCGGCAATGGTGTTGAGCTTCTGAATAATCTCAGAGAATTTCATTGGTTTTCCGTCTAAAGCAACTGGTAATCCCTTTTTAAAGGTGATTTCTAATTCGGTTGGTTCATCAGGAGTATCTTCAACCGGTTTGGTCATATCATACGCGTCCTCGGGAGCACTTACCCATGGATCTTCCAACACTCCAGCTTCGTTCGCACGACCCCAGATGTTACTGTCAATTGAGTAAGGAGAATTGAGATTGATTGGAATATCGATATTGTGATCCTTAGCATAAGCAATCTCGTCTTCTCTAGACCAGTGCCAGTCACGAACTGGACTTAACACGTCTAAGTCGGGGGCAAGGGCATGAATAGCAACCTCAAATCGGACTTGATCGTTTCCCTTTCCGGTACAACCGTGCGCAATTGCGTCAGCGCTCTCTTCTTTGGCAACTTCAACCAATTTCTTGGCAATCAATGGACGTGACAAAGCCGAAACAAGTGGGTAAGCACCTTCATACATGGCATTCGCCTGTAAGTCGACCGAAGCATAATCGTCAGCAAATTCATCCTTAGCGTCAATAACGTATGAGCGGACAGCTCCCACCTTTAGCGCTTTATTTTTAATGAATTCTGGATCCTTGTTTTCACCGACGTTAATGCAGGTTGCGATAACGTCGTATCCCTTATCAGTTAACCAGGCAATGGCAACCGAGGTATCAAGACCACCAGAATATGCTAGAACAACTTTCTTCTTTTTATCTGACATTACTAATTCACCCTTTTCTTTTTAAGATTGCTCTAAGAGTACTCCACCGATATTGATTTTTCAACCACCTTTGGTAAAAAAATCACATAAGGAGAAATTAGAGGTTCTCTTCAATTTCCTGGTCACTATCATCCGGGAGCTTCGAATCGGCATGACGCATCCCGTAAACAAAGTAGATGATGACCCCAATTAGGAACCAAACGGCCGAGTAGATTTTAGCCTGGACATCCAATCCCATGAAAACGGCAAATGAACCAAAAAAACCGAGAATGGGCAAAACTGGATAGAATGGTTCTTGGTATGATGCTTTTGGCAAGGTTTTTCCTTCCCGTCTTCTCAGTGGATACATAGCAAGTGAGACAGCCATAAAGGCGATCAGGGTCCCAGCTGAAATTAATTGAGCTAGGAAGGTAAATGGGAAGATTGCTCCCAGAATAATTCCAATAATGGTGATGATCCACAGTGCATTGCTTGGGATCTTTTTCTTATTTACTTTTCCCACCATTTTGGGCAGCATCTTGTCACGACCAAACGAGTAGATCAAACGAGATCCTGCCATCATCATTCCAATCAAAGCTACCAGCATACCGCAAACGGCGACGGCTTGAACGACTGTCGCAATAACAGTGTGCCCGCTTTCTCTAAGAGCCCAGCCAACTGGTTCAGCATTATTCGCGTACATGGTGTATTTGAACATTCCGACCATCACAAGTGAGACACAAATGAAGAAGATGGTCGCAATTATCAAAGAACCAATGATCCCTCGTGGCATCGTTTTTTGCGGATTCTTAGCTTCGGCAGAGTTGGAAGCAATTGAGTCAAAACCAATGTATGAAAGAAAAATCGTTGAAATGCCAGCGTAGATTCCCTGCCAGCCACCAAAGACGGTCCCATCCGGATTCGGGTGACTCTTGGGGAAAAACGGCACGTAGTTTTGGGCTTTGATCGCCGTTGCGCCCACCACAATAAAGGCAACGATTGCCAACAACTTCAAAACCACCAAGATGTTAGACACTTTAGTGGTCTGCCGATCGCCTCTTAACAGGATGTAAGTGACGAGCGCCACCACGATCACAGCAATGATATCAATCACACCACCATTAGTTCCAAGCGGTGACGCCAGGGCTTTCGGTAATGCAATTCCTAGCGGAGAAATCAGACCTTGAACGTTGGACGAGAGTCCGGCCGCCACGAAGGCCACGGCAATTAAATATTCGGCTAGCAACGCCCAACCAACGATCCATCCCCAGAACTTTCCAAACAAAACGGAGATCCAAGAATAGGCTGATCCCGCAAACGGTAGGACAGAAGCCATTTCGGCGTAGTTCATGGCCACCAGTCCGGCGACCAAAGCGGCTAAGATAAAGGGAACCACCACGGCAGGTCCAGTATACTTAGCGGCCACAATTCCAGGTAACGTGAAGATTGAGGTCGAAAGAATCGTTCCAAGTCCCAGTGCTAAGAAATCTTTAACGGTCAACGTTTTTTCCAAATTTTTATCCTTGGCCATATAAAAATGAAAATTAACTTTTTCATTCATTTTTTTCCAAATATTTTTCATGTCCCAAACTCCTTCGATTTTCAACGTATTAGTTGGTAGATGTATGCACGCTTCCTTAATTACCCCTGATCACTCCCTTTGAAATAAAAAAGTCCCCCAGTTTCAATAACTGGAGGACAAATATCATTAACCCCCACAGCTATTGACGAAAAACTGTGAGGACTCGAAGAAGAAGTTAGCTCTGACTGAAAAGCATCTTATTATCCACACAATTTTTGATGATTAATGTGACTAAGACGAATAATAAAATGCTAATCAAGTAAAATGCAGTTGTAGTCATCGCTGAAACTTCCTTTCATTAGTTTTATTGATTGTAAGTTGAAATGAGTAGTTCTGTCAATAACTTTTTGTCAATTTCTTAATCAGTGAGTAAATAAAAGCTGAAATCGGAATAAAATCTGATTTCAGCTTTTATTTTTATGCTTTTTTCGCTTTGACTCGCTTAACGTAATTGTCAGCTTGTTTACGGTTAAATTCATGTTCGGAGCTACCAACTACCACAGTGGCAAGTGAATTACCCACCACGTTAACTGCCGTTCTTCCCATGTCAATGAAACGATCAATTCCCGCAATAAAGGTCAAACCGGACATTGGAACTCCAATGGTCGAAATGGTGGCAAGTAATACCACAAATGATGCTCCGGGAACTCCCGCCATTCCCTTTGAGGTAATCATCAGAACAATCAGTAACGTCACTTGTTGTCCAATTGATAAGTGAATATTGTAAGCCTGCGCTAAAAAGAGGGCCGCTAGTGACTGATAAATGGCTGATCCATCAAGGTTAAAGGTGTATCCAGTCGGGATTACGAACGAAACGATCGAAGGACTGACCCCAAAATGGTCCATTTTTTGAATCATCTTTGGCAGGACAGCCTCTGAACTGGCAGTTGAAAACGCTAAGACAATTTCATTTTTAATGACCGCTAGTAGATCGGAGAGTTTAAAGTGACATAGTCGTGCCACAATTCCCATCACTACCAGTACAAAGATTAACATGGTTAAGTAAACCAAGAACACAAAGTAACCTAGCGGTAGTAAAGCTTTAATTCCAAGCTCTGCTAGAGTCACTCCGATTAGGGCACACACTCCAATGGGAGCCAGGTGCATCACCCAGTTCGTGATTTTAAACATCACTTCTGAGACAGCACTCATGAAGTTAATGATGATCTGTCCTTTTTCACCGATTGCTGCCGTTCCAAGTCCGAAGAAAACTGAAAAGACGATAATGGGCATCATATCGCCTTTACTAAGTGAAGCGAAGATATTTGTAGGAATCAGGTTCATGATCATAGACCAAATTCCGGTGTTTTTCGACTGTTTGGCAGTCGCTATGTATTGACTAATGTCAGTTGATCCATGCATTTGATGCACATTAATATAGGTTCCTGGATGAGTGATGTTGGCGACGAAAAGGCCCAGAATAATGGCTACGGTCGTCATTAATTCAAAGTAAACCAGAGTCTTAATTCCAATCCGACCAACTTTTTTGATGTCACCCATTCCTGCAATTCCGACCGTTAGACACGAGACCACAATGGGCAAAACGACCATTTGAATCAAACTAATGAACATTGTTCCAACGTTTTGCATCACATTGATGGCAGTCTTATTTTGATAAAAAATAACCCCAAAGAATATTCCTAAAAATAATCCAAATACGATTTGCCAACCGAGTGAAAAACGATACCAACGTTGCTTTTTCATGTAAACCACCTCTTAGCTTAATTATTGGTAATTATACACCCACTTTTGGGCACAAAAAAAGAGCTTCTAACCAAATGGTTAAAAACTCTGGGTTGCGTGGCAACGTCCTACCCTTGCAGGGGGCGATCCCCCAACTACTCTTGGCGTACTGAAGCTTAACTTCTGTGTTCGGCATGGGAACAGGTGTATCCTTCAGGCTTTCGCCACCACACTTAGAAAGAACT